>NZ_JBBMFE010000001.1:0-522469 GCF_040096155.1 Laedolimicola intestinihominis | reverse complement strand
CCGCCCGCCATCGAGCAGAGTTTTACACCTAATTGGGGATAAAACAGCTCATGGCAGGCGGCGGTGTTGCCCTTATCGGCACTATCCTTGTACCTCTGCTTTCCGGCTTGTTCGGTTAAGCGCGGGTAGCTGCCTATGCAGAGCATACTTGACGCGATTAACGAATGGATAAAGGAAATCCTTATCGGAGCGATAAACGGTAATCTGTCAACTATGTTCGGGGACGTAAACGAAAAAGTCGGGACTATCGCAAACGAGGTAGGACAGACCCCGCAAGGGTGGAACGCCAACATTTTCAGCATGATACAGACCCTTTCTGAAAATGTAATCGTCCCGATTGCGGGGCTTGTCATTACCTATGTCCTATGCTACGAGCTAATCAGCATGGTAACGGAAAAGAACAATATGCACGACATAGAAACATTCATGTTCTTTAAGTGGATATTCAAAGCCTTTGTCGCGGTGTTTATCGTAACCAACACGTTCAACATCACAATGGCGGTCTTTGATATGGCGCAGCATATCGTTTCCGGCGCAGCGGGGGTTATCGGCGGCGATACGAATATCGACGTTGCCGAAGCCCTTGCCGCCATGCAGGAGGGGCTTGAAGATATGGAAATCCCCGAACTGCTCTTACTTGTGCTTGAAACAAGCCTTGTGAGCCTTTGCATGAAAATCATGTCCGTACTGATAACCGTTATCCTATACGGCAGAATGATAGAGATTTACCTTTACTGTTCGGTATCGCCTATTCCATTTGCGACCATGACCAACAGAGAATGGGGACAGATTGGAAACAACTACCTAAAAGGGCTGTTCGCTCTTGGTTTTCAAGGCTTCCTCATTATGATATGTGTCGGTATTTACGCCGTACTGGTAAACGATATGATAATCGCAGACAATCTGCACAGCGCGGTATTTTCCCTTGCCGCCTATACGGTTATCCTCTGTTTTTCCCTGTTCAAATCCGGCACACTGGCAAAATCCATATTCAACGCCCACTAAGGGCAGAAAGGAGGTTTTTTCTTGGCGTATGTACCTGTACCCAAAGACCTATCCAAAGTCAAAACAAAAGTCGCTTTCAATCTGACAAAGCGGCAAATCGTTTGTTTTGCGGCGGCTCTCTTAATCGGACTGCCGCTGTTTTTTTTGCTCAAAGGCAGCGCAGGGACAAATCTTGCGGCTATGGCGATGATTGTCGTCATGCTCCCCTGCTTCCTGCTTGCCATGTATGAAAAGCATGGACAGCCCCTTGAAGTGGTGGTTAAGAACATCATTCAGACAAAGTTTACCCGCCCAAAGGAGCGACCTTACAGAACCGAAAACCTATACGCTGTCTTGGAAAAGCAGCGAAACTTAGAAAAGGAGGTATCAGCGATTGTCAAAAGGACAAACAAAAAAGACGCGGGAAGCCGCAGGAAACAGGCGTAAGCTGACCCGCGCCGAAAAGAAACAGATTGCCGAAGCTATCCGAAAGGCTAAAGGCGACGGCAAAGCCCGCACCGCACAGCAGACCATTCCCTACCTTGCCATGTACCCGGACGGTATCTGCAAGGTTACGGAAAAGAGATATTCAAAGTGCGTCGTGTTCGAGGACATCAATTATCAGCTTGCACAGGCTGACGATAAGACCGCCATTTTTGAAAACTGGTGCGATTTCCTCAACTACTTTGACGCGAGCGTGAGCGTGCAGCTTTCTTTCATCAATCAAGGAACGCAGCGGGAACAGGCAGAAAAAGCAATCTCTATCCCCGCACAGGAGGACGCTTTTAACTCTATCCGCACCGAGTATTCGGATATGCTGAAAAATCAGCTTAGTAAAGGCAACAACGGGCTTGTGAAGCACAAATACATTACCTTTACTGTTGAAGCCGATAACAAGGCGGCTGCAAAGTCAAGGCTTTCCCGTATCGAAACCGACGTGCTTAACAATTTCAAGGTGCTTGGCGTAACCGCCCGCCCCTTATCCGGCTATGAACGCTTAAAGGTGCTGCATGGGGTATTCCACCCAGAGGGCGAGCCGTTCTCCTTTTCCTTTGACTGGCTTACCCCGTCGGGGCTGTCTACAAAGGATTTTATCGCCCCGTCCTCTTTCCGTTTTGGCGAGGGCAGATATTTCCGCATGGGGCGTAAAATCGGCGCGGCGAGCTTCCTTGAAATCCTTGCGCCGGAACTCAACGACCGTATGCTTGCTGATATACTGGACTTGGAAACAGGTGTAATCGTCAACTTACATATCCGCAGTATCGACCAGTCGGAAGCAATCAAGACCATTAAGCGCAAAATCACAGACCTTGACAAGATGAAGATTGAGGAACAGAAAAAAGCGGTTAGAAGCGGCTATGACATGGATATAATCCCGTCCGACCTTGCCACCTTTGGCAGCGAAGCAAAGAACTTGTTGCAGGACTTACAGAGCCGCAACGAGCGAATGTTTCTCCTTACATTCCTTGTGGTAAACATGGCAGACACGAAGCGGAAACTGGAAAATGACATTTTCGCTGCGGCGGGTATCGCACAGAAATACAACTGCCGCCTGACACGCCTTGACTATCAGCAGGAAGCGGGGCTTTTATCCAGTGTGCCGATTGGGAAAAACCTTATCCCGATACAGCGGGGGCTTACCACATCAAGCACCGCTATTTTCATTCCCTTTATCACGCAGGAGCTTTTTCAGACGGGGCAAGCCCTGTACTATGGCTTGAACGCCCTTTCTAACAATATGATACTCTGCGACAGAAAGCAGCTCAAAAACCCAAACGGGCTTATCTTGGGAACGCCGGGAAGCGGTAAGAGTTTCGCCGCCAAAAGGGAAATGACAAATGCTTTCCTCATTACTGACGACGACATTATCATCTGCGACCCGGAAGCCGAGTATTTTTCCCTTGTGCAGCGTCTGAACGGGCAAGTGATACGGCTTTCCCCTACGGGCAGGGGCATTGACGGCAAGCCCCAGTATGTAAACCCTATGGATATAAACCTTAACTATTCCGAGGACGACAACCCGTTAGCCTTGAAATCTGATTTTATCCTTTCCCTCTGTGAGCTTGTCATTGGCGGCAAGGAGGGTTTGCAGCCTGTCGATAAGACCGTCATTGACAGGGCTGTAAGAAATGTGTACCGTCCGTTCCTTGCAGACCCCGACCCGGCAAAAATGCCTATCTTGGGCGACCTTTACGACGAGCTGTTAAGACAGCCGGAGCCGGAAGCTGCCCGTATCGCGGCGGCATTGGAGCTGTATGTTTCCGGCAGCCTTAACGTATTCAACCACAGAACCAACGTGGAACTTTCTAACCGCCTTGTTTGCTTTGATATAAAGCAGCTTGGGAAGCAGCTTAAAAAGTTAGGTATGCTCATTGTGCAAGACCAGACATGGAACAGGGTAACGATAAACCGCGCAGAAAAGAAATCCACCCGCTACTATATGGACGAGTTTCACTTGCTCTTAAAAGAGGAACAGACCGCCGCTTACAGCGTGGAGATTTGGAAGCGTTTCCGTAAATGGGGCGGTATCCCCACAGCCATTACGCAGAACGTCAAAGACCTTTTGGCAAGCCGCGAGGTGGAAAATATCTTTGAAAACAGCGATTTTGTCCTCATGCTCAATCAAGCGCAGGGCGACCGTACTATCCTTGCAAAGCAGCTTAATATTTCCCCGCAGCAGATGAAGTATGTTACCCACACCGAAGCGGGCGAGGGGCTTATCTTCTATGGAAATGTGGTGCTGCCTTTTGTAGACCGCTTCCCGAAAGATACCGAGCTTTACAGGGTAATGACAACGAAGCCGGAGGAAGTTTCCGAAAGCGGAAAGTGAGGTGCAGACCATGAAGCAATATAAATCCCGCGATAAAATCACGCAGAAAATGACCCGCGACGGGCTTATCGAGGTAAACGAAACACAGCAGACCGCCGAGCGTATCAGTAAACGGGAACAGGACGCGGATTTTCAAAAGTCCCCGGAGCAGCAAGCGGCGCAGGACGGGACGCAGCTTCAAGGTTTACCGTCCCAAACTTCCCCGTTACCCCACGCACCGGGAGCTGTCCCCGCAAGGGACACCGCCACCGCAGACCGCGTCATGGAGCATATCGAAGCCGCACAGACCCGCAAATCCAGTAAAAAGGCGGTACGCAAGGCACAGGAGGAAGCCACCGCACAAACAACATCTTCCCGCTTGCAGTTTACCGAGGAAGAACTTGCCGCCCCGGAACTGGAACGCTATATTGAAAAATCAAACAAAGCCGCTGACCGACTGGACGCGGCAAAGGCAGCTATCCCAAAGCAAAAGAAACTGGTTAAGAAGCGCACCTTTGACGAAGCCGCAGGCAAGGCAAAGACCCGCTTACGCTTTGAAGAACAGGAAAAACCGATACCCGGCGGCAAAAAGGGAAACCCGCTGTCCCGCCCTGCACAGGAAGCAGGGATTTTCGTCCATAACAAGATACATTCCGTTGAAAAGGACAATTCCGGCGTTGAGGGGGCGCATAAATCAGAGGAACTTGCCGAGCGCGGCGCGAAATACGGAGCGCGGAAGTTAAAACAGGGCTACCGCAGCCATAAGCTGAAACCCTACCGGGAAGCAGCAAATGCAGAAAAGGCAGCATTTAAGACAAACGTCAACTTCCAGTATCACAAGACCTTGCGCGACAATCCGCAGCTTACCTCTAACCTTCTTTCCCGTTTCATGCAGAAACAGCAGATAAAACGCCAGTATGCAAAGGCGGCAAAGAAAGGAGGGGCAAAAGCCGCAGCGGAAGCCACAAGAAAGACGGCGAAGAAAACCGCCGAGGAAACGAGGAAAGCCGCCGCATTTGCGGCAAGACACCCGGCGGGCATTTTGATTGCAGTTGCCGCGCTGCTTCTCTTTATTATGATTTCCGCAGGGCTGTCCTCTTGCGGGGCTATGTTTTCGGGCTTGACAAACGGGGTGCTTGGCACTTCCTACACATCCGAGGACAGCGACCTTGTGGCAGTTGAAAACAACTATGCCGCATTGGAAAACGGGCTGCAAAGTGAGATTGACAATATCGAAAGCACCCACCCCGGCTATGATGAATACCGCTACGACCTTGACAGTATCGGGCATAACCCCCACGAACTTGCGTCTTACTTGACCGCCCTCTTGCAGAGCTACACCCCGCAGAGCGCACAGGCAGAGCTTGAACGTATCTTTTCCATGCAGTACACCTTGACGCTGACCGAGGAAGTGGAAATACGCTACCGCACCGAAACAAGCACCGACCCGGAAACCGGGGAAACCACCACCGAGGAAGTCCCTTATGAGTATCACATCTTAAATGTGAAACTGACAAACAAGCCGATTTCAGAGCTTGCGGAGGAACTTCTTACGCCACAGCAGCTTGAAATGTACCGGGTGTATTTGGAAACAAGCGGCAACAAACCGCTGATTTTTGGCGGCGGTTCTCCCGACGGAAGCCCGTCCGAGGATTTAAGCGGTGTGGAGTTTGTAAACGGTACGCGCCCCGGAAATCAAGAGCTTATGGAGCTTGCAAAGCAGCAAGTCGGAAATGTGGGCGGCTACCCTTACTGGTCTTGGTACGGCTTTAACAGCCGCGTGGAATGGTGCGCCTGTTTTGTATCATGGTGCTACAATCAAGCCGGAAAAAGCGAACCGCGCTTTGCGGGCTGCGAATGGCAGGGTGTCCCTTGGTTTCAGTCAAGGGGACAATGGGGCGCACGCGGCTATGAGAATATCGCACCGGGCGACGCTATCTTTTTCGATTGGGATTTAGACGGCGTTGCCGACCATGTGGGGCTTGTGCTTGGCAGGGACGGTAGCCGCGTCTATACCGTTGAGGGCAATTCCGGCGACGCCTGCAAGATAAAGAGCTATGACCTTAACTATCAATGTATCAAAGGCTACGGGCTGATGAACTGGTAAAGCAGTCCAAAAAAGAAAGGAGAAATGACCTATGGCAAACAATAAAATCGACCGTATCAATAAGGAAATCGCAAAGACCCGCGAGAAAATCACAGAGTATCAGAACAAGTTAAAAGGACTGGAAGTGCAGAAAACCGAAGCGGAAAACCTTGAAATCGTGCAGCTTGTACGAGCTATGCGTCTGACCCCGCAGGAACTGAACGCTATGCTGTCCGGCGGCGGTATTCCCGGCATGACTGCCGCACCCGCAGAAGAAAACGAACAGGAGGAAAATGCAGATGAAGAATAAACTGAAAAAGACCATGACTGCCCTTTGTGCCGCCCTTATCCTTATGGGCGGTTTTTCTGTCCCTGCCTATGCACAGGGCGCAGCCACAGAGCCGCCCGCCGGGGACGCGACCAACGACAGTAATGTAGTTGTGGAGGAAAAAGAGGAAACGCCGCCCCTTACCCCAAAGGGAAACGCTACACTGGTTGACGATTACGGCGGCAATAAGCAACTTATCACTGTTACCACCAAAGGCGGCAACTATTTCTATATCCTCATTGACCGCGCCGCCGAGGGCGAACAGACCGTACATTTCCTAAATCAAGTGGACGAAGCCGACCTTATGGCACTGACCGAAAACGGCGAAGCTGCCAAAAAGCCGGAAATCTGTAACTGTACGGAAAAATGCGAAGTCGGAAAGGTAAACACGTCCTGCCCGGTATGTGTTACCAGTATGACAGGCTGCACAGGCAAAGAACCTACCCCAACACCAACGGAGCAGCCGGAAGAACTGAAAGAAAAAGGCGGCAATCCCGGTGTGGTGCTTGCCTTAGTCCTCTTTGCCCTGCTTGGTGGCGGCGCAGCGTTCTACTACTTTAAGTTTCTAAAGCCGAAGCAGAATGTAAAGGGCGATACCGACCTTGAAGATTTTGAATTTGAGGACTACGACGAGGACGAGCCGGAAGCAGATACCGGGGAAACTCCCGAAGATGAAGAAACGGAGGAAGAAACCCTATGACCCTGTTTACCGACAATCCCTTTGAAAAAATGATGATACAGAAACCGAACGGGCGGCGTGATAATGCGCCGCCTGTTCCTTATCCCCCGGCTTGCGCTTCCTGCCCTTATAAGGGACAGTCCCCTTGTGTGGGGTACTGTCTGAAACAGGTACAGAAGAAAAAAGAAACCGAGCCGGAACGCTGAAAAGAAATGTGGAGAAACTTCTTTTTGTGTGGTAAAATAATTATCATATAGCAAAGGAGCTGATGAATTGGGAAATAAATTAACAGACGCTTTAATAGCAACTGGAAAAGGGGCTGTATCATTATTCCCCGGAGGTGGTTTTTTAGCCGAGTATATAAGTTTGGCACAAGGGTATGTGGCTGATAAACGAATGAATGAGTGGAAGCAAAGAGTTGAGGAAATATTAGAAAAAATTCCACGCTCAATAGATGAATTGGCACAAGATGAGGCGTTCTATTCTTGTGTTCAAGTTGCAACTATGGGAGCAATGAGAGCATATCAGAAAGAAAAGCAAGAGCTTTTTGCTAATGCACTTTATTCTTCTGCAAACAATATAGATATACCAACGGATAAAAAACTTTTTTACTTGTCATTACTTGGAAGTTATACATTAAGTCATATAATGTTGCTAAAATATTTCGCACAAGATAATTACAATGAAAAGGTTATTAAGCGAAGTGGAACAACAATTCGGACGATTGGTGGAACAGAACACCCGATAAAAGGAATTATTGAGAAACTTCCTTGCTTTGCAGATGATATAATGTTTGTAAAACATATTGCAGGACAGCTTTGTTCAGACAGTTTAATAAGCATTGTAGATTTTGATACACCTGTTTCAACAGAACTTGCAAGAGCAAAAAGAACCACAAAATACGGAGATGAATTTTTAAAATTTATTCAAGACTATCAATAGATAGCTTATTTGTAGAGTAGCCAGAAATGGCTGCTCTTTTCTTTTACCCGAAAGGAGGATTTATCACTGATTTTAGTTATCGCAGAAAAGCCCAGTGTGGCGCAAACAATCGCTGCCGTACTTGGGGCAAAGGAAAAGAAAGACGGATTTCTCACAGGAAGCGGCTATCTTGTTTCTTGGTGCGTGGGACATTTGGTAGGGCTTGCGGAAGCTGCCGCCTACGGGGAACAATATAAAAAGTGGAGCTATGACAGCTTACCGATTTTACCGCAGGAATGGAAGTACACCGTTTCCGCTGACAAGGAAAAGCAATTCAAAACCCTAAAAGAGCTTATGCACCGGGCAGACGTTTCCGAAGTCGTCAATGCCTGCGACGCGGGGCGCGAGGGAGAACTCATTTTCCGTTTTGTTTATGAAATGGCGGGCTGCAAGAAACCTATGCGCCGCCTTTGGATTTCTTCTATGGAGGACAGCGCAATCAAAGAGGGCTTTTCCCGTCTGAAGAACGGCGAGGAATACGACGCGCTCTTTGCTTCCGCATTGTGCAGGGCAAAGGCTGACTGGTTAATTGGTATCAATGCCACCCGCCTTTTCTCTGTCCTTTACAATCATACCTTGAACGTGGGGCGCGTACAGACCCCGACCTTAAAAATGCTTGTTGACCGGGACGCAGCGATTACCACTTTCAAGAAAGAAAAATACTACCATGTGCGCCTTGCCTTATCCGGCGCGGAAGCTGCAAGTGAAAGAATTTCAGATAAGGCAGAAGCCGACGCATTAAAAACGACTTGCGAAGTGTCAAAAGCAGTCTGTACTTCCCTTGTGAAAGAGAAAAAGACCGCAGCCCCGCCGAAGCTCTTTGAC
Source organism: Laedolimicola intestinihominis (assembly GCF_040096155.1). Lineage (NCBI taxonomy): Bacteria > Bacillati > Bacillota > Clostridia > Lachnospirales > Lachnospiraceae > Laedolimicola > Laedolimicola intestinihominis. The sequence goes on along the minus strand of NZ_JBBMFE010000001.1, from coordinate 513,777 downwards.
CTTACTTCTTTACAGAGGGAAGCAAACCGCCTGTTCGGTTATACCGCAAAGCAGACCCTTGACCTTGCACAATCCCTGTATGAAAAAAGACTTCTTACTTATCCGAGAACAGACAGCGCATTTCTGACCGACGACATGAGCGACACAGCGGCGGGCATTATCAAGCTGCTTTGTGGGAAATTTTCTTTTATGGCGGGAAAAGACTTCACGCCGGAGCTTGGAAAGGTTCTGAACAGTAAAAAAGTATCAGACCACCATGCCATTATCCCGACTATGGAGCTTGCAAAGTCCGACCTTTCCGCGCTGCTGGAAAGCGAAAGGAATATCCTTACCCTTGCCGGGGCGCGTCTTATCATGGCAACCGCTGCACCGCATACCTTTGAAGCGGTTACAGCAGTTTTTGAATGTGCCGGACAGCCCTTTACCGTAAGGGGCAAGACCATTCTTTGTGAGGGTTGGAAAGAGATTGACCGAAAATACAGGGCAGCCTTAAAAAACAAGCCCGAAACGGACGACGCAGACAGCGACATAGAAAATACCCTGCCGCCATTTACCGAGGGACAGACCTTTGAAAATCCGGCGGCAACGGTAACGGAGCATGACACAACACCGCCAAAACCTCACAACGAAGCGTCTCTGCTCTCTGCTATGGAGCGCGCCGGAAGTGAGGACACCGACCCGGACGCAGAACGCAAAGGGCTTGGAACTCCCGCCACCCGCGCCGCCGTCATTGAAAAACTGGTAAAGGGGGGCTTTGTGGAGCGAAAAGGCAAGCAGCTACTTCCCACAAAAGACGGTATCAACCTTGTGTGCGTCCTGCCGGACACATTGACAAGTCCGCAGCTTACCGCAGAATGGGAAAACAATCTGACGCAGATTGCAAAAGGTAAGGCAGACCCCGCCGCATTTATGGAGGGTATTGAGGATATGGCGCGGGAGCTGGTAAAGACCTATCCGTTTCTTTCTGATGATAAAGCACAGATGTTCAAGCCGGAACGGGAAACATTGGGAAGCTGCCCACGCTGCGGCTCTCCTGTCTATGAGGGAAAGAAAAACTACTATTGCAGTAATAAGGAATGTATCTTTGCCATGTGGAAAAATGACCGTTTCTTTGAAGAACGAAAAGTAACCTTTACCCCAAAGATTGCCGCCGCACTCTTAAAATCCGGCAAGGTAAATGTGAAAAAGCTCTATTCCCCAAAGACGGGCAAAACCTACGAAGGAACTATCGTATTGGCTGATACGGGCGGGAAATATGTCAACTACCGCATTGAACTACCGAAGAAAAAATAACTGAATAGCAAGCATAGGAAAAGAGTACCCTTTTCCGTAAAATCCCTGCTTTCTCTACCGAGAATGGCGGGGATTTTTGCTTGTTGGGAAGTTTCCCAAACCCTCTGTTTTATGGAGGGTTTTACCCTCTGAAACCGAAGAAAGGAGGTTACACATGGCAAGTTTACGGGACACCGTAAAGGACTATCAAGAAGAATTAAGGGACGGTATCGCTTGGGTGGCGTTTTGGAAAACGGGACGTTCTTGGAACGCCGAATATTTCCACCTTGAAATGAGCGATATTCTCTACCCGGAGGACAGAAGCCGCATGGAAGAAATCAAACAGGCTGACCCTGCCGCCGTTGTGGTAAACGGTTATTATTCCGGCTATCTTGGCGAGGATATGAGCCTTGACGAGCTGACCGCCGGAGTGCGCCACCACTACGAAAACGGATATAGCAATATCGGGGAATTTATCGAAGCCCACGACGACAGGCTGCCGCCGGAGCTTATCGAGGAAGCAAGAGCCGCCGCCCACGCTGCGGGGCTGCCTTTCTCTGAAAAAGCCTACCGGGACGGCGAAGAACCCGACCCCTATCTATTTGACGGAAGCATGAGCATGGAGGACTACGAACTTATGCACCGCATGATTGAGAAAGAAAGGAGCGAGCGCATGGAAGAAACGATTTTAAGCGGGTATCTTTCTAATCTTGGAAAGTACACCGAGGGCAGACCTGCGGGCGAATGGGTATCATTCCCCACGACTGCCGAGCATTTGAAAGAAGTCTTTGACCGTATCGGGATAGACGGCAAAAACTACGGGGAGTTGCATATCACAGAATACCAGTCCTATATTGCAGGACTGGCAGGAAAATTGACCGAGCTTGAAAGCCTTGACGAACTGAACTATTTGAGCGAACTTTTGAAAATGCAGTTTGACGACGACCGGGAAAAATTTGTTGCAGCTATGGAATACGGCGACCATACAAGGGACTTGCAGGACATTATCAACCTTGCACAAAACCTTGATTGTTACTGGCTTTATCCGTCCGTACAGAGTGAGGAAGATTACGGGCATTATCTGATTGAAGAACTGGACGAGTTGGAGCTGCCCGAAGAAGCAAAAAAATATTTCATGTATGAGGAATACGGGCGGGACGCTGCTATCAATGACAGGGGCAGATTTACCGAGCAGGGCTATATCTACAATAACCGCAACACCTTTACACAGTGGTACGACGGGCGCGACGTGCCGGAGGAATACCGGGTAACGCCGCAGCCGCCAGTACAGGAAAAGGAACAGGCAGACCTTGACGCTTCCGCAGCCATACCGACCGCCGCCACAAAGCAGCCCCCGGTTCTCCCGATTATCCTATCTTCTGAAAAGCCTGCTGACAAAATGAAAGAGATTACCGACCGACTGGAACAAGGGATTTTAGGACTGTATGAAAGCGACCGTTACGCCGATTATTTGCGTACTATGTCAAAATTCCATGATTACAGCCTTAACAATACAATCCTTATCGCCATGCAGGGCGGCAATCTTGTGAAAGGCTATAAACAATGGGAAAAGGAATTTGACCGCCATGTAAAGCCCGGAGAAAAAGCTATCAAGATACTTGCGCCGTCCCCGTTTACCGTTAAGAAACAGGTGGAAAAAATCGACCCAGACACCCAAAAGCCTGTTTTCGATAAGGACGGGAAACCTGTTACCGAGGAAAAGGAAATCAAGATACCCGCCTTTCGTGTGGTATCTGTCTTTGATATTTCACAGACCGAGGGAAAGGAGCTTCCTGCCCTTACCTATGAGCTGACGGGCAACGTGGAACAATACAAGGATTTTTTCGCTGCCCTTGAAAAGACTTCTCCCTTTGCTATGGGATTTGAAGCACTAAGCGGCGGCGTAAAAGGACGCTGCAATTATGAGGAAAAGCGTATCTTCATCAACGAGGGCATGGACGAATTGCAGAATATCAAGACCGCAATCCATGAAATCGCCCACGCCACGCTGCATGATACCGCCCTTGCTATGCCGGAACGCCCCGACCGCCGCACCCGCGAGGTACAGGCAGAAAGCGTCGCCTATGCTGTCTGCCAACATTACGGGCTTGATACGTCGGACTATTCTTTTGGATATATCGCAGGGTGGAGCAGCGGAAAAGAACTTGCAGAACTGAAAGGCTCTCTTGAAACAATCCGCAGTACCGCCGCAAGTCTGATTGATACCATAGACGGGCATTTTGCAGAAATCCAAAAGGCACAGGATAAAGAACAGACCACCGAACAGGCACAACCCGCACAGGAAGCTACCAAACAGTCCGAAGCAGAAGCAGCCGCGCAGGAGCTTCCCGAAGAAACAGCCCCGGTACAGGAAAAAGAAGCACAGCCGGAACAGGCTGCACCCGCCCCTTATTACACTATCAATGAAGTTGCCGCCAAACGTGCAAAGGATATGAACAGTTTTTCCGATTATAAGCAAGGCAGCGCGACGGCTGAATACAGGCATTATGTAGATGAAGCCGTACAGCTTGCAGAAAGGCAGAAACAGCGGGTAGACCCGATGTACCATGATAAAATCGACAGCCTGCTTGACACCTACGCCCGGAAACTGGCGGCGAACATGAACAAAGGCTATGAGATTGACGCGCGTGTTCCCTCTATCCTGATTGCGGGCGGCTCTAACTTCCCCACAAGGAAGAAAGAAAAGCAGAACGCAGCCCGCGACAGCAATTACCGGGAATGGCAGGACATACAGGGGCTTCTTGATAAAATCCGCAGTACCGGCATGGGAGGTATCAGCGCAGACGACCCACAGGCAGTACAGAAGTTAGAAAAGAAACTGGAAAGCCTTGAAAAATCACAGGAAACCATGAAAGCCGTAAACGCCTATTACCGTAAGCATAATACCCTTGACGGCTGCCCGCATTTACCGCCAGAGGAACTGGAAAAACTGAAAGCAGATATGGCGAGCAGTTGGCATTTGGAGGACAAGCCCTTTGCGACTTGGGCGTTATCCAATAACAGCGCAGAAATCCGGCGCGTGAAAGACCGTATCAAATCCCTTTCACAGCAAAAAGAAATCGGTTTTGTGGGTTGGGAATTTGACGGCGGCAAGGTGGAAGCAAACACCGAAGCGAACCGATTGCAAATCTTCTTTGAGGATAAGCCGGACGAAGCCACGCGGGAAGTCTTAAAAAGTAACGGCTTCCGTTGGTCGCCAAAAGCAGGGGCATGGCAGCGGCAGCTTACCAGTAACGCCTATTATGCGGCTGATTATGTGAAAGCCATTGCACCCCTTACCGGGGAAAAGCCGACCGAGATACAGCGGGCGCATATCCGGCAGCAAAAGGTAGCTGCACAGGAACAACCCGCACAGGAGCAGCCGGAACAGGAAGCCCCACAGGACAAAGACACCTTTTCCATTTTTCAGATAAAAGGCGGGGACGAAACAAGGGACTTGCGCTTTGAACCTTACGACCGTCTGACTGCCACAGGACACCGGGTAGACCCGAAAAACTATGCGCTTGTCTATTCCGCAGAGCTTACGCCGGGGACTTCCCTTGAAGATATTTACACCCGCTTTAATATCGACCACCCGAAAGATTTTAAGGGACATAGCCTTTCCGTTTCTGACGTGGTGGTGCTTCATCAGAACGGGCAGGACACCGCCCACTATGTAGACAACTTCGGTTATAAGGAAGTGCCGGAGTTTTTGCAACCGGAAAACTATCTGAAAGCTGCAGAGCAGACCACCGAGCAAAATTACAATATGATTGACGGGCAGATAAACAACACCCCGACCGCTGCGGAACTGGAGGAAAAGGCGAAAGCCGGGGAACAGATTTCCCTTGCAGAATACGCCGAAGCATTGAAAACCGATAAGGGACGCGGCAAGCCTGCCAAACAGGAAAAGCCCTCTATCCGGGCGCAGCTTAAAGCAGCGAAAGAACAGACGACGAAGAAACAGGCAAGACAGAAAACACAGGATTTGGAAAGGAGCTGACCTATGAAGTTACAAAAATTTGAAAATGTGGACGTTATCGCTTCCCTTGAAGCCATAATGAAACAGAACACCGCTTTTTATCAGAGCGATTTTGACATAGACAAACAGATTTTACAGAAAGCGGCGGTAAGCCCTGTCCCGGAGGACAAACGGCTTTTGTGGTTTTCCCGCCCGTCCGGGACGTGCTGCTTCCGGGAACGGGACGTTTTTCTAAAGGATACAAGGCAGCATAATACATGGCGGTTTTACGGGGAACAGACCCGCGATACTATCCTTGCCTATGCGGTGGAACTGACAGGCACAGAGCAGGGAAAAATCAAGGGCAATCTTTATGAATTGGATTATTTGCAGCATTTCCGGGAAGTAATCGAAAAATCAATCCCTGCCGACAACTACACGCTGATTTATGAGCATGGGGAGCTGACAAAGCCTGCCGGACAATATTTTGACGGGGACACTGACCCGCAACTTGGAAAGTTTATACGTTTTGAAGCACAGCCAAACGACCCGGAAGCCTTAAAAAGCCTTTTGAGGGAACAGCAGAAAAAACGAACACCGCATACGCAGAGGGATTTTCAGTTACATATCGCCGCCCTGCATGACAGACGGATTGAAGCAGAAGCCCGCCGGATTGTGGAAAATGTAAAAGGGCTTGGAGAACCGGATAGCCCCGAAAAAACCCATTGTGCGGTAGAGCTTTCTCCCTACTTTGTTCCACTGGCAACGGATAAGGATATGGAACGGCTGCTTTCCATGCTCCCTTACAAAAGCCTTTCCTTATCTACGTTGGAGGGCAGGCATGGAGTTTATGCGTTGATAGATAAAAGCGAGAGGAATAAAGAGATGAAACAGTCCCCTCCCTCTGTCCGGGCGCAGTTACAAACAAAAAAATCCCAAAAAGTCCCGAAAAAGACAGCAAAAACAAAGCATCACGAATTGGAGGTATGAGCATGATTAGACTGACCGTTGAAGAAATGAACCTGTTGAGTATTTACCATGAGGGAAGCAAAGCACAGCTTATGGAAAATATGACGGCTGCGCTGCCGTTCATGGACGAGGATATGCGCCCCTTTGCAGAACGCACCTTACAGAAAATTTCCCCACTAACAGAAAACGAGTATGCGGAGCTTGCCATTTTCGCCGCTGATGAAGTATGACCGGGAGTAAGCGGCTCACGCCGCCACAGAGCCGGAAAGTCAACAGCCTTGTAAAAAAGGAGTGCTGCAACTGCGAGCGCGGACACTGTATCTTACTGGACGACGGGGAGGAATGTGTATGCCCGCAGCTTATTTCCTATTCGCTTCTATGCAAGTGGTTTCAGATTGCCGTACTTCCTCTTGATAAGCTGCTGCATGCAGAGCTTTTCAAAACCGAGGACAAAAAGCGTTGTACCGAGTGCGGCACGTTCTTTGTATCAAAGTCTAACAGCGTCAAATACTGCCCGGACTGCCGGAAGCGTATTACCCGCAGACAGGCAGCGGAGCGCATGAGAAAACGGCGCGCCTTTGTTACGCAGTAGGGGCAAAAAAACCTTGATTTACGGGGCATAACAGACACGAAACTTGCATAAGCGATACGGAATACCTTTTCTCTTAAAATCGGGGTTCTACTGCGTAACAGATACTAAATACAAAACAGGGCGCGGACAGCCTATTGTTGGCTGTCTGCACCCTGTTCTTTTATTCGTTGTTCAACACTATCATCAATTTTAGAAATATCAATAAAACGTATCATTGATTTGTTTAATTTGTCTACGCTGTTTTTAAATTCGTCTAATTCGGAAATATAATCTAATATTCCTCTATATTCTTCAAAGTCAATAGATATTTTTTCTTTGTACTTCCGTTTGTATTTTCCTGTTTTGGAATAACAGTAGTTGATTTCCACCTCTTTTACTTCAAATTTCTTCAAAATATCAAAAACATTTACATCAAAAGATATTACCCACTGGCGATTTGGAAAAACAGCTATATTAGTTTTGCTTTTCTTATTAAGTCGTTCTTGTACTTCGGGAGAAAGTTGTTGTGTGAAATTTTTGCTAAATTCTAAACTTTTTATTTCTAAAGGACAAGAGCCAGTGTTTCTTAATACAATACACGCTAAAGTTGAGCGAACTAATTCAAAAGAAATTTGAAGATAGGGGCGATTTTTTTCATGCCGTTCTACTAATAGAAAAGCAATCGTAATCCATGCAGCTACCAGAGCAAAAAATGCAATAATTGTATCCTCACTTGGAGCTGAGTTAAGCTTTTCCACTGCTTCAACCAACCGTTGTAATAATTCTTCTGTTTCCAACAATATTTCATTTTCCATAAAAGCACCTCACGATTACTTAATCTATTGCAAATAATTATAGCAAATTAAGAATAAGCAAACAATTATAACTTTATTCCCGTTCCTTTCCTTTCTCCCGTTCCGGCTCTTTCCCCTGCCGCAAAATGCTGTCTATGTTCTGTTTGATAACGTCGTATTCCTTGACCTGTTTTTTCAGATTTCCATAATCAGCGTAAAGGGCTTCTTTCTGCGCTTGGAGTTTCCCGTATTCTTCCTGCATGGCGGCAAGATTGGGGAGCTTGGTAACGCCCGCCGCTTTCAATGCCTTTGCCGCCGCTTCATGGAGTATCAGACTGCTTTCCTGCTTTGCCCGGTATGCGTCCTTATCCTTTACCCTGCGGTATGCTTCATAAACAGGTTTTGTCTTTTGGTAGGTGGTAACGTGCTTCATCAGCACCGCCATATCTGTAAGACGCTTTTCCACGCTCTTTAATGCGTCTGCTGTCTTTACATTTTCCGCATTTATTTCCTCAATCCGGCTGATTAAATCTGCGTACTGCTCAATCTTATGTTCTGTCAAGAAATTCATAGTCTTTGCAGCCAGTTTCAGATTATGGATTTTCGCCCACTGTTCATAGCCCCAGCTCTCTTGTGCTTTGATACTGTTTTCAATGTCAATAAGCAACGATACGCCGCGCTGCTCTTTGGGAGCTTTCGCCGCCTTTGTGCGCTTGCCTGCAATCCGTTCTTTGATTGCTTCCGCTGTATAGTCTGCACCGAGAGTTTTTAAGCGGGTAAACCGTTCCTGTCCGGGAGCGCGACAGGAGATATATTTTCCCGGCTTTATTTCATAGCCTGCCGCCTGTAACCGCTGCAACAATTCTTCAAAACTTGCCACTTGGGGGATAAGTGTATCAACGGCAATTTTCAGCTTGCCTTTCCAACTTGTACCGACCTTTTCCGCTTGATATTCTGCATAGCTTTTTCCCTTGCTGCCTTTGCCCGGAACGACAACAGACAGCCCGTTTTCCCGACACAGCTTATCGCTCATGTTCCGTATGCCGTAGTAGCTGCGCTTATTGGAATTGTATTTATGGTAGTCAACAAAATTGACCGCACAAAAAATGATATGGTTATGGATATGCCCTTTGTCTATGTGGGTAGTTAAGACGTATTCATGCTGTCCCTTTGTTACCGCGTCGGCAAGCTGCTTTCCGATAGCGTGGGCTTTCTCATAGTCTACTTCTCCCGGCTCAAAGGACTGTATCAAATGGTGGGCGAGATTGTTCCCTTTCTCTATGGCTTGTGCAAGCGTAAATCCGAACTCAATGTCTGCCGTTTCATAGCTGCACCCAAAGGAGGACACAAGCATTTTCCCGTCTGTTTTATCCGGGTTTTGGATATAGTCAAGGGCTTTGCTCAACGTGCTTTTAATAGGCTTAATCTTTGTAACCGCCATATCTCCGCAAGCACCCCCTTTATTTCCTCTATGTCCTCTTGGTAGACGCTGCCTGTCGCATTGACACGCTTTGCAATCTGATTGATGTTGACCCCGATTTTCTGTATCTCTGCTGTCATGGCTTTTATGTCGCTATGGTCTGTCTGAATGATATACCCGTCAATGGCAATCTTGCGAAGATACGCCGCCATGTTCCGGGTGGGGACGAGCTTCATTTTCTGTTCAATCAATGTCCTTTCTTCCTCTGTTACATAGAATTTGATTTGTATTTTTCTTTTGCGTCCGTTCATGCAATCGCTCCTTTCCATTCCGAGGGTTTGGGACACTTCCCAACAAGCAATTTTCAACCGACACACCGCAGGACGGGAGGGCGAAAATACGGAAAAGGGTACTCTTTTCCTATGCTTGCTAAGAAAGTTTTTTCCTCACTTACCACTACAACGAAACTTCCAGTATGCCAAAAAAAGTGCAAAAGAAAAACGCCGCAATCCTGCGACGCTTCAATCACTTTATGCAGACAAAAACGAGGGAACTTTATTCCCCCGTCCTGTCGTTGTTGGCTTCCTCTATGCCTTTTGCAGTAGCAGACATGATTTTTAAGTCCGTTTCGCTCATAGTGTCAAGCATGGTATCGAGCTGACGGCGGCGTGTGGACTTCTCCTGTTCCCGTTCCGGGAAAAAGAACTGGTCTACTGATACGTCAAGCAGGGTTACAAGCTCATACAAAATCTGTAAACTTGGGTGCTGCCCGCTGTTCTCAATGGACGCGATATATCGGGGCGCAATATTCAGCGTGTCGGCTAACTGATTGCGTGATATTCCCTTTGCTTTTCTTGCTGCTTTAATGGCTTGTCCGAAAGCCTTAAAATCAAATTTCTCTTTACTCTGCTTCATAATCATTTCACCCAGTTACATTTTACCGTTCACCTTTCTTTCAAGATATGAGTACACATATCATAGTATTGATAGTAATAGAGCATAAAACGTGCAGAGTAAGGTTGCTATCACTCATACTGCCATATATAATATCTAATGACATCGAAAAATAAAGAAATTGATTAGAAATAGATTTTTGTTTGATAATCTTAAATCAGATATTTACAAGGGAGGTATATTTATGGCGCAGAGTATTTTAATTGTAGACGATGAAAAAGAAATTGTATCAATGCTGTATTGCTATTTCAGCAAACTTGGATATACGGTATATACTGCAACAGCAGGAAATGCTGCATTAAAAGAAGTAGAAAAAAAACCTGACATTATTTTGTTAGACGTTAATATGCCAGATATTGATGGATTTACTGTTTGTGAAAGAATACGGGATTATGTTTCATGCCCTATAATTTTTTTAACAGCACGCATTGAAGATAGTGATAAAATAAAAGGATTTTCTATTGGCGCAGACGACTATGTAATAAAACCATTTTCTGTTGATGAATTAGAAGCTCGCATTGCAGCACATCTTCGCAGAGAAAAAAGACACAATACATCTTCAAAGGTGCAATTTGATGAAGATATGGTTATAGATTATTCCTCACGTATTGTGTTTTATCATAATAAGGATATGGCTTTTACCAAAAAAGAATTTGATATAATATCTTTCCTTTCGCAAAACAAAGGAATTGTTTTTGACCGGGAAACTATTTATGAAAAAGTTTGGGGATTAGACGGCATTGGTGATAATACAGTTGTTACAGAACATATCAGACGTATTAGGGCAAAATTTTTATCTTTAGGCGATAGACCTTACATTGAAACTGTTTGGGGGTGCGGATATAAATGGAAAAATTAAAGAGAAGCAGATTGTTCAATCGGTTAAATAGCATGAGTATTAGAATGTCCTTTGTTCTTTATGCTTTGTTTTCGTTGTTGATTGGAATAATTATTTGTATATTTTTAATTTCAATGGTTGACAGATACAGAATAAATTTAAACTATAAGTATGAAAATATGTCAACAAGGTATGATATACCGGAAAATGGCTCATTTACCGCCACTTATAGTAATGACCAAACAAAATATACAATATTTGACACGAAAGGAAACGAGATATGCAAGTTCAATGTTGATTATCAAAAAGAACGCCCAGTACACGAATATGTCTATCCGAACCATGTTTCATATATCGAAGTTTTACCTAATTTTACAAGCCGGGATAGGCTTATTGACAGTGCTTTAGGTTCATTAAATATTGCAATTATTCCTATCGTATTATCTATTAGTATGATATGTTGTGTAACATTTTTTTATAAAAAAAAATTATCAAAACCCATTAAGCTATTAACTAATGCGTATCATAAAATTGAAGCAAATGACTTAGATTTTACATTATCATATCCATTAAATGATGAAATGGGGAAACTCTGTCACGCCTTTGAAAAAATGAAAGATTGTTTGTCAAAGAATAATGAAACTATGTTTAGACAATTTGCTGAACAGCGCCGTTTGAATGCTGCTTTTTCACATGACTTACGCACTCCTTTGACTTTACTAAAGGGTCATGCTACTATGTTGCTTTCCTTTATTCCCAAAGGCTTAGTATCACAAGAAGAAATATTAGACGAAATATCAGTAATGTCAAAAAATATTTCACGTCTTGAAAAATATGTAAATGCTATGACGAACTTATACAGGTTAGAGGATATTGATATTCCACGACAACAGATTACATTTCATTCACTTATTGATAATTTTAATAACACAGCAGAAGCACTTTGTTATGACAAACATTTTTCAATTACTGCAAGCGGTGATAATATAACCTTGTTTATCAATTTAGATACAGTCATGCAGATTTATGAAAATTTACTCTCTAATAGTATTAGATATGCAAAAAGTGATATTGCTATTAGCGTAGTAATAGAGAATAATAATTTGGTTATATCTGTTTCAGACGATGGTTGCGGGTTTAAAAATATTGAGATTGAAAAAGCAACATTACCATTTTATAAATCATCAAAAGATATATCTACTGAACATTTGGGGTTAGGGCTGAATATTAGTAAGATTTTAAGTGAAAGACATGGCGGAAATATCCAAATTGCTAATAATAAAGCAGGGGGAGCATGTGTTACAGTGAAAATAAATTGCAATGAAAGTTGATTGAAAATAGACATTTTATTGCTATTATAAATTTAAAAGAAAGGAGATAATGACAAATGAAAAAAATAATATGTATGTTTCTAACTTTATTGCTATCGGTGTGTATTGTTGGGTGTAGTCAAACAAAGGACAGTGATAATCATGTAGTACAAGATTATTCCGAAGAATATGAGGTTTCTCCTTATGGAAGTGAAGAAGAACTTGACACTTTGGACGATTTGAAGATTTCAATGAGTACAGAAAAGGATTTAGATTTGAAGCACCTTTCATTTCTAATAGAAAATACTTCTGATAAAGAATACCGATATTCACCAAATTATTTTGAAATAGAAGCTGAACAATCCGGCACTTGGTATCAACTTGAACAGCTTGATGACCCCTCAAAGAGCAATGAAAAGGATTGTTTTATTAAGCCTAACGAACGATTAACATTAGAAATTGATGTTAAAAGTTTTTATGGAGAATTGCCTGCTGGACACTATCGTTTGATTAAACAATTTGCGTTCTTTGAAAGTGAAAGAGATTGGGATTACGATACATATAATTTATCTTGTGAATTTACGATAAGGTAAAAACTCTCTACTTCATAAGCATGAAATAAAAAAAACCGCTTATGAAGTAGAAAGTTCTCATGCCATTCTAACGGCGGTTTTGAAATAACAATCAAAACCGTCGTTTTCTTTTGAAAATCTAAAACAGAGGACATATTAAAATCCTGCTATTTGGGGACACGACGGTATCAAGGAGGTATCGCCATGTCCTTTTTTCTATACCCTAATGGGTTACTATCAAAAAAAGCCATTATCCACCGACGGGGTATTCCGGCTATGTAGATGAACTATCAAATCAATTAAATACTGCTGTTATTTCCTATGCGTCTGTCTGCATTTTGCAGGCAGGCGCATTTCGCATTTTACAGAAGATTTTTCAAAAACTTTGCCCTCTTTTTGGCAAAGCAAAAAGTCGCCTGTATTATCCCGCGAAAAGGGGAGGTACTACCGCCTTTCGGCAGAAAGGAGGTGAACACCATGACACCTAATCGCAGGGAATTTGAAAAACAATGTACGTTTCAAAAGTTCTGTAAATCAGTGCTGCACAATGAAGCGTGCAACGCCCATGAAGAAATTCGTCGGCGCAGAGTTCGGGAAGTTACTTTTTCCGACCTTGCCTTGTATGAGGAACGGCAGCTTTATACCGTCGATAAGTATTTTCAAGATGAAGAAGCAGAGCCGTCTTATCAAATGGCAGGAAAAGAAATAACCCCAAAACTGCTACTTGAAGCTATCCGGGCTTTACCCGAAGAACGGCGCAAAATTGTACTGCTGTATTACTTTGAGGGATTGACTGATATAGAAATCGCAAAGCAGCTCAATATCTCAAGAAGTACGGTACAGTATCGCCGGACAAGTTCCTTTGAGCAGTTAAAAAAATATTTGGAGGAAAACGCTGATGAATGGATTGAATGGTAATCAAAACGACTACCCGGAAAATGCCCTTGTTCCCTATCCCGTTATTTTGGCGGCGAGCAAAGGCGACCCGGATGCAATGAAGATTGTATTGCAGCATTTCAGCGGCTACATAGCAAGTCTTTCCATGCGGAAGCTCTATGATGAGCGAGGAAATGTTTATTTTGGAGTAGACGAAGAAATACGTGAAAGGCTGCAAGCAAAACTAATGAGGGCAATCCTCACATTTAGGGCTGAATAAAGCAACGCGGTATTGGAACGCTTCCCCCTTTTCCGTTCCATATCGCAGAACAGCCCCCTGCTCTTTGACAAAGAAAGCGGCGCAATAGAACGGCGACGCAGTATAAGGCAAATCGGATACATTCGATATATGGGGAGCCGTTGGGCTGATACGCCATGACCGAAAGGAGGGACAAAACGAGCGAGAATTATCAGTGTTCCAAAGCAGACTTAGCAACTCTGCCGCCACAATCCATATATCGGTATAATGATACTCCTTTACCGCCGTAGTCCGAGCGTTAGAAGCGTCGCAGGCAACGGGTAGAGCTGCATGAGAACCATGCGGAAGTGAAATTCTTGTGAGGTTTGCTAAGACCGTCTGACGAGCCTATTTTTTGTTAAATTGAAAAAAGATAGGGGGAAATTCTAATGAATAAATCAAATAGCAGTGAAGAAAAAGAACTGCATTTATATAAGGAAACAGAAGTAAAAGTTCCTATTCATTTGAAAATAACATTAACAATAAAGGAAGCGGCTGAATATAGCAACATAGGTATCAATAAGATTGACTCCATGTTAAAACAGCCAAACTGCCCTTTTGTTTTATATGTTGGAACACGAAAGTTAGTGAAGCGTAAAGAATTTGAGGAATACATTCGCCGAGAATTGATTATATAGCCTTTAATAGCTGAAATATTTGTCTGTTAAGATTGAAAAAACGGAGTCCTTGTGATATACTTTATATTTGCGTTGGACTCTTTTTTTTAACGTGAAAGGAGTCCGTCATGGGAAAAAATTTAAAAGGCAAAGAGTGTGGAAAAGGTATTTGTCAAAGAAAGGACGGTTTGTATTTCGCAAGATTTTATGCTAAAAATGGTGCGCGTCAAAATGGATATTTCAAAACGCTGCCCGAAGCAAAAAAATGGCTTGCTGACGCAAAGTATGAAGATACACATAATCTAATCGTTACTGCGCCTGATATGACAGTAGACAAATGGTTCAATTATTGGATTGATAATATCATTTGTGACCTTGCGCCAAATACGATAAGAAATTATCGTGAGCGTTACGAAAAAAATATTCAACCATTGATAGGAACTATGTGTATAGCTGATGTAAAACCTATGCACTGTAAAGCTGTCTTAAATCGAATGGAAACAGAATATGCAGGCTCAACAATCCGGCAGACCTATATTTCAATGGGAACTATGTTCAAATCAGCAGTTATGAATGATATTATTGCAAAGCACCCTATGAATGGTGTTCGATATACGAAACCAGTCCGGGCAGTAGATGATATTAAATACTTAACCGTTGAGGAACAGGAAAAGTTTCTTGAAGCCGCAGAGCGTTCTCATAATTATAGACAGTATGCTTTGTTATTAGAAACGGGTTTGAGAACGGCTGAATTGATTGGTCTGACATGGGACGCTATCGATTGGAAAAAACGTACTTTAACTGTAAATAAGAGTTTAGAGTATCGACACAGCCGGAGATATTGGCGTGCCGGTCCGCCTAAAACGAAAAAAAGTTATCGTACTATTCCGCTTACAGAACGCGCATATACAATCCTAAAAAGTTGTTATGATGAAAAAGATACCCGGAAAGAGTCTGAAATGCTTTCACAGATTTTGGAGTACACAGACAGCAGAACGGGAGAAAAGAAATGTCTTGTCATGCGGGATTTGGTATTTATCAACTGGCGAACAGGAGAACCTGCTAAAAACAGTTCCTACGATACACATTTATATAAATTGTGTGATGAAGCTGGTATTAAGCGTTTTTGTATGCACGCCTTACGACACACTTATGCTACACGCGCGATTGAACGCGGCGTACAACCTAAAGTTTTACAGCAACTATTAGGACACGCAAGTATTAAAACAACAATGGACAGGTATGTCCATGTTACGGACGAGTCCCTTGCAAAAGCTGTTCAGCAATTTGAAGCAGCTACACCCACAGTTGAAAAAAGGGTGTAAAAAGGGTGTAATAAAAATATAGAGAAAGGCGAAAACCCGCATAAATAAAGGGTTTTCGGAAAGGTAAAGATAAAAATGAAATTAGGTATCGTGGGTCTGCCGAATGTCGGCAAGAGTACCCTGTTCAATTCCCTGACCAAGGCAGGCGCTGAATCCGCCAACTATCCTTTCTGCACCATCGACCCCAACGTGGGTGTGGTAGCCGTACCGGACGCCCGTCTGGGACTGCTGGCAGATATGTACCATTCCGCCAAGGTAACCCCGGCGGTCATTGAGTTTGTGGATATCGCAGGTCTGGTAAAGGGCGCGTCCAAGGGCGAGGGCCTGGGCAATCAGTTCCTGGCCAATATCCGCGAGGTGGACGCTATTGTACACGTAGTCCGCTGCTTTGAGGATCCCAATGTCATCCATGTAGACGGCAGCGTCGATCCCATCCGTGACATCGAAACCATCAATCTGGAGCTGATTTTCTCCGATCTGGAGATTCTGGAGCGCCGTATTTCCAAGACAGTCCGCGGCGCCCGCAATGATAAGACTCTAGCCAAGGAGCTGGAGCTTCTGAACCGTCTGAAGGCATGGCTGGAGGATGGAAAAATGGCTTCCGGTTTCACCACAGACGACGAGGATGAACAGGCATGGCTGACCAGCTACAACCTGCTGACCTACAAACCGGTGATTTTCGCAGCCAATGTAAGCGAAGATGATCTGGCAGACGACGGCGCGTCCAACCCACATGTGGAAGCCGTTCGGAAATACGCAGCCGAGAACGGCAGCGAGGTATTTGTCATCTGCGCACAGATTGAGGAAGAAATCTCCGAGCTGGATGATGATGAGAAATCCATGTTCTTGGAAGACTTAGGCCTGAAGGAGTCCGGCCTGGACAAGCTGATCCGCGCAAGCTACCATCTGCTTGGTCTTATCAGCTACCTGACCGCCGGTGAGACCGAGACCCGCGCATGGACCATTACCCGCGGAACCAAGGCTCCCCAGGCAGCCGGTAAGATTCACTCTGACTTTGAGCGTGGCTTTATCCGTGCCGAGGTGGTCAATTATCAGGATCTGCTGGATTGCGGCAGCTATTCCGCTGCTAAGGAAAAGGGCCTGGTAGGTCTGGAAGGAAAGGATTATGTGGTGAAAGACGGCGATGTGATTCTATTCCGCTTCAACGTGTAAAATCTGTATCGAGATGCCCGGAAGGGCAGAAAACAAGCGTAATTAAGGGAGTTAACGATTCACCATTCCGGCGTTTCGGTAACTCCCTTTTCTATTCGTAATTTACTGCTGTTTTGCCAGCGCTTCTACCTTATCCCGCTGAAGCAGTAGATTGAAGCCTGCCGGATTCAGCGCAAAGCCTTTCGCATTCTGAATCAGCGGCGGAACCAGCTTCTGGAACGGCGCGGACAGAGCCTGCAGCTTCCGGGGATTCTTCTGGCGGAACTTTTCAAACTCCCACAGATCGGAGAAAATCGGCTGAATAATATCACCCGTCGAATTCTTCAGATAGGGAACCTTCACATCCGGATTCGGCTTCGTCAGATCCAACGCCCCTTTCACATCTGTGACATCCAACGCCAGCACAAAGCGGGAACGACGCAGGTTCGCGATGAGCTCCTGCTCCATCTCCCGCAGGCGGGCATTACGCTCCGGATCCGGCGTATTCTGATTGGGGCGGCGCAGCTCCTGCAGAAAATAAACGGCTGTCAGCTGCAGCGAATCATTCATCACCGGCGGCATATTGTCCTTCTGCTCCGGCTTTTTCACCGTGACAACCGCGCTTAAATCCAGATAGCAGAAGCCTGCTCCGTTGTGGAACGCTACCCGATTAATACCGGTCAGATACAGTCCCGTATAAAAAGCTGACATCTTATCCTTGATAATCTCCGTCACCACCGTCGGCTGATTCTCTTCCTCCAGCTTTTCGGCATATTCCTTTGCATCCTGCTCCTGCTCAAATATCGCCGTCTGATCGTCAAAGGTCTCCGAATCGCATTCCGCAAAGGGAAGATTCGTTGCTTTCGAAGTCAGAACGTAAAAATGATCCAGTTTCTGTAAATTTTTTATCATCAATCTATTGTCCGTACTCATATCGCGCATTCCTCTTTCCAATAGCCTGTCGTGGCCTCATTTCCTATTATTTTACCAGAATCCGGGCTGTCTGGCAAGACACAGCAATTTTTATCACTTTTTTCTGGTTCTGCGTTTCGGCCTGATCGCTTCCCCGTAATTTCGAATGATCACTTCCTTGCCCCGACGCTTCTTCGGATCGGAATTGATGGCGCGGCGCACGTCGATCTCCTCAATCAGGAAGCCTTCATACAGTTCCTGAATCAGTTCCGTGTTGTGATTGGTCAGCATACAGTAGACACCTTTTTTCGTCAGCTCCCGGAAAAGTTCCGCCAGACGGCGGTGTTCCTCTTCCGTGAATCCTTCCTTGGTATAGGAATCAAAGGAAGTAGGATTCAGCGGCGCGTAAGGACTGTCGAAGTAGATGAAATCGCCTTTCTGCACACCTGCAAGGGCCTGCTCAAAATCCTGACAGGTGATGGTCACGGACTTCAGATAAGCGGAAATAGCCTTGATATTCTCCATATCCATAGAGCGGATCGACTGCTTCTGATTCCAGGGAACGTTGAACTCGCCCTTGGCATTGACCCGGTAAAGACCGTTAAAGCAATGCTTATTCAGGTAAATGAACAGGGCTGCCATCTCGGTATCGTAAGAACTGTTTAAGCGCTTCTCATTATAACGGCTGCGCAGCTCATAATAAAATTCCCGAGTACAGGTAACCTTGTCCAGTTCCATCAGCTTCTCCAGAAGCGCGTCCAGATGATCCCGTATCTCGGTGTAGGTGTGAACCAACTCCTGGTTGATATCGTTAATCCGGGCTTTCTCCGGCGCCAGAGACAGTACCATTGCCCCTCCGCCCACAAAGGGCTCATAATACGCGTTGTAAGTATCCGGCATACGGATATAGAGCTGCTCCAGCATCTGTCGCTTGCCGCCGGCCCATTTGACAAATGGGACCATGGTTGTTGTATTCATAACATTTCCCCGTTTTTCTTTGTATTTATCTGATCTGGTACGGACATTCAGGGCACAGACAGCAGCCCCGCCCTTATGGGCTATCCGCTGCTCGCGCAGCTCCTGTCCGTGGCTTGATGGGCATTTTGCTGCGCCCTGAACTGACGCTCAAAACTTTCGAATGCTTTCTTCTTCGCCGCCGTCCTTGTCGATGGAGCGGATCTGCACGTCGTAGCCGCCGTCGCCTACCCGGACATGGACACGGTCACCGGCCTTATGTCCCAGAAGGGCTTTGCCAAGCGGTGATTCGATGCTGATACGACCCTCCAGGGAATTTCCCCGGATAGATGTGACGATTTTCACTTCCTCGGTCTCATCCTCATCTTCATAGTAAAGCACTACCTTGGTATCCATGCCGACCTCGTCAGCTCCCGAATGATCCTCCACCACTTCTGCCGTCTTCAGCATTCTCTCCAGATAGCGGATGCGGCTTTCATTCTGGTTTTTATCCTTCTTAGCAGCATAATATTCAAAATTCTCGCTCAGATCTCCATGGGCCCGTGCTTCTTTGACCGCCTCAATGGCTTCTTTCCGGACCACCAGCTTCCGATGCTCGATTTCCTGCTGAATCTTCTCCACATCCTGCTTTGTCAACTGCTCCCGCATGAATTATTCCTCTCCTTCACCCATTCGCTCACTGTAGCTTCCTGTCCGCATTGTGCGAACCGAAATTCCATTTACCTCCACCCGGTCATCCACCGGAATCACCAGGCACTGCCTGCCGTCAATGATACGGGTTTCCACCAGATCCGCCCGTTCCGGATTTACCTGAATCACCACATCCGGAGCTTTGATCTCAAATTTTCTTGTATTCATCACATTGGATGCCAGAAATTCCGTATTGGCCCCGGCGGATTCCTCATAGCGCTCCTCAAGCTCCGTCATTTTTTCTGCTTCCACGCCGCTTTCCGCAAAGAGCTGCTTCACCTCCGCCTTGCTCAGCACCAGCGGCTCCGGCTCATCCTTTTTTTCCTCCGCCATCTCGTAGAGCCTCTCATGGATGTTGCGGACGGCTTCGTAATCGCACTCTTCGCCCAACGTCTCCTCGATCATGGCATTGAAGGTGTCCTTCTGATCGGCGGCTGTCAATGGCGTACCGCAGCCGAACATTCCCTCCACGAAATCATCTTTCAGTTCTTCCGCATTTTTGGAATAGTAAAGCATACTATGTAAATCTGTGCTGCGATCCTGAAAGGCCGGGAACAGGAATCCCGCCATGGGCAGATCCACCAGCCAGTCCCGGACGCGGGAGCCGAAGCGGTTACTCTCCGCATCGTAGCTTAAGCCCGCCTTGGACAGATTTACCGGGCAGATGGTACAGAGCAGATATTCATATACCTCATCCGATGCGTCGAACATTTCCTCATTATCAGAGGATTTTCCCGGCACATCATACATGCCGTGTACCAGCAGAATCAGATAGTTCTCGCCATACTCGTAGTTCTCTATGATTTTATCATAGAACTGCTCCAGAAGCACATCATCCTTCAATTTACTGTCGCGAAGCTTCAGCAAAAACTCCTGCTGCCCGCCTTCCATCTCCGCGTCCAGGGGGAATTCCAGATTTACCAGGTTCTTTCCCACGGTGCCGGATAGGCTCTTCCGGAAGATTTCAAAATACTTGAAGCATTCTTCCTCGGACTGAGCGAGAAAGGCTTCCTTCATCTCACTTTTTTTATTCTTCTCGCCGTCCACATAACATGCGCAAAGTCTGGTCAGCGCGCAGTTCTGGGGGGTAAACTGCTTCTTGATTTCCGCAATTTCTTTTTTATTCATGCAAAAATTCACTCCTGAATCTGTTTTCTCTTTTCATACTTTGTTTTTTCACTGAAGGCATCTTTTTCATGCAATTGTAAAATTCTGTCATTCTTCTGCTGCCAGAATCTCCTCTATCCAGCCACGGACTTCATCAGACAGGTTCTCAAACAGATAGTTTTTTCCACCCACAGGCTTCTTCTCCAGTGTCTCTCTGAGTTCGCTGCCGGTTACATCCACCAGCTCCCGCAGTCCCGCAGCCGAAAGCCTTGATGCCCCCTGACCCATGATAATCACCTGTTCCAGGCCGTCGGAAGTAGCCACTGTCACCTGATACTTTCGACCCAGTTCATGGACTGTCTTCTCAATGTATTGATCCGCTGTCTCGGCTTCTTTTGTATACACCACATGAATGTTGTGATATTTAAAGATTTCTCTGGTTCCGCCTTCCACGCGATAAGCGTCAAAAACCAGAATCAGGGTACAGCCCAGCGCGCCCTGCAGATTGGACAAAATATCCATCAGCTTTCCACGGGCAGACTCCAGATTGATTTCTGACAGTGCTTTCAGATCTTCCCATGCAAAAATAATATTATAACCATCCACCAGAAGATATTCTTTTTCCTTTTTACGGAACTTAATTTCCCGCTTTTCTGTATCCTCCGATTCCTTTCGGAAGCTGCGCTCCACCCGGCCCACACCCTGACGGTCGCGCCGGATCGGCCCGTAAGTCCGCTCAAAAATCTCATCCAGCTCCTTCGGATCCACGGATCCCAGAGACGACTGACTGCGTCTCGCCGTCTCCAGTCCCGCTTCTTTCGGCTCCTTTTTCGGACGCAGCACGCTGTCCAGATGCATATAGGAAAAAACCTGATTCCATGGTACGTAAAAGCCTGCTCCATGGGCACAGAACACGGAGCCTGTCGGGTTCAGTATGTCCGCCTCTGAATCATACCCCGCTGCCGCAATCACCGCTTCCCCATTGCCGCAGGGACCGTAGCCCTTCAGGGTACAGGACAGGTGTCCCAGACCTCTCGTATAGGCAGTCATCTCTGCAGCATAGCCCTGCATCTGTGATACGGGCGCAGAACCGCTTAATACCATCTGGCCATTCTCATTCTCCGGCTCGGAAAATGTACCGGACATCTTCTGAATATCCGTCATGGCCCGTCCCAGCTTATCCGCCGGAACTGTAAGACGGAACTCATAGAAAGGCTCCAAAAGCACGCTTTTCGCCTGCTTCAGCCCCTGCCGTACCGCCCGGTAGGTGGCCTGCCGGAAATCACCGCCCTCTGTATGCTTGGCGTGGGCTCTGCCTGCCGCCAGCGTAATCTTCATATCCGTAATCTCCGCCCCGGTCAACACGCCCGGATGACTCCGTTCCGTCAGATGAGTCAGAATCAGCCTCTGCCAGTTCCGATCCAGCTCGTCCTCGCTGCAGCTGCTTGCAAAAGTCAGACCGCTTCCCGGCTCGCCGGGCTCCAGGATCAAATGTACCTCCGCATAATGGCGCAAGGGTTCGAAATGACCCACTCCCTCCACTACATTTTCGATGGTTTCCTTGTATACAATACTGCCTGCCCCAAACTCCACCGGAACGCCAAAGCGCTCCTGCATCAGGCTTTTTAAGATCTCAATCTGTACTTCGCCCATCACGCGCACATGAATCTCGGAAAGCTCCTCTCTCCAGACCACATGCAGCTCCGGAAGCTCCTCCTCCAAACGGCGAAGCTTCTGAAGAAGTTCATGCAGATTGCAGTCCTTCGGAGGCAGTAACTGGTAAGTTAATACCGGTTCCAGGGACGGAGCCGGGCCCTTTTCTTCCATTCCCAGTCCTTCGCCCGCCCAGGTGCGGGAAAGTCCTGTCACTGCGCAGATCGTGCCAGCCGACGCCTCCTGAACGTTTTCAAAGCTGCCGCCGGAATAGAGACGAATCTGATCCGCCTTTTCCTCCCAGGCTTCTCCATCTGTCTCGCCCTGGATAAGCTGTTTTACCTTCAATGAACCGCCCGTCACCTTCAGATAGCTTAAGCGGCTGCCCTGTTCATCCCGGCCAATCTTGTATACACGAGCGCCGAATTCCGTCGGATAGATATGTCGCTCCATATAACGCGCCATGGCGTCCAGGAATTCCTGCACGCCTTCATCTTTCAGAGCGGATCCAAAATAACAAGGATAAATCTTACGCTCCCTGATCTTATGAGCGATACTCTCTGTGCTCAACGTTCCCTGTTCCAGGAACTGTTCCAGCAGCGCCTCATCGCAGACCGCCGCGTCCTCACAGATATCCGCCTCTGCCCGATCTGCCGTAAAATCCACACAGCGTCCATCCAAAGCGCCCTTTAATTCTGTCAGAAGCGCCATACGATCCGTTCCTGGCTGATCCATTTTATTCACAAATAAGAAAACCGGGATCCGGTACTTCTTCAAAAGCTTCCACAGTGTCCGCACATGAGCCTGCACACCATCTGCACCATTGATCACCAGAATCGCATAGTCCAGCACCCAAAGAGTGCGCTCCATCTCTGCAGAGAAGTCCACATGTCCCGGTGTATCTAAAAGCGCTGCTTTCCAGTCCCCCAGCTGAAGCTGGGCCTGGCTTGCAAAGATCGTAATGCCTCTGGCCCGCTCCAGACTGTGTGTATCCATATGGGCGTCGCCATGATCTACGCGGCCTGCCTTTCGGATGGCACCGCACCGATAGAGCATGGCTTCCGCCAAAGTTGTTTTTCCCGCGTCCACATGGGCCAGGATTCCGATTGTCGTTCTCTTTTCCATAAATTCAAACCTCGGATTCCATTCTAACACAAAATGTGTGTTCGGGGAAGAACTTATTTTCCAACCGGCTGTATTCTTATCTCACCAGCGCTCTCGTTTTTCTCAGCTTTACACAGTAATGCGAGTATGTAAACTGCATCAGCAGCCAGATAACGGATACTACTACCACCGCAAACATACCTGTATCAAAATACAAATTCGCTACCATCGTTCCCACAAGCAGAACCGGGACTGTCCGGTTCACTGTCATATAGGCCTTATAAGCACTCCGGTATATGATCTCTTTCTCCGCTTCATCACAGCTCTCCAGCCACTGCTCCTGGAACTTCAGTGAAGACGGTTCGCCCTTTTTCTCCGGATGGGTTTTCTGAAGCAGCTTCACATAGCGAATCTGCCAGAAATACTCATAGATAAAGCAGGCGATAAACACGATGCAAGCTGCCAGGAAACGAAATGCATGGCCGTCGCTTGTGATATACTTCATAGAGTAGCCAAAGGTCAAAACCAGAATACTGAGCACCTGGGATACCACACTTATATTCATTCCAAAGGCCCCTTCTTTTTCTTCCTCATATTCCAGCCGATCGCATTCTTCATCCTCCGCTGTCTGCTGCTTTTCACAGGTCGCTTTCAGCCTCCGGTAACTGGTCTCCCCCAGAATCACAGATGCTGCAAAAATGATTCCCAGAAGCGGCGTCATCACACTTTGAATCAACGCAGTGATTCCTGCCATATCAATTCCAATTCCAGATGCTTTGGTTGCCTCATAAAGTCCACCGGAAATACCTCCCGCCACGCCTCCTATCGCTGCGGCAACTGCGATAATTTTCAGACCTCTTTTATAACTGTTGACTTTTTTCTCTTTCATCTTCCCCATCCTCCTCATACCGGAAAATATCCTCTACCTGTACCTCGCAAATCATTGCCAGCTTCAAAGCCAGTGTCACCGACGGCGAGTAATCGCCCCGTTCAATCAGACTGATTGTCTGCCGGGATACGCCCGCCTTCTTCCCCAGCTCCGTCTGATTCATATTCAGCCGGGAGCGGTATTCCTTTAAACGATTTAATAACGGCATAATGTTCAGTTCTCCTTTGTGTTTGACAACTTTTCTTGTCATTGTTATCATAGCATTGACAAGGATAGTTGTCAAGATGTTTTGACAAGTCTTTTTGTCATTTAAATTTGGTGATATGTCGTTGTCAGTTAAACAAAAAACATCGATCTTTTTTGGCAAGATCGATGTTTTCGTTTTACATTCTTTTTACAGCGTCTTCGTCGTCCACTTACTCATATCCCACACTTCCCCGACCACATCCTGATAAAATTCCGGCTCGTGGCAGATGAGCAGGATACTTCCCTTGTACTCCTTCAATGCCCGTTTCAATTCGTCCTTGGCATCCACGTCCAGGTGGTTGGTGGGCTCGTCCAGGAGGAGGAAGTTGGTGTCGCGGTTGATGAGCTTGCAGAGGCGGACCTTGGCCTGCTCGCCGCCGCTTAAGACGCGGACCTGGCTTTCGATGTGCTTGGTGGTCAGACCGCATTTGGCCAGGGCTGCGCGGATTTCCTGCTGGTTGTAGGAAGGAAATTCATTCCAGATTTCGTCGATGCAGGTGGTCTTATTATCACCCTTTACTTCCTGTTCGAAGTAGCCAAGCTGCAGATTTTCACCCAGCTCGCAGCTGCCGGACAGGGACGGAATCAGACCCAGGATGCTCTTCAAAAGCGTGGTTTTACCGATACCGTTGGTTCCCACCAGCGCAATTTTCTGACCGCGCTCCATGCTGAAATTAAGCGGCTTGGACAGGGGTTCTGTGTAGCCAATCACCAGATCTTTTGTCTCAAAAAGCATTTTTCCGGGCGTGCGGCCATAGCGGAAATTAAATTCCGGCTTTGGCTTTTCGGCAGCCAGCTCAATAACGTCCATTTTGTCCAGCTTTTTCTGGCGGGACATGGCCATATTTCGGGTAGAAACGCGGGCCTTGTTGCGGGCCACGAAGTCCTTCAGCTCGCTGATTTCCTGCTGCTGACGGCGGTAAGCAGCCTCTAACTGAGCCTTTTTCACCGCATAGACCTCCTGGAAATGGTCGTAATCGCCCACATAGCGGTTCAGCTCCTGATTCTCCATATGGTAAATGATATTGACCACCTCGTTCATAAAAGGCACATCATGGGAAATCAGAATAAACGCATTTTCATAATCCAGAAGATAGCGCTTCAGCCAGCCGATATGCTCCTCATCCAGGTAGTTGGTCGGCTCGTCCAGAAGCAGAATATCCGGCTTCTCCAGCAGCAGCTTGGCCAACAGCACCTTCGTTCTCTGTCCGCCGCTCAAATCCGTCACGTCCCGGTCAAGTCCCAGATCCAGAAGCCCCAGCGCCCGTGCTACCTCTTCCACCTTCGCGTCAATGGTGTAAAAATCGTGCAGAGTCAGCTCGTCCTGAATGGTTCCCAGCTCCTCCATCAGGGCGTCCATATCATCCCCGGCGCTGCCCAGCATATCGCAAATCTCATTCATCCGTTCTTCTTTTTTCAGCAGCGGATCAAAGGCAGATTTCAGCACCTGGCCGACGGTCATGCCTTTCTCCAGCACCGCATGCTGATCCAGATAGCCTGCATGGACATTTTTCGCCCATTCCACTTTTCCCTCGTCAGGCATCAGCTTCCCGGTCACGATACTCATAAAGGTGGACTTTCCTTCCCCGTTGGCGCCCACCAGACCGATATGTTCCCCCTTCAGAAGCCGGAAGGACATGTCTGAGAAAATGGCCCGGTCGCCAAAGCCATGGGTTAAGTGCTCCACATTCAAAATACTCATAAATCTCTCCCTGTACAGTTCAAAATCATTTCTCTTGTTACGCGCATGTAACCCATATTTTATCGGCTTTTCCGGAATTCGTCAAGGGATCAAAATACCTGTGACGGCAGCCCTTCTTTTCTTACATTTGTGTCAGAACAAAAATATCATAAATTGCTTTGATCGCAGCCTCAAAATCCCTGTTTTCCACACCAATAATAATATTCAGCTCACTGGAACCCTGATCGATCATCTTCACGTTCACATTGGCATGGGCCAATGCAGAAAAAATTCTTCCGGCAGTTCCTCTGGTGGACTTCATTCCCCGTCCTACTACGGCAATCAGCGCCAGATCGGACTCCATCTCCACAAAATCCGGAGATACGGCCCGATGGATTCCTGCAATCACCTGCTGTTCCTTTTCCTCAAATTCATCCTGATGCACATAAACCGTCAGAGTATCAATTCCGGAAGGAATATGCTCAAAGCTGATACCCTGGTCTTCAAATACCTGAAGAACCTTGCGTCCAAATCCAATTTCACTGTTCATCATGGATTTTTCAATATTGATAGAACAGAAACCTTTCTTTCCCGCAATACCGGTGATGGTGTATTTGGGCTTTCTGCAGGTACTTTCCACGATAAAGGTTCCCTTATCTTCCGGGTGATTGGTATTTCGGATGTTAATGGGGATTCCCTCTTTTCTCACAGGGAAGATGGCCTCCTCGTGAAGGACCGTTGCTCCCATATACGACAACTCGCGAAGTTCCCGATAGGTAATGGTCTCGATCACAGCCGGATTCTCCACGATCCTCGGATCCGTCACCAGAAAACCGGATACATCTGTCCAGTTCTCATACAGATCCGCCATAATCGCCTTGGCCACCAGCGAGCCTGTTACATCGGAACCGCCTCTGGAAAATGTCCGCACCTTTCCGCCATCCTCAGCGCCGTAAAATCCCGGAATAACAGCTTTTTCACACTTCGCCAGTCTTTTTTCCAGAAGTCGGTTAGTCTTTTCCGCCTCGAGAACTCCGTTCTTATCGAAACGAATCACCTCCGCGGCATCCACAAACTCATATCCCAGATAAGCCGCCATGACTTTACCATTCAGGAACTCTCCTCTGGACGCAGCATACTCTTTCCCTGCATGCGCGGAAAAATCAGCAGCAATCTGCTCAAACTCCCTGTCCAGAGAAAGATCCAGGGAAAGTCCCTGAATAATCTCCTGAAAACGCATTTTGATAGCCTGAAGCTTTCCGGAAAAATCTTCCCCTGCTTCAGCAGCTCCATAGCAGGCATACAGCATATCCGTGACCTTTGTGTCACCGTCAAAGCGCTTTCCCGGCGCAGAAGGCACTACATATCTGCGGCTTTCCTCACTTCTGATGATCTCCCCCACCTTTTGGAACTGTTCCGCGTTGGCAAGAGAACTTCCTCCAAATTTTACAACTTTTTTCATAGTGATAACGACTCCTCATAGCTTTATAGAATGCACTGAGGTTATTTTAAAAAAAAGTGGCAGGATTTGCAAGTGTTTCTTTTTAAAATCAAGGTACTTTTCAAACGCGAATCACGGTTCATCGCAAACCAACCGTTTCCATCATTGCGGAGTAAAATCAGTTTTGCAAACCAGCCAGCGCCAGGAATTTTTTATCCGACTGGATACTCTGTGTCAAAAACTGACCGTCCCGAAACAGAGCATATGTCGTGACCGGTGCAGGTACATTCTGTGCAGATTCTTTATCAGTAACGTGAATAACTTTGAACGGAATACCATGTTCCTTCGCCACCTGTTGCACCCTCGGCACCCAATAATAGGTATACGGACACTGATCGGTGTAATAAAGAACAAAGCCCGCTTCCTCAATCACCGGATGTCTCGCGCATTCCTTGAAATGTGGTGGCTGTGTACCTGATTCAATGGGAAGATACATGAGATTGATCCCACAGTCAGATATGTCTGCCACACGGAACCCCTTGTAAGCAAGAAATTTCGGATCAGCGAGAAATTCCCGCTTCCGTCCCTCTGCACACAGAATACAAAGACCTTTCCTTCCCTGCGCCTTAGCGTCACAGATACACGCCTCCAGCAGATCATTCGAGTATCCGTGTCCTTTCATGGAGCCGGATACCCATAAACAGTTAATATAAAGATAACCCTCTGCCACAATAGGCACCCAGGCGTTTTCAGCCGGAATATATTCAATAAAGCATTTTCCACGCTCTGAGCTCCGATAAAAAACAAGTCCGTCATCAAAGCGTTGCCTCAGCCATTCCTTTTTTGCGACACTCTGCTTGCCGGACATGGCGCAGCAAATATGTTCCTTATCCATATTTTCTTTTGTGATCCGAATATAGTTCATCCGTTATTCCTCCCGTTCAACACAACTGTCCCGGCAGCTTCTGCTTTTCTTTTACCGGAAAAGTGGCTTCAAACTGTTCAAACCTCTCCGGGTCTTTCTCACAGACAAAATACCCCTCCGGGTCTTTGTATGTGCCGGAGACGCCGTCCAGAAATCCGGGTTTCAGTTCTTTGATGAGAAAATAGTCCGCCTCCGGGTCGTCGGCATAGCGCACGCCCTTGGTTTTGGCCGGAACAAAGCCAGATTTGCCGTAAAAATCAATATTGCCGGTAATGGCAAGCGCTCCTGCACCCATTTCCCTGGCTTTTCCCATGGAATAGTCGAGCAGCTGCTTTCCATAGCCCTGCCGCTTGTATGCCGGTGCGATGCCGATGGGGCCGAAGGTCATGATCGGTAGGGTTCGTCCGTCGTCACAGACGATCTCCGACCGCACATAGATGACCTGCCCAATCATCTCACCGCCCAATTCCATCACAAAATCCAGCTCCGGCACAAATGCCGGGTCGTCCCGATAACAGTGCAGCACATAGTGCTCCATACAGCCGGGCCGGTAAACATTCCAGAATGCCTCACGGGTCAGATTTTCAACAGCTCTGTAATCTTCTTTCGTTTCCGGACGTATCATAATATTCTTTTCTGACATAACTTCTTCTCCTTCTTTCTCATTTCTTATCTCTTAATCAATAGGCCTTCTTTTCTACTGATTTTGGGAACGATGACGGCCTGCTTCTTCATAGTCGCCGCAAAGCAACATACCACAAGTCCGAACACCAGCAGAACTATGCTTCTGCGCCCCCAATATTGAATGCTTGTGCGCCCCAAACCGACCAGCCGATAAAGCCCAGCAGGGCAAAGAGCATCAAATCTTTCTGCAATCAGATTCAACCTTGGCAATAAAGTGATCAATGTGTGTTGCCAGCAAAGAGGAAACAGATTCTTTTTCCTCTGCACCGTCGTAGACACTGTATAAAAGATACATTGGACCATAGAATTCCAACGCCAGCTGCATAGCGTCCTCATCAGAATCTGCCAGCTTGCGGAAGATGGCCGCCATGTACTCCAAAGGCCCACCAGCGAGATAGTCATGATGAAGCTGTGCAAGCTTGGGATCACGATACTGCTCCAGCGTCAACATTTTACGAAAATTGGAGGAGAACGGTTCCTTTGTCCAATGGTCAAACTGGGCAAGGCTGTATGTGCGAATTTTTTGAATTGGTGTATGCAGATATGCTTCCGCAAAGCCGTCTGGTTCCGTTTCCGGCATTTCATAGACTTCCGCGCGCTCATAGTCCATCTTGTTCATTCGCTCCACGATCTTGTCTAGGATCTCTTGTTTGCTGGCATAGTGCTTATATAAGGCAGCTTTCGTAAATCCCAACTGCCCTGCAATATCATTCATAGACGTCCCCAGATAGCCGTTCTGCGCAAACAGCTCCAATGCTATTCTCAAAATCCGTTCCTTTGTACTCTCTGCCATAACTATCTCCGGTTGTCCTGGGACCGTTGACCACTTCATATCTGTCAGCTTTCAGTTCAGCGGTCAAAGCATCCACCTTTTCTTTGCCGCCTACACTGAATGCAATGTGCGCATACCCAGTGCGGGCAAATTCCTTTGGAAAATCGGGCATTTCCAGCTTGTTCATAATTTCAAGTCGTGCCCCATCATCAAACGACAGAAAATAAGAACGGAAACTTGTTTTTGTATTATGGTAGCCTTCATTTGATTTTGCACCCAGATACTTCACAAAGAAATTGCGGGCTGTTTCCAGCTTCGCATACATTCTACATGGCAGGATTGGAAGGACAGGATTAAATCACCGTCCCGTTCTCGATACAAACAATATGATCGCAGCAGCGCTGAATCAACTCCGGGTCGTGGGTCACGATCAGCACGGTCTGGTTGCCTTTCAGAGAAGAAAGCAACGCCGCCGTTTGCTCCATGTGGCGGAAGTCAAGACCGCTGGTAGGCTCGTCAAAGATCAGGATCTCTTTTCCAGCCAGAATGGCAGACGCAATGGCTACCCGCTGCTTTTGTCCACCGGACAGGCTCATGGGATGGCGTTCCCGCAGATGGGACAGATCCAGCATCTCCAAAACACGTTCAACATCTGAACTATTTTCCGACCGCATCCCAAGCTGGACTTCGTCAGCTACTGTTTCGCAGAACAGTTGGTGGTTCACATCCTGCATGACCATGTAGCAGTTTTTCAGCAGCTGTCTGTTTTTCCAAAGCTGTCCGTTTATCTTGACCTGCCCTTTGAACTTCTTCTCCAGTCCGCACAGGCAGCGGGAAAAGGTGGACTTGCCCGCACCATTGGGACCGACAAGCGCAATAATACCGTCCAAAGGCAGGGAAAGATGAGGAATATTCAGCACCGGTGTTCCATCGTAAGAAAAGCAAAAGTTTTGCAGCTGCATCGTTTCGGTTTCCGGAACACTGTTCTGTACCGGCGCTATCTTCTCATCGCGCAAGGATCGAAGTCCCATTTGATGAAGCTGTTCTGTGGAATACTGTGCAAATGCCTGCATAGAAAGGTCGAAAGCTACCTGTCCATCCTTCATGCAGATCACCCGGTCACAGAGATCGCGGAGCCACGACAGCCGGTGCTCCGCGATCACAATGGTCTTACCTTCAGCTTTCCATCCGAGCAGTGTCTGCTTCAGCTCCTCAATAGCGTGAACGTCCAGATTGGAGGTAGGCTCATCCAGCACCATCACCTCCGGGCGCAGAGCCGAAACGGAGGCGCAGGAAATCTTCTGCTTTTCTCCGCCAGAGAGTTCAAAGATGCTGCGCCCTAACAGTTTTTCTATGTTTAGCTCCCTCGCTGCTTCGTCTACACGGGAGAATATCTCGTCTTCCGGCATTCCCATGTTCTCGCAGCCAAAGGCCAGCTCACTGGTGGTGTCCACGCAGAAAAACTGACTGCGGGGGTTCTGGAACACGCTGCCGACGATTCTTGCCGTGTCGTAAAGCTCGGCCTCCGTCACATTCAGGCCATTTACCATGGCACACCCTTCCATCTTACCCTCATAGAAATGTGGGATCAGGCCGTTGATCAGGCGGGTAACGGTCGTCTTTCCGCTGCCGGACTCGCCGCAGAGAAGAACACATTCGCCTTCGGCAATGGTCAGGGATACATTTTTCAGGGATGGTTTTTCTGCATTTTCATGCTGAAAGCTGACTTTTTTGATCTCGATCATAGAACCCTCCCCATGATCCAAACCGCATAAGGGATCATACAAACTACAAACAGAAGATAGTCCTGTATATGAAAGCCGATTTTGCAGATGTT
Source organism: Laedolimicola intestinihominis (assembly GCF_040096155.1). Taxonomy (NCBI): domain Bacteria; kingdom Bacillati; phylum Bacillota; class Clostridia; order Lachnospirales; family Lachnospiraceae; genus Laedolimicola; species Laedolimicola intestinihominis. The sequence goes on along the minus strand of NZ_JBBMFE010000001.1, from coordinate 481,932 downwards.
GGTTCGCTTCACCTCGCCGCCAAGTCCACGGGTTAGTGCCGCGGCGGACAGCTCCTCACCGATCTTCACGCAGCAGGTCATCAGCGGCACCAATCGGTATTCCAACATTTTTCCCACATTCTTTCCGCCCATGTAAATTCCCCGCATCCGCATTGCGGCATTGATGGAGGCTGCCTCATCCATGACCGTGGGAAAAAATCGAAACATGACGGACAGTGGAATGATGATCTTTTCACTCAGGTGCAGGCGCAGCATAGCGGCAGTGAACTCGCTGACCGTGGTAGTGGAAACCAGATAACCGCCCATCGCGATCCCCGGCAGGAAGCGGGAGAGCATTCCGCTGCACCCCAGGAGGATGAAATTGACTGCCCCCTTGGTCAGTGGGACAAGCTGCGTATAGGTCAGCCAGGACAGCAGGTAGACGAGCAGATAGGTTGCCGCCCCTTTCCACTTTTTTGCGCTCAGCATCAGCACAGCGGGCATGGCACAGAGGATGGGGACGAGAGGTTCCACACTCCCGCCCCCGGCAGACCCCAACACGAACAGGGCGATGTCGAAGAGCATCACCAGCTTCGTCCTGGGGTCCAGCACCAAACCTCTGTTTTGAATGCTGGCCTGCAAGATTCCCCGGGCCATCAGACGATGCCCGCCTTGACAAAGTGCTTTTTCAGCAGCGCCTTGCCCAACAGTGCGCCCAGCATACCGCACACAAAGGCAGCTACGATCAACACGGGAGCCGTCCAGGGCTGCATGATGTTTCCCAGCGTATTGATATATTCTGCGCCAAAGCTCTGGCGGGTGGAGAAATAGCCCTCCCTGTCGATATACAGCGGCAGATAGTTACCAAACAGAAGAACGCAGAAGGTTCCATAGCTGAGAATGCTTTTCTTTCCACTGGCGTAGCTGCCGCTTTTTGCGATCAGGTCAGCCAGAAAGCCGAACACTACGCCAAAGAGAATAGGCCAGAATCCCATACCGGTGACGCATAGATAAATACCAACAATGGTCGCCATAATGGTGATCATTCCGAACTTCTTGACCTTGGTATAGAACAGCATCATGGGAACGCCGAGGATGATCGGTACGATCACCGTCAGCATGGGCATCATGATAGGAATATATCCTAACATGGAAATACAAGTCATTAAGACACAGTAGATCGCTGCGTAAATGCCAATGTTAATCAAGTCTTTTCCTTTGAGTTTCTGATTGTTTTTCATCGTTATTTCCTCCTTCTTTATACCTTCCAGCCCACAGCCTGTTCACGAGATTCCACAAACCGGCGATAGATACCGCCTTGCTCCATGAGCTGCTCGTGCGTGCCGCTTTGGGCGATTCGGCCTTTGTCGATGACCAAAATGTTATCCGCGTGGCGGACGGTTTTCAGCCTGTGGGCAATCATCAGAATGGTCTTTTCTTTTGTCAGGGCTTCAATGGCAGCGGTTAGCTCCTGCTCGCTTTCCGGGTCTACATTCGCAGTCGCTTCGTCCAGGATGATGATAGGAGCATCCTTCATAATGGCTCTGGCAATGGAAATACGCTGCTTCTCTCCGCCGGAGAGACTGGCCCCACCCTCACCGATGACCGTATCATAACCATCCGGCAATGCCATAATGAAATCATGGCAACAGGCTTTCCTGGACGCCTCGATGACCTTTTCCATAGGAGCATCCGACTGGCCGAAGCGGATGTTATTGGCAATGGTATCCTGGAACAGATACACGCTCTGGAACGCAAAACTGAAATTGCGCATCAGACTGTCCATGCTGTATTCCCGTACATCCACACCGCCAAGCTTCACGCATCCCTTGTCCACATCCCAGAATCGGGAAATCAGATGGCAAAGAGTGGTCTTTCCTCCACCGGAAGGGCCGACGATTGCTGTGGTGGTGTGTTGCGGAATATGGATGGATACCCCATCAATGATCTTTCGCTTGTCATAGGAAAACTCTGCGTTTTCCACATCGATGTCATAGTTGGAGGGAATAATATCCTTTCCGTCAATGTCCATCGTGGGTATATCCAGCACCGCCTGCGCCTTGCCCACATACAAATCCACATTGCGCAGCAGAGCGGAATAGTTACCCGCCGTGTCCAGCGCACCAAACAGGATGAACGCCGCAAGGATCATGACCACAGCATTCAGCAGTTCCATCGTTCCGTTCAAGTAAAATGCCACGGATATAATGGCCACCACCACGCCGAGGAGCTTGGCCGTAAGGTTTTGCAGAAACATAATGGGTACAAAAGCCATTTCAGCCTTGGTATTCGCCGCGCTGTTTTCATCAATGGCTTCATTCAAAGCCCTGCTCTTTTTCCCTGTCAGATTGTAGGCCTTAACCTCCGCAATGCCCTGAACATACTCCAGCACCTTTTCCACCAACTTGCGGTCAGAGGAATCCTTGAGCGGTGCAATCGTTTTGGATTTCTTTTGGAGCAGCGAGTTGATGGCAAAGTACAGCAATACACCCAAAACGGCGATGCCGCCGATTCGCAGGTCAAAAAGAAGGATCATAAGGACTACGAAGATGGTGGTCAGGATTCCCTGTGTCACCATCATGACCACACGGGTCGCCACATCCGCCAACGCTTCCATACTGTTAGTGGCAACTGAGGTGATGTAGCCAAGGCTGTTTCGATTGAAATATCCCATAGGCAGATACTTCAAATGCTCGGCGATTTCAATGCGCTTGTCTGCGCAGGTACCATAGCCCGCCTCGCACTGAAGCATGGTGGAACGGTAATTCGCAAAGGCGTTGCCCGCTACGCTCAGCAGCATGATGCCGAAGGAGAACAGGATGTGCTGTACGGTCAGATCACCCGACAGTACCCCGTGCAGAGTCACGGCGATGGCCGGGATTTTCATAGCCTCAAAGATGGCTTTCAGTACTCCAAGGAAAATGGAGCGGATAAATTTGTGCCGGTTTTCTTTTCCGCTGAACGCAAAGAACCGTCTGAATATCTGGATCATTCCTGCGCACCTCCTTCCACGGTGTCCCGAACGGAGATATGAGAACGCCACATCCGGGCATACAATTCATCCTGTGCCAGCAACTCCTCATGCGTTCCACTGGTACGAATTTTTCCGTCCTCTACCACAAAGATCTGGTCGCTGTTTGTGATGGTAGACAGGCGGTGAGCGATCACGATCAAGGTCTTGCCCTTGGTCAGCTTTGCCACCGCCGATTGAATCATGGCTTCGTTTTCCGGGTCAGTAAAAGCAGTGGCTTCATCCAGAATAATAATGGGCGCGTTTTTCAACATCGCTCTGGCAATGGCGATCCGCTGCCGCTCACCACCGGAAAGATGCCCGCCTGCGCCGCCGACCACGGTATCGTAGCCATTTTCAAGGCCCAGAATAAACGCATGGCATCCACATGCTTTGGCCGCTTCCATCACCTCAGCATCGGTGGCGTTCTGCTTGCCCATGCGGATATTTTCCATAACTGTGGTATCAAAAAGAAAGTTGTCCTGGGATACATAGGCAATATAGCGATGATAGTCCCCCTGCGTCAGCTTCCGTATATCCACGCCGCCTAGGGTAATACTGCCGCCGCTTACATCCCACAGCGATGCGACCAGCCTGGCGATCGTGGATTTTCCGCTGCCGGAGGGCCCAACCAGGGCATTGACGGTACCCTCTCTGATTTCCAGATTGATACCGTGAAGCACTTCCTTCTCGTGATATCCGAAGGTCACATCTTTGAGCTTAATATCCTTGGACTGAGGCTGGCTGGCAGATGTGTCCGGCCGCTTCATGTCCTCCAACGTCAGCAGAGATGTCACCTCACCGATGATGGTACTCAGCTTTGCAAGATCATCGCCGTAAGACATGACGGTGATGAGTGGTGCGATCAGGCCAACGGAAAAAAGAATGACCTGAATGAAAGTACCTGCGTCCAGCGTCCCAGCTCGGAATAGCAGACCGCCGATGGGAAGCACTGCGATCATGGTAGCCGGGAAGATAGACATGGCAAGGCAGAAATAGATATTGCACCGCCGCATCCACTCCACATAGCAGCTTGCGCCCTCTTTCGCCGCCGCCACAAATTTATCGTAGGAGCTTTGCGCCTTACCGAAGGCTTTGATGACCTCGATGCCGTTGATATATTCCACGGCAGTATCATTGAGAATTTTTGTCTTATTTATGGTATTCTGATAGCTTTCCTCATAGTCACGGGTCATGAGGGCATAGCAGCCAAAACCAATCGGAACCGTTGCCAATACCGCCAACGCCATCCGCCAATCCAGAATAAACAAATACACCAAAAGAGCGATAGGCACCAGCAGATTGGAGGTAAACTCCGGTATGATATGTGCCATAGTCGTTTCGATGCTGTCAATACGCTCCACCAGTACATTTTTGATGGAGCCAGAGGGGATGTCCAGCACCGTGCCCAAAGGCACACGGGAGAGTTTCGCGCAGACCCGCTTGCGTATGGTGCCCAGCACAGCGAAGGTTGCTTTATGAGAGAGTGTGGTGGAAATGCTATGAAATCCGCAGCGCCCCAACCACAGGACTGCCATAACAAGACAGTTTTTTATGTATATGCTCATGTCCCTGCATCCACCCAGGAGATCCGAGATGATGCCTGCCATCACAAAATAGGGCAAAATGCCGCAGACCACGCCACAAACCGCGCTTAGAACGCTGAGCACATATTGCGTTCGATGTTGTCCTGCAAAATCCCATATCCACGATGGCACGGAGCGTCTTGATTGTTTTTCCATGGTTTTCTTACCTCCTGTCATTTCGATATTCAGCAGGGGACATACCAAAGAGTTCCTTGAATGCCGCTGCAAATTTACTCGGGTTGTCGTAGCCAACGCTGGCCGCCACATCAATAATTTTCTTTTTTCTGTCAGTAACCAGCACGGAAGCCGCTACATTCATTTTGTAGGTGCGAATGTAGGTATAAATAGGGCTGCCGTAGACACCCTTAAAGCCGGTTTTCAGTGCACCCACGCTGATGTCAAAACGCTTAGCCAGTTCTTCCGTAGTGTAATTCACAGAGAGTTCTTCCGTCAGCAGCTTGTGGACAGACTTGATCTTCTCTATTTGACTGGAATAGAAATAAGGGCGCTCATCCCGATAATCGGCAAGTTCCAGCGCGCCCAGGAACACCAGAAGCTCCATGACCTTGATTTTAAAATAATCCATGCGGATTTTCGATGGAACATGATAAAGCTCAGAAAATATATGCTCGATGGCACTGTTTTGACGCAAAATGTATAGTCTGTCTCCGCTGCAGAATTTCTGCGCTAAGGAGGCAATATCAACGGAAATCGTTGGCATTTCCTCATCGATGGCCTTTTCCGCCTGCTCCATAAAAAAGCCGATTGTAATCCCGTGGTAGTGGGAAAGAGGAAAATCCACATCGCCGGTATGATGTACACGCCGGTCAACGCGCATATCCCCGGCCTCTATATAATAGTGGAGATCCTGTTCCGTTCTGTGTTCCATGCGCCCTTCCCGGCAATGGTCGATACACAGAAGGTTTGCGCAGCTTGTAAACCGACTGTAGCAGTGGGCAAGGTGAAAATCGTTATACATAAGATAGACACCGTCAAATACGCGGTAGATGGTCATCAATCCGTCACCGCTGGGTTCATTCAGACGCAGAACCTTGCATTCTTCTGTTTCCACCACTTCTTCGATATTGTCTCCAAAATCAGCCCCGCGGAACATTTTCCATGGGTCCGTTACCATTTCCAAAAACACCCCCTTTTTTGGGTTAGTATTTGCTAACTTGCATTGATTAAGAAAAGCCGTACCATGCGGCTTTCCGAATTATTATATCAGACCAACGCTTGAGCGCTCTACTCCGATTTGCTTTTTCTGCTCCATTTGGAAAGGAAAATCGACTTTCTACAACTTTTAACCGAAGAATCCCCTAATAATATCCCAGAGTTGTGTAGTTATTTCGAAAACAATGTACTGGATGTCCAGAAGGCTGTGGATGGGAGAAAAAGCAGATAGTTTTCCCATTTTTGAGTTTTATAGATGCTTTTTTCGGCCTATTCAGCCTGATTTTAGTCTATTTTGCAAGTACCTTTTTTGTCTGGCTGAGGAAACTCTTAAAGTTTGTTGCCTCATCTTTTTTTCATATTGAAATCACAGCGGCTTGCGCCGGTTCCCAGCGTTCCAGTTCTTCTGAACTCCAGGCCTGGAAGGTTGCCATAGAAGCGGTCATCATTGGCGCAGAATATTTTTGTCAGCTCCGGGCAGCCAACGTATTTCTGATGGCAGCGTTTTCGATCACAGCATAGGCGGTTTGCTCGTCTGTCTCTTCTTTGCTTTGACATGGTATTGGTATCAAATACCCCATAATTATTTCTTCGCCAGAATACAAAGCCAGTGCTTTTCTTTTTCGGCGTGGCACACAACAGAAGCAAACCCAGCAGCTTCCAGAACCTTGCAAACCGTCTTTTCATCATAAATACGCATGCCGTCAATGATTTTTTATATCAGCTTTTCCTCTTGTACCCGCAATCGCAGTAGTCATCACCATTAGCAATGGTACATTCCCGCACAAAATGCGATGCACCGCCCACCTCGCTCATGCGGCAGAACCAGCGCATGGTAGGGGTCATCATGGCCTGCCGGTAATAGACCGTTAATTTTTCCACATCCGGGCGTTCCGGCGTATTTCATTGCAGATACCTCCCGGAACGCCTGCACCATATACCAGAATTTTCATAGCTTGCCTCCAAATCCGATCTTCACGATCTGCATTTTCATCCCGTTGTCCCCGACCTTGGCGAGAAATCGGAAAAAGCCGCTGACGGAAGGGTCTTTCAAATCGTTGTACCCCAGCATATAGCCCCTGCTGGATACCCGTAACCGGCTGTCCCACTCGCCAATCTCCTTGGGAGCATCCGAAACCGCGAAATATGCTCCCACATCCTTGATTTTCGCCGTCCTGAGCCACGTTTTGGCGATCAACTTCACCGCCGTACGGTTGGCAGCATCAAAGAACAGCACTCCGCCGGGGAAAGCGTCCGCCATCCCCTGCACCAGTTCCCGAACCTGCTCCGTCAGGAAGTAATAGAACACCCCGGAGGCAAATAACACCGCCCCGCCGGAGGCATCGATCTTGTCAAACCATGCGGGGTCTTTCAGGTCACAGGGGATGTTTTGCTCCCGCTCCCCGGCAGGCAGCAGCTGCTGCCGCAAGGCGATCACATCCGGGAAATCCAGATTGTAGATCTTGCATCTGCCATTGTCGCAGGCTCTGCCGGTGTTATCCAGCCCGCAGCCAAGGTTGACCACCGCTGCGCTGGGATGGGTTTTCAGATAATTCCGTACCTCCCACGCAAGGTCATTCTGCCGCATGGCGACCTCCAGCGCACCGAAACGCTGCATCAGGCTGCGAGAATTTTTCTCTGCCTCCGAAAAGTCGTAGTCGATTTCATCGATCAGGCGCACCGCTGTTTCGTCCCGGTAAAGGTTCGGATACAGCTCTGTGCACTGCTTCCGGGAATACAGCGGAAGAATTAACGTCTCCTGCACGGTGTTTTTCTCGATTTTGTATTTCATAGGTTCCTCCCTCAGTGAGTAAAAATAGTCATCATTGCCGCCAGCACCATCGCTATGACTGCCATGTCCACCGTGCCGAATATCCACTTTTTCTGCTTGTTTTTGGCAGTAATGTAGGGCTTCAGATCCTCTGTTCCGGGGATCGTCCATGCGTTCGTGTGCCCCACCCAGTAGCCGTCAACCAACAGGCGGTCCATGAGATTCATAACGGACAAGATGACAAGCAGCTGCCAGAAGCCCGCCGCAAAGCTGCGCGCACCGTTTATCCCATAGACACAGACCAACACATAGCTGATATAGCCGGGGACGCAGACGGCTTTGAACAGCAGGCTGTTGCGTCGGATGCGTTCCGGGCTTGTAAGCCCCAATTTTACGCACCGCTGCTGCACCGCCGGGCTGTAAAGATGCACCATACCCACTGCCCCTTTGCAGATGCCCACGGCGCAGACGAGAACCAGCAGCATTCCCAGCCCAAGACCCTCCAGAATCGTTTGTAAAATCATCCCTGTTTCTCCTTATTCTGCTTTCCGGCAGACAAACCATGCCATGCCCTTCACTGTTCCAAATGTTACGGTTGCACTACTTCACTGCTTTTGCGCCGTGACGCACAGCCAGCCCTTTTTATTTTTGTGACTTTGAACCCTGCCAAAGCCTGCTTGCTCCAGATACACTTTCAGATCAGCCTCCGTATAGATGGTCATACCGTTAATGATTTGCGTCCATTTGTCGTCTTTTGCTGTTTCGCCGTTTGCTTCGTTACAGATGAAAAAAGTCCCGCCGGGCTTCAGCACCCGATAGACCTCTCTGAAATTTTGCGCAAGCTCCGGCCAGAAATAGACCGTTTCAAATGCAGTCACTACATCAAACTGCTCCGCTTCAAACGGCAACTCTGCTACACTTGCCTGCTGCACAGTACACTGCCCTGCTGCAATGGCACCTGCATTGACCTTTCGCGCTTTTTCTACACTGACTGCCGAATAGTCGATGCCCTGCACCTTGCCCTTGGGACACAGCTTCAGCAGCGTTTTGATGTTCGCTCCACCGCCGCAGCCGCAGTCCAGTACCATGGCATCCGGGGCAGGCTGCAAAAAATGCAATCCCCACGCTGCCATTGCGCTGTGCCCAAAGTTCATCATAGCAACCATGATCTTCCCGCTAAAGCCTACGGGTTTGCGGGTGTTTTCAAAGAAGGACATATCACACCTCCGATTTCACACATTCCGTATAGGTCAGCGGAAAAGAGGCCTTTAGAACAACACTTTTTCGCACTGTCCAATCATTCTGTTGCAGAAATTTTAGGTATTCTTCACTCGTCCACTTGCTGTGGAGAGGAAAGCCTGCCAGATTCATGAAAAAGGCTTTGACCTTGCCGGGAAATGAGTTTTCTGCGTGCGTAAAGGTAGGCGCGATCAGCACACCGTCATCCTTCAGCACCCGTTTGATCTCTCGCAGTGATTTTTCTGGCTGAGGCACAATGTGCAGTGCGTTTGATACGATTACCACATCGAATGATTTGCTCGCGTATGGCAGAGAAAACATATCCTGCACGGAAAAGCGCAGCTTCGCAGAGTAATTCCCCCGTTTGGCCTCTGTAATCATCTCCGGAGAGGCATCCGTCGCCTCGATGTGTGCCGCTGCTTTTACGATGTGCTTGGCGATCAGTCCCGTTCCGGTAGCCACCTCCAGCACTGTTTTGTCTTTCACGACCGGACGGATCAGCTCATACATTTTCTCGTATACTGCCCTGTCTTTTCGAATAAAGCAGTCATACAGACCTGCATTTCTGTCCCAGAAATTCTTGTGTTCTCGCATTGCTGTCTCTCCTTTTATAGTTAGATTTATCTAACCGGCACGCGCACATTGATAAGTTAGGTTCGGCTAACTCATGTATTTAGAAAAAGCCGCTTTTCTGCGGCCTTTCGGCTTATACAAATAGCTTGCTGCAAGCATCACACATCTGTGTTTTCAGCCACTGAGGATAACGCCTCTCGATCTACTCCTTATGGAAACAGCCAAAATCTATTTTCACACCATTGCAGTGACTTTTGCCTTCTTATCCATATTATATCGTGCTCACTTCTTTTTTGCAATGGTATAGTATCTCTATTTTGTCATTTCCAAACGCAGAGCACGATTAGATTTTCTTCGCAATCGTAGACAGCTCCGAAATAATGCTCAGAAGATCATTTTTGACTTCCTCTTTGCTTGGCTCGCTGCCCATTAGAAGATAATCCGTGCTGACATGTTGCTTACTCGCCAGTCCCAGGCGAACCGCCAGTTCCTCCTGCGTAATGCCACGGGAAGTGCGAACATCGTGAAGTCTCTTACCAAACTCTTTTGCGTCAAAATACATACGTTTCTCCTTCCGCACAGCCGGTACAGAACCGGACCAGCGGAAGGTCAAAAAAGAGCCGCATGACGGTAAAGAAATTCCGTATTTGCAAGCTACATCTCCGCCGGATATAAGCTCAACATCACTTTCTACCTCAATGCACACATTTGGATTACTTCTGATCAGATCCAGCTTATGCCCTTCTTTTGCGCAGTGCATGTAGAAAATCAAGATACCCTCTGTATATTCGTATCCGTAGTGAAGTGGAACGATGTAGGGATAATCAGCATCAAACAAAGCAAGATGCAGGACTTTCGCTTTTTCAATAATCTGCAGAATTTCAATAATATTTGTTACTTCTCGATCTTTTCTTCTCATAGATAAATACCTAAAGAATCGTACACGATTCCTCCTTTTTTAAATTTCAAAATTATACAATCTTGAAGTTGTCACTCTGTCAGTCGATTCTCCTCGCCCCAGACACAGAGCTGATCCAGCACAGTCATCAGCGTTTTTCCTCGTTCCGAAAGCGTATATTCCACCTTCGGCGGGATCTGCGGATACTCGGTGCGGACGATCAGTTTATCCGCTTCCAGCTCCTTGAGATTCGTGCTGAGAGTTTTGTCGGAAATGGTTTTCAGATACCGTTTCAACTCATTGAATCGCACCGTCTCAAATTCCATCAGACAGTAAAGAATGACCATCTTGTGCTTGCCGGAGATCAGCGACAACGTGCAGGAGCGGGACTCCGTTGTTCTGAACCTCACCGAGACACACAAGACCGTACAGAACATCAGGGCACGGGGAGCATTCACCGTCAGCATTGCCGATGCTGCCCACATAGTGGAAGCAGACTATTTCGGCGTAGAGTCCGGCAATAAAGTTGCCGATAAATTTGCCCGCAGCGGTCTGACCGCCAGCAAAGCAGAAACAGTAGATGCCCCTGTCATCAACGAGTTCCCGATCTGCCTGGAGTGCAGGTTCATCGAGTATCAGAACAATGAATACGGATGCGGCGTCATCGGCAAGGTGGTCAATGTCACTGCCGATGAGAGCGTTATGGTGGATGGAAAAATTGATATGTCTAAGGTCAACGCCATCGCATTTGACCCCTACACCCACGGCTATTATAAAGTCACCGAGCGTGTGGGCGAAGCATTCCGAGATGGCTTAAAGCTGAAAAAGTAAGGTGTGCAGAAAAGGAGCTTTCGCATAAGCGAAGGCTCCTTCTTAAAATATGTAGATTTCACAAATTCACACATGCTATGCTGAGCCACTGCTTCTGTCCTCCGGACAACTTCATCCCCCACCCTACGATATAGATATCATATCCGTCCTTCAGGTTCATAATTAACTCGTTTTTCAAAGATATCAGTGGACAGATTCATATATTATCTCTTTCTGTAAAGCATCATTACGGTATAGGTCCGTCCAATCTTCGCATCCTTCAAAAGCATCTTTCTCACCTCTCAATATCAATAAACAATCATTTAATCGTTCTGTCTACATTGTAGAGCGGGGAAAATCGAAAAACAATGGACAGAGTACAAGTCCTTCCAAGAGGGATAAGAAAACTTCTGAATGGGTAAACAGTGCTAAAAAAGGTTCTGACATTGAAGCATAGCTCCATGTCAGAACCCATTTATTTCACAAATTATTTTTTGGGGTTGCGTCGCCCGGTGTTTTCCGAGCCACGCACTTCCTCATGGTAAAAGTAATCCACAATGACCGGGTGCCCAGGCTCTGCTCGTCCGTAGGGCAGCTCGTTGTCCACGAAGGAACAGCTGTTTTCTTTCGCCAGCCGTTCCGCTTGATCCTCCAAACCACGGAAGTAGCTTCTGTCCCTCTTGTTGTAGATAGCGTCGTACAGCGGAACCAAGTCAGGATGTTTTTTACGTATATAGTCAAGGATGTCTTTTTTGAATCCGCCTCGCAGGTTTAGATTTTCTAACCATATCAGGTCGCATTGATTTCTTACCTGATGGAAGATAGCCTCAAAATCCGTGATACCCGGAAAGACAGGGGCAATAAAGCAGACGGTGCGGATACCTGCGTCATAAACCTGCTTCATGGCATCCAGCCGCCGCTTGATGCTGACGGCATTGTCCATATCGTTTTTGAAATCCTCGTCCAGCGTATTGATCGACCAGGAAACAGTGACCTTTCCCATCTCTTTCAGAAGGTCGATATCCCGTACTACCAGGTCAGACTTGGTGCAGATTAGAATCTCCGCGCCGCTGTCTTTCAGCTGCTCCAGCAGCTTGCGGGTATTTTCGAACTGTTCCTCCTGAGGCAGGTACCCATCCGTCACTGAGCCGATGACCACACGCTGTCCGGCGTACTTCCTGGGATTTTTGATGGCAGGCCAATGTTTCACATCCAGAAAAGTACCCCAAGGCTCAGTATGGCCGGTGAACCGCTTCATGAACGAAGCGTAGCAATACTTGCAGCCGTGGGTACAGCCCACATAAGGATTGACCGAATAGCCGCCCACCGGCAGGGTGGATTTTGTCATTATATTTTTTGTCTCCACATCCCGGATCAGGATGCCGTTGTTGTTTACATTCGCCATGTTTTTTGTACCTCCAATACCCGGCAGAAGGCCGGGGGCAGCTCTTGTACCATGCTTTCCTCGCCGATGACGGGAAGCAGATCTTCCTTCATGAATACAGGGATGCCTAGCGCATGGGCCTGATGTGTCAGGTTCCACACCCATTCCGGTTTCGATACAGCTTTGCCCTTCCTATGTCCGGTCTCAGTACCGATGACGATCCACTCAATTCCGGTAAGGTCTACCATGCCAACCTCATCAAACATAGGTTCAAAGGTCACATGATAGTGTCCGCCATGGATATGCTCCCGCAAAGTCCGGATACGGTTTTTCTCTTTGCTGGAGGTAACAGTTACACCAAACCAAGCATTCTCCAGGGTAGTGGAAAACACAATATCCTCCGGCCGCTTGGTCAAAAACAGATATTGGTGCTGCGGATTCTCAGTCATCTTGGCAAATATCTGTTCCCGCCACTCTGTCTTCCAGTAGGAAAAATCGCTCATGCCGGTGAGCAGAAAATTTTGTGGGCGCTTTTTCTCCATCAGCCGCAGCTTATTTGGAAAAAACTCCGGCTTTTCAAAGTCGTCGATCATGTGAAACCGACGAACATTGTTTCTGGCGTAGCAGTAGCTGCAACCAATAGTACAGCCGATCACCAGATTCATGTTCTGAATACAGTCTTTGATACAAACAGCCACCGCTGACACCTCCTTACCGTTTTATGATTCAGCCTTCTACCGCAGGTGCAACTTTCCCGAAGCCGTTCCAGGCATACAGGCCCTTCTTGTCCTCATCGCCCAGGAACTTGTCCACCTGACAGATGTGCAGGATATGGTCGCCCACCTCCACCGACTGCTGCAGGGTGGCAACCATCGCCAGCCGGGTGTCCGCCGGAATCTGGATGTCGCTGCCCTCCACAGCCATCATCTCGATATTGTTGGCGGCCACCTTGTTGGTCTCGGCACCGGTAGATGCTCCGCAGGCCATTACTGCGCCTGCCAGACTCTCACCGGGAACAGTGACAATGACTTTGCCGGTCTCACGCACACGCTTGCCAGTATGGGACTGCTTCCCAGCAGCAAATCCAATCATCGGCGGGGTGAAGGAGAGATAGGAAACAAAGCAAATAGGAGCCAGGTTGGTGGTGCCATCCTCCTTTTTAGAGCAGATCAGTGTCAGCGGATTGGGGGAGGTCAGAACAGTAGCCTCCATAATGTTCAGTTCTTTCATAAAATTCAGACCTTTCTAAGAAATTTCAGTCGTTGACTGCATGGTCAACCCGTGATATATTTATTATATCTGATAGTAATTTTTGTTCAAGTACGCAAATTATTTATACCTGGTATCAAAAAATATACTGCAAAAGATGAGGAAATCTCCAATTATGACTTATGAAGAATTCAAAGAAAAGGTTGGCAATGTCATTCTAACCGACGAGGGAAACTGCCCGGTCACGCCGGTGGTTCAAATGCTGCAGGGCAAATGGAAACTCCAAATTCTCTATGAACTTTGTATTAAATCGCCCATGCGCTTCGGTGAACTGAAAAAGATGCTAACGCCAATTACAAATACGGCGCTGACAAATGCCCTCAAAGAGTTGGAAGCCGATGATTTGATACAACGAATCCAGTACAATGAGATGCCCTTGCGGGTGGAATATTTCCTTACTGAGAAAGGTCGTGACCTGCTGCCGGTCTTTTACGCCATTTCCCAATGGGGAATGAAATATATACCATGATTCTAACTATATTAATATCTGCATGATAATAGCCGGGAGGCATTGACAATTTGAGTCAACTTCCCGGCTTTTTTATGCATTCTCTACTGCTGCAAAGGATTCAGGAAGCAACCTGATTCATGAGAGTTGATAACTCCCACCGCCTGCAAATAGGCATAGATGATTATGGTCCCAACAAACTTCATGCCCCGCTTTTTCAAGTCTTTTGAGATGGCATCAGATAATGGTGAGCTGACCTTGTCTACTTCTTGGATGATTTTTTCCTCTGTCCAGTGCCATAAGTATCGGTCAAAGCTGCCCCACTCTTGCTGTATCTTTTGAAACACTTGTGCGTTGACCACTGCAGCTCGTATTTTCAGCCGGTTACGGATGATTCCAGAGTCAGCTTGCAGGGCCGTCAATTTTTCTTCGCTATAAGATGCCACTTTCCGTAAATCAAACCCGTCAAAAGCACGGCGAAACGCTTCCCGTTTATTTAAGACACATTCCCAGGTGAGGCCTGCCTGAAAATTCTCCAAAATCAACATTTCAAACAGCAACTGGTCATCGTGGACCGGTCTGCCCCATTCCTCGTCATGGTATCGCAGATAAGTGGTATTAGTTGGGCTCACCCAATGGCATCGAATCTTTCCATCTGTCCACTGCATTCGTATCGTCATTTTGAACTTGCTCCGAAATCGTTATGCCTCGCACGCCTCCCGGAGAGCAGGCAGCAGCTCATCCAGCCGCCCGTCCAGTCCGAAGGACTTCTCTTTGATATTGTCCGCAATGTAGATCTCCCCCAGATTGATGGTCACATAAGTGGCGTTTGGCTCGCTTGCCACCATGCGCATCATCGGGGCCTTGATCAGCTGATTACGCCAGCCAATGCCCAGCTCCAGAACCACCAGTTTCTTTCCGTGGTAGGTTTTCAGAAAGTTTTGGAACCGTGCCTGGGCAGCGGTATCCAGAATCATTCTCTGACCTGCGCCCATGTGGATGTCCATGGGACCTCCGCACTTGGGACAACGCGGCACCAACTCTGTAGGCACATGGCCGCCCTGTTCGGCAGCCGATAAATTTTCGGCCACCTCTAAACTTGAATAGAGGGTGTCGTGGCAGGGGCGGGCACACTGCATCGTAAACCAGTTGCCCTCGATTTCATAGATTTTCGTCGGATCGAAGCCACACAGTTCAAAGTGACCTTCTCCGTTTGATGTGACGACAAAGTAATCTTTCTCTCCCACAATGGCCTTCAAATCGTTCATCACCGGCGTAGGCTGGTACTGCCCGCAGTAATGATGGATGAGCCGAGCCCAGAAGGCCCACTTTTCCTCCTCGCTGGGCCATCCGGCCATCATGCCCTGCAAAATACAACGTAAGCCGTATTTTTGTTTGAAATCCCCAAACAGTCTTTCAAAAGCCGCATTGTCCGCAAACAAATGCAGTCCTTCGGTAATGGACAGGCCGTTACTGGCTCCGATCAAGATAGCGTCCGCTTCTCTGAATTTTTCCGCAATAGGATTCCAATCAATCATATTCGTTCGCCCCTTTCTATTTTATGTTTGCTGCGATGGATCGCACCTGCCGGAGGGCAGCTAGAGTTTCCACCAAATCTCCTTGCAGATACAGGCTGCGTCCCCGCAGATGCTCTGGCCTATGAGATGCCTCTCGATTAAGACATGCATAAAAGACGTTTTCGTTTTTGGCAGTAAGTTCCCAGAAGGGCAGTTTGATGATACTGGGCGTCATCTCACCCACGCCAAGTTCCAACAGCAGGACTTTTTTGTCGGACTGATCCATTATCCAGCGTCGCAGGAATCTATGGTAGCGGTGCAGGTTATCCTGCCAGAAGGTTCCCTCCAGAAAGGTATCATCTCGTACCCAAGGCACCAGCACCCGCCCGCAATCCGGGCAACGGGGAACAGCTTCCTCCGGCAGGCGAACACCCACCAAGCGACCGGTCAGTTCCTTTACCAGTTCGCGGTTTTCCCAAATATCATCCCGACAGGGCTGGCTGCACTGGCAGTAGCTAAAGTCTCCCTGAAAGGCACAAATTTGTTCCTGGGGAAATACCCGAAAAAACTGCTGATCGACATTAGTGGTCAGCACAAAGACCGGTTTATCTGCAACAAGCGTTTGCAGATCCAGATAGGGCTGCCCCGTAGGGGCTTCCCACATGAAGCGGATATATTGACTGTAATATCCCCACTGCTCTCCATAGCTGGAAAAGCAATGGTAGAATCCAGCCAGCGGAGAGGTAAAGCCATACTGTTCACGAAAGGAAGCCAATGCCTCCGAAAGTGCCGGGGACCAATGGTAGTGGTCGTATCCAGCTGCGCTTGACAGGCCGGAGCCGCCTCCGATCACAACGGCATCTGCTTGAGCAATACGCTCGGCAAGTTCCTGAAGCGCCGCTTGGTTTCCAACCCTCATTGATCGTTATCTCCGCTTTCCATGGTGTTCCGTGCATCCCGCAGCACTTGAGCAATGTCGGCCACAATGGTCATGCCCTTATCCTCCAACTGCTTGGGCAGGAAGTCATATTTGTCGTTGACAGCAATATATCGAGCATGGGGAAAGCTGAGGGTCATGTTCCAGAAAGGTTCTTGGATAAACATGGGAGTCATTCGACCAACGCCCAACTCCAGGAACAGAATTTTGCTGTCTTTGTGTTCCAGTACGTAGCGAGAAATTTTTTCGTACTGTTCTTCATATTTCTTTCCTTGCAGGAAATTCCCATATCCTCGCACCCAGGGGAAAGCCTCGCCACCGCAGTGCGGACACCGGGGAATGAGATCCGTGGGAATCTTCGTGCCATCCCCCATAGCGGCCACCATATCAGCCACTGGCTTTACCGCATCCCAGGTGTCATCGGTACAGCAGGCGGCACACTGGAAGAACCGGTGATCTCCCTGGATCTCCGCCACCTTCTCCTCCGGGTAGAGTTTGACAAACTGGGTATCCTGGTTAGTGGTGAGGATGAAGAAGTCCTTGCCTTTCAACAAAGCGTCTAAATCCAAATAGGAATGACGCACAGGTGCGGTCTGGGTGGTGTGAAGGAATGTGGCGAGATACCCCCAATACTCTTCCCTTGTCTTCCAGGGGTGCATCATCCCTGCAAAAGCACCTTTGAAGTGGTACTTCTCCGCAAAAGGCCGGAAGTATTTCCGGTAGGAGTCGTTGTCCTCGTAGTAAAAATCTCCGCCACCGGCAGCGGACAGACCGGAGGCCCCGCCCACTACCACACAGTCAGCTTCCTTTACCTCCTGTACCAAACGATGGATCTGTTCGCTATACGGCAGCGGCTTTTTGTCAGTCAGCTGATAAGGCGTACTGCCGGAAGCATAGATAGGATAGTGCCTGGAATAATTCATCTGGGTCTGCATGACCAAATCATCATAGAAGTTCATTGTCACCATTCCTTTCGAGTGGGTGTTATTTTTATTCTTACTTCAAATCATTTTAGCATCCTCTTGCGCTGTTGTCAATATGCTGTTATAATAAAAATAACATCAAAGAAAAAAGGAGATTAGTCCATGAAATATCCCACCCGCCTTAGCGATGCTGTTCATATTCTGGCTTTTATCGCTCTGTACCCAGACTGCGACCTAACCAGTAACAAGCTGGCAGAGAGCATTCAGACAAATCCTGCCTATGTGCGCCAGCTCATGTCCGCCCTGCGGAAGGGTGGACTGCTGGTCAGCGTGAAGGGACATCCCCGACCTGCTCTGGCTCGTGAGCCGGAGAAAATCACTCTACTGGATGTCTATCGAGCATTAGAGGGCAACAAGCCCCTGCTCCATCAGGACATCCACACCAACCCCGCTTGTGGCGTGGGCGTGAACATTCAACTGGTGCTGCGGGATTTTTACTTGGACATTCAAAAAACAGCGGAACAAAGAATGCAGGAAATCACGCTGAAAGATGTGCTGGAACAATATCACATGAAGTTAGAAGGGATGCCCTTGCAGCGTTTATGACGGATCGATTTTCAGAAACGCTTCCATTTGGGACAAAAATTCTTCTGAACGGGAAATACAAGACCTCTTTGCGGGACTATACTGAAAACCGGAGAGACCTATACCCTGTATTTGTATTCTACTTTCCAGAGAAGAAGGTTTCAATATGCAGGAAAAGTACAATGTCACAGGCATGACTTGTGCGGCCTGCCAAGCTAGGGTACAAAAAAGCGTATCCAGCCTGACCGGCGTGCAAGAGTGCAATGTCAATCTGTTAAAAAACAGTATGGTGGTAACTTATGACGACAAAAATGTAAACAGTGGGCAGATTATCGCCGCTGTAGAAAAGGCAGGCTATGGCGCATCCCTACAGCAAGTCAAGGGAAAATCAGCTGCACAGGCTGTCTCCCCGGTGGACACTGCAAAAAAGGAATATGAGGCGATGCGCCGTCGAGTAATCTGGTCCTTTGTATTCACTATCCCTTTGTTCTATATCTCAATGGGACATATGTTGGGCTGGCCGCTGCCGGGTGTCTTTCTGGGGACGGAAAACTCCATGATCTACGCCCTGACCCTGTTTTTACTGGTTCTGCCAGTAGCAATTATCAACAACAAATACTATCGCATGGGTTTCAAGACCCTGTTCCACGGATCGCCCAACATGGATTCCCTAATCGCATTGGGTTCCGGTGTCTCCCTGGCCTACGGAATCTACGCCCTCTATAAAATTGCTTGGGGCTTTGGCCACGGAGATTTGGTGCTGGTAGATCAGTTTGCTCACGACCTCTATTTCGAGGGAGCGGGCACCATTCTCACGCTCATTACTCTGGGCAAATTCTTCGAGGCGCGTGCCAAATTTGATTTATTTACTGAACAGCGGCAGTGAATTTATTCGCAATAATTCCAAAGTCCGTTTTGTCAAAGAGGCACAGTATCGTGTAGACAAGCCGGATTATGCTGAACGAGCTGTAACAGAGGCTCTTGTCAATGCGCTTATCCATCGTGATTATATTGTGCTTGGCAGCGAAATCCATATTGATATGTTTGATGATCGGGTGGAAATCACATCTCCGGGCGGTATGTTTGGCGGCGGCTCAATTCAGGAATACGATATTTACAGTATTCGTTCGATGCGACGAAACCCTGTGATTGCTGATCTGTTCCACCGCATGAAGTACATGGAACGCCGTGGAAGTGGCCTACGCAAAATCGTCAGTGAAACCGAAAAGCTACCTGGATATACAGCGGCATATAAGCCCGAATTTTCCTCAACAGCAACAGATTTCAGGGTCATCTTGAAAAATGTAAACTACATCATGTGCGGTGCTTCCGCACATGATACAGCACATGATGCCGCACATGATACATCTGTGATCAGCAAGCAAAACTTGCTATTGGAATTTTGTGCAGACCCTAAAAGTCGAGATGAAATGCAAGCATATATTGATGTTTCCAGCCGTTCTCACTTCAGCAAATATTACCTCAAGCCTTTATATCTTCTGGTAAACTTGAAATGATGTTTCCAGACAAACCCAAAAGCAAAAACCAGAAATACACTACCGTTCATTCCAAATAACCAAGAAGCAGGGCATTGGGTCTCATCTCCCATTGTCCTGCTTCTTTTCATTCCAGATTATATACTAATGATTGATTAAATGATAAGGAGATGGGATACGATGAGAACAATATTTGCAGAATACAATCCACAACGAAACAGCATTGACATATATACAAATGTTGGCTATATGCTTCGCATTGACTGCTGGGAAGCCGAAAAGGATTTAAAAACCACACCCGGATCAGACTGTGCATTGACTTCACTTGCAGTCGATGAACCACTTGAATATGCGAGATTATATCTTGAGGGCAATTTACAGATGTGGGTAGATGCAGAAGATTCATTAGAGTTATAAAATGCAAGCAGCCTGTATGCTTCATTACACACAGGTTGCTTAATCAAATTTATTATAATTGATGAAAAATCGGTTGCATTTTGTCAAAAGTACAAAACTTTTTGAAGCCAAGTGCTTTTAATTCCTGTTATGATACTGAGGATATCCCAGCAATACTTGCTATCCCTGATACCTTATTCTTTCTACCAGCGTTTCCTTTTTCAGATTACTGCTTAAAACACAGGAAAGCACAACTTGTAGAATACCAACCAGAAGAATCATAACAAGAATCGGGATAAGAGGAACGTGATAAACGTTCATTCCAAAAATCCCATTATGCTTCGCATAGGAAAACAGTGCATAGCCAAGGGGCAGACCGGCAGCAAGTGCGACGCAGATGGTGCCAACCGTAAAAATCAAGCCCTGTATTTGTAAGCTCAGATTCAACTGCTTATTGGTCATGCCTACCGCTTGCAGCACACCGTATTCCTGCTTCTTCGTGGTGATGTTGATGATCATGGTGTTTGCCAGATTCATAAACCCAATGAGACCGACAATTGCCATGAACAGATAGCAGCCAAGCTTCATCATACGGCTTGCGTATTCTGCGGTTTGCAATTCTGTGTGATAGGTGTTCAGCTTGATATGAGAAGTATCGGAGAGCAGGTCATTCAGGCTTTGCTCTACAGATACCACATCTTTTTTAGCACAATCCACCCACAGGTATCCATAAGATGTCCCTTTCGGATTTACAGAGCGGTATACTTCTTCCGGAATGACCAGATAAGTGTCCGCGCTTACAAAGGAGCCTGCGATTTTTCCATGATAGGTATAGGTTCCGCTTCCGTTATCAAAGTTGAATGTAATCGGCGCACCCGCAGAATACCCGTCAGCTTCCATCCACATGGACCAGCCAAAGAAAACATCCCCGTTTTTGACAGCCTGTGCATAGTCCATGGAACCGATATCGCCATCCCCGCGCATCATTTCAAAATCCTCTTGATTTACGATTGCAACCGGAAATTTTGTTCCGTTCAAATCTGCAGAGACGATTTCTCTCGTTAGTACATCCGTTACACCGGGGATGGATTTGATTTCTTTAATCAAAGAATCATTCAGTGGGTTGTTCTGTAGGATTGTGTCCAGATTATTCTCCGGATAGGCTTCATCATAATTCTGGGAATAATCCAGCTGCAACTCAAATTGTCCATGGTTGATTGCAATCCGCGCCTCGTGCTCCGTGTCAATATTCCCAACATAATTAGAGATAATTACAAACAATACACAGGAAAGCCCCATGGTAAGAATCGTAGCAATGGTTCTTTTCGGATTGCCTGTCACATTTGCCATTGCCATGGAGAAAACGGTGACATCTTTTCTGCCTTTTCGTCTGCCCTGTTTTTGCGTTTTGGAGCCGTCAAGATACCGTGTCGCTTCGATGGGTGAAATCCGGGAAACAATTTTCATGGGTTTGCGCAGAGCCAAAACGACCGTAAGAAACGATACAAAAATGCAGATGAGCATAATTGTCAGTGAAAACAGAGGCACCTGATGGTTCTTGATTCCGGACGATACCAGATTTCCCTGCTCCACCAGCCAGTTGAAGCTGACTTTTGCAATCAGGAAACCAAACAGCAGCCCCAGCGGTATCGAAGGAACCGCCAGAAGAATGCCCTCACGAAAGATCAACTGCTTCATCTGCTTTCTGGTTGCACCCAGCGCCTTGATTTTTCCGTACTCCTGAACCTTCTGGGCAATCCCGACCTGGAAGATATTATAAATGACCACAACGGAAAACAGCACGATTCCGAGGATCAGGGTTCCACAAACCACAATCATTTCATAGCTCGGCTGCAATACCCACTGCAGGTAGAGGTCATTGATGATCACGTTTTTCTGGTCAATGCCGCAGGAATCCGCGATTTCTTTTATAACAGGCGCAACATTATTCATAGATACATTTGCAGAATCGCTCAAGGTAAAATAGATATTATATTGCCTGTCATCCTCCGCAACACGTTCATTATAAAAATCCTGCGAACCGAATACAACATAGGAAGCCTCGATGGTATATTCATCCCGGTCATATAAAATCCCGCTGACAGTAAATTCCACCGGTGCGTATTCCGACTGCATGCCGGAACGGTACTCCAATGTTACGGTGTCTCCGACCTTTACATCATGGTATCCCACTGCATCAAAGAAAGCGCGTCCTGCGGCAATTTCCTGCGCCTTTTCCGGATAGGTACCTTCCTTCAACACATATTCCTGATTATAGGGAAGCATTTTCCTGACCGTTTCATCCGCACTGACAAAGCCGCCATTTTCATTTCCTTTCAGGATGCCCTCCGTACACATGATGCCGATATCAGATATCTCAGCTCTGCGTTCCACTTCTTTTAATTGCGTACCATCTGCGGCGATAAACAGGCCGTAGTTGCTTCCGTATGAGCTTGCCGCCTGACTTTTCTGTAAATGAATTACCCCATTTCCCACAGTACTGATGATAACAAGCAGCATCGTGGTCAGACAGATTGCCATCATGATCAGTATACTTCTTGTCCTGTTCCTTTTGTCATTGCTATATGCAATCCTGCTTATTGTCTTCATCTGAAATCCACCACCTGTCCGTCCTCAATCACCAGAATACGGTCAGCGACCTGTGCAATTTCGTCATCATGGGTAATCATTACAATTGTCTGTCCATATTTTTTTGCTGTCATCTTAAGCAGAGCGATTACCTCATCACTGGTCTTAGAATCAAGATTGCCTGTCGGCTCATCTGCAAATATAATTTCCGGACGATTCACCAGTGCTCTTGCAATTGCTACTCTCTGCTGCTGTCCTCCGGATAACTGATTTGGCAGATTATAAATCCGGTTTTCAATCCCCAGAGTTGCAATAATATCATTTACATACGCTTCATCCACTTTTCTTCCGTCCAGCCCCAGTGGCAGTACAATATTTTCCCAGACATTAACAGATGAAACCAGATTAAATGCCTGAAAAACAAATCCGATTTTTCTTCTGCGGAAAACAGCAAGGGCATTTTCCTTCATCCTGTATAAATTTTTCCCTGCTAAAGTAACACTGCCTTTTGTCGGGGTGTCTAGCCCTCCAAGCATATGAAGTAATGTACTTTTGCCGGAACCTGACTTTCCAACAATTGCGACAAATTCTCCCCGCTCAATCTGAATGTCCACCTGATTGACCGCTTTGACCTGATTCTCACCTGCGCCATAAAACTTACAAAGCTGCTTGGTTTCTAATATCACACTCATGTGTTGCCTCCTTTTCATCCTACATCCAAATTGTATCAGGGCAATCTTTCATTTCACTTTCAAAAAACGAGCAGAAGTCTTACAGAATTGTAAGATTTCTGCTCACTTAAAATTTAACCAATATATGGTAATTGAATCACAAACGTGCTTCCTTTTTTCTTTTTGCCGGAGGTTACCGTAATCGTACCTGCGTGTTTTTCGATAATTTCTCTCGATAGAAAAAGTCCGATTCCTGTACCACTCTTTTCCATGACCTCCTTGGAGCTTCCTCTGTAAAATCGTTGAAAAATTTTGTGATACTCATTCTGCGGAATACCAATTCCCTGATCCTCAATTTCCATTCTTACAAGATCGTTTCTTTTTTGTAACCGGATAAATATTTTTGAACCACACGGACTGTACTTGACCGCATTATCCAGAACGTTGATCACAGCTTCACCAAGCCACCTTTTATCCTGCATAATCGTGCATGTTTCCAGCTCTTTTTCATAGTCAAAAACGAATTCAATTTCTTTCTCATCCGCTTTAGGATAAGTGCGGTTCACAGCAGATATGACAGTATCCATAAGCGGAAGTTTTTTCTTATTAATCTGAATCAGTCCAGTTTCCATCTTGGATATTTCAAGAAGCGACTGCAATAATGTCTCCAGTCCATCCAGAGCACTCCGACAACGGATACGAAACTCATCCTGTTCTGCGGCACTTAAGTCATTCTGCATCAGCACACTAAAACATGTATCCAAAGCTGCAACCGGTGTCTTTAACTGGTGAGAAATATCAGAAACCATTTCTTTCGTGTTCTCCTTTTCTGCCCTTGCTTCTTCCTTTATCAACTGAATATGATGTCCGATTGCTTCAAGCTGGTCATTCAATTTTTCCAGTTCTGCATGATTTTCCGTTTTCAGTAAATCATCAAATTTATTTTCACGGAATCTGATCAGAATTTCTTCCAACTGGTCTAAAATTTTCTGATGACACGCATCTTCTTTTTTCTTCCAATAAAGTAAAAAAGTCAAAAGAAGCACGCATATCACAGTGCTTACAGCACCGGTCACCATAACCTGATGCCGGAATTGCGAATAAAATGCATTCCCTTTATTCCCCCAGTATCCATATTGCTCCAATAATCGCCTTCCCTGTTCGTTAGTTTCAATATCCTTATCCTTAAGCAATTCCGAAACAGCATCCAGCCCGGAAAATTCTTCCTTTGCAGCAATCTCTGTCATAAGATTCATTTTATATTTATAATCTTCATAAAACACATACGTGGTAAAGCAATTTGATATTGCAAACAATACTATGACAGGTAATACCAAGGAGAGCACTACTGTAATCTTCTTGCGATATCTCTTTGTCACTGCCTTACCTCCTGATTCCATATATACCCAAGACCTCTGATATTCTTTATATAGACCGGTGCAGCCGGATTGTCTTCGATTTTCTCACGGAGTCTTCTGATATTGACAGCGATTGTATTTTCATCCACAAAATCCCCTTCCAGATCAAATACATTTTCCAATATTTGTGTTTTTGAAAGAATCTGTTTCGGATTCTTAAGAAAAAAAGTCAGCATTTTCAACTCCGTTTTTGTCAGACTGATTTCACGACTCTTTATCAGGACTTTCATTTCTCCTGCGATAAATACGATATCTCCCGAAATCATCTTTCCGGCTTCCGTTTTCTCCTGTCTGCGGCGGAAATGTGCTTCTATTTTCAAAAGAAGTACCGAAAGACTAAACGGCTTTGTAATATAATCATCTGCCCCTGCTTCATATCCCATGACCTGATCCATCTCCTGATCTAGTGCTGTAAGACAAATAATGTATGTATTATAATTGCATCTCATCCACCTTACAAATTCCAGTCCATTCCCATCCGGAAGATTCACATCACAAATGGTAACATCCACATTATTATCACTTGCAATTCTTTTCGCTTTTTTCACTGATTCTGCCGAAAAAACCTCATATCCGGATTTTTTCAGTGAAAATGTAATTCCACGATTTAAATTTTCATCATCTTCAACCACGAGTATACCTGGCATAGCATATGCACCTCTCTTTATTAACTATTTTTCCTCTTCGTTACATATTTGTTCTGCCTCAATATCCTCGGTAGTGACTTTCCCTGTAATATCCCTATAGGCTTCTTTTATTCCATTTTTGACCGCCCACTTAATTATAAAATATAATGCAAGTAAGACGATTAGTGCTGTGCCAAAACTAATTCCTAATTCTTCAAACATTTCATTACCTCTGTCAATTCCGATTTGTTAAACTATCTATACAATACCATATCTCTTTGGCCAATACAATAATTGCATCGCTCCCGCTTATTCTCATCAATTCTGCAAACATATTCTGTGGAACTCCTAACTCCTTGCCACAGTAACGGATACAAGTGCAATCCATTGAGTTCACAAAGGTATCAAAGTAATTTGCTTTGGGCTGTGCCATTTTCAGCTGCCTGCTGATTTCCCTATTCTTTCCTTTCTCTGCAAGAAGCTGTTCTGCCAGTGTATAGATAGCCTCCGGATTTTCCATCACCTGTTGCAGCACCGAATCCGTCATATAGGCTCCATGTTTCCGAATAGCCGGAATGACCTCATGCGTGATCCAACGTTTAAAAAACTTTGCCTCCGGTTTACGCTGTCCAAAGACCTGGTTTTCAAATATTTGCAGTTCTGACACGCCGCTCTCTTTTCCCGGTCCGGCACCCAATTCTGTGTTGTACATGTTCATTCTAAAACCCTCCCTTACTTTTTTAGGATAAAAAATAAGAGTTTCCATTCATTTATGAATAAACAGAAACTCTATGTAATGTAAGCAAAGGTTATTTTATTTTCTCATATTTCCTCAAATTTCGTCATCGGAATCAGCCGTTTCTGGCATTAAAAAAAGCCCGAAAACGTTGAATTTTCGGGCTTTCCAAGCATTTTGAACTTGTTGATTATCTCTTGCTGAACTGCGGTGCGCGACGAGCTGCTTTGAGACCGTACTTCTTACGCTCTTTCATTCTCGGGTCACGAGTCAGGTAACCAGCCTTCTTCAGGACCGGACGGTAATCCGGATCTGCCTGAAGCAGTGCTCTTGCGATACCATGACGGATAGCACCAGCCTGTCCTGTATATCCGCCTCCGCGAACATTTACCAGAACGTCGAACTTGTCTGCTGTCTCTGTAGCAACGAGCGGCTGACGAACGACTACCTTCAGGGTCTCAAGACCAAGATACTCGTCGATGCTTCTCTTATTGATGGTGATATTTCCAGTACCCGGTACCAGGTATACTCTTGCGATGGATTTCTTTCTTCTGCCAGTTCCGTAGAATTTTGACTTAGCCACTGTAAATTTCCTCCTTTAACCTTTTCTCAATTAAAATGTAAGCACTTCCGGCTTCTGAGCCTCATGATTGTGCTCCGGACCAGCGTATACGTGAAGCTTTGTATACATCTGTCTTCCCAACGGTCCCTTCGGAAGCATGCCCTTTACAGCGAGCTCGATAACCTTCTCCGGCTTCTTGTTCATCATCTCACGCAGGGTGGTCTCTTTCATACCGCCTACGTAATCAGAGTGATGATAGTAAATCTTCTGATCCAGCTTCTTGCCGGTTACTTTGATCTTGTCTGCATTTACAACGATTACATAATCTCCGGTGTCGATGTGCGGAGTAAAGATTGCTTTGTTCTTACCTCTCAGAACTTTAGCTACTTCTGAAGCCAAACGTCCTAATGTATATCCTGTAGCGTCAACTACATACCATTTTCTCTCAATTGTTGCTGGACTAGCCATGTAACTTTTCATTGGTTTTCCTCCTGAAAATAAATTGAAACTTCTATGGAAATATGTCATTACCGGGGCTTTGGCTCAGACATTTTCGCACTACGTCACATTGGATTATTATATGATATGTTCCCGGGTGTGTCAACTGTTTTTTTAATAAAAATTCCACTTTTTTTATAAGAAAACTTCAGCCTGAACAGTTTTCGCATAACAGAGGATTTTTTCTATTGCAACGGGAATTCCGGATGCTCCGGATATTCCATTTTTATCAGAGTCAGGCCTTTCGCCGGAGCTGTCGGTCCCGCTGCCTGACGATCCCGCGCCTCTATGATGCCCGGGATTTCTGCCGGGTCTGTAACTCCGAAGCCCACATTTATCAGGGTACCTGCAAGAATGCGGACCATATTGTAGAGAAAGCCGTTTCCGGTCACCCGGATTCGTATCATATCCCCTTCTCTTATCACGTCCAGACTGTAAATAATCCGGACCGTGGTTTCCGCCTGGGTATGAATGCTGCAGAAGCTTTTAAAATCATGTTCTCCTAAAAACGGCAGGCAGGCCTCCTGCATCTTTGCCACGTCCAGCTTCTTCCTGAAGAAGTGGCTGTTCAGCCGTTCTCCGGGCAGTTCGAATTCCCGGTTCAGAATCCGGTACTCATAGGTTTTGATGCAGCTGGTCTTTCGGGGATGGAAATCATCGGCCACCTGAAAAGAACGTTGTACTCGGATATCCTCCGGCAGACGGCTGTTCAGAGCATAGGCCATCTTCTCCGCCGGCATCCGGGCCTCTGTATCAAAAACAGCCACATTTCCCAGCGCATGGACGCCGGAATCGGTCCGGCTGGCGCCAATCACCGCAATCTCCTCTTTTAATAAAGAAGAAAGAGCCCTGTTCAGCTCTCCTTCTATCGTATCTCCGTTATTCTGTACCTGCCAGCCGCAGTAATTTGTGCCGTCATAGGCCACTATCAGCATTACCCGTTTCATAATACCACTCTCACTGCGATAATCGCCGCCAGGAAGAGCGCAACCACCGCATATGCGTAATAATCCCGCCTTGCGTATACCAGCGGCTTCATCTTGGTCCGTCCGGCTCCTCCCCGGTAACATCTGGCCTCCATAGCCATCGCCAGGTCATTGGCCCGTCGGAACGCGGAGATAAACAGCGGCACCAGAAGCGGCACCAGGTTCTTTGCCTTCTGTACCAGATTGCCATGTTCAAAATCCGCGCCTCTGGCAATCTGCGCCTTCATGATTTTATCCGTTTCCTCCAAAAGAATCGGAATAAACCGAAGGGCGATGGACATCATCATAGACACCTCATGTACCGGCACCCGCAGCTTCTTCAAAGGGCTTAACAGCTTCTCCAGACCGTCCGTCAGGTCGTTGGGCGTAGTCGTCAGGGTCATGACAGAGGTGCCCAGAATCAGGTAAATCAGCCGGACAGCCATGAAAATCGCCGTGTGAAGACCCTTATCTGTAATCTTCAGCTTCCAGATCTGTACCAGCACCACATCGCCGGGCGTCAGGAACAGATTGAAGATCAAGGTAATCAGCAGGATAAAGAAGATTGCCTTCAGGCCTTTTACCATAAAATGGAAGGGAACCTTAGAAAGCCGAATCACGGTCACCAGAAAAACCGTAGCCACCAGATATCCCGCCCAGTCATTGGCCACAAACAACGCCACCAGGAATACCATGGTGGTCACCAGCTTAACCCGCGGATCTAATTTATGCAATATGGAATCTGCCGGGTAATACTGCCCCAGCGTAATATCTCTAATCATGTTTTTTTACCTTATCCCGGAACACGTTCAGAATCGTATCCCTTGCCTCTTCCATGGTCGTAGCGTCTCCGTCCACGCCAAATCCCTTTTCCTTCAGGGTATGCAGAATGTAGGTTACCTGGGGCGCGGCCAGGCCTACGCTCTCCAGCTCCTTATAATGGCGGAACACCTCTCTGGGCGCTCCGTCGTGCAGCACCTCGCCCTGATTCATGACGATAATGCGCTCCACATACTTTGCCACATCCTCCATACTATGGGAAACCAGCACAATCGTGATCCCCCGTTCCCGGTGCAGATAGCTGATCTGATCCAGAATTTCGTCCCGGCCTCTGGGATCCAGGCCCGCCGTAGGCTCGTCCAGAATCAGCACCTCCGGCTCCATGGCAAGCACGCCCGCTATGACCACACGCCGCTTCTGACCGCCGGACAGCTCGAAGGGCGACTGCTTCTCATACTCCTCGGAAAGCCCTACCATACGCATGGCCTCCCGTGCTCTTTTCTCCGCTTCCTCTTTGGACAGGCCCTGATTTTTCGGGCCAAAGCAGATATCGCTTAATACGTCTACCTCAAAAAGCTGGTGCTCCGGATACTGAAATACCAGTCCCACCTTGCTTCGAAGCTTCCGCATATCGTAGCCTTCCGCGTAAATGTCCTCTCCGTTAAAATAAATATGCCCGGAGGTGGGCTTTACCAGACCGTTCAGGTGCTGTACCAGTGTGGATTTTCCCGATCCGGTATGGCCGATGAGGCCGATAAACTGACCGTCCGGGATCTCCAGATTTATATCCTTCAGCGCATGAATCTCATAGGCTGTGGAAGGACTGTAGGTATATTGTACATGCTCTAATTTAAGTGACATAAGGCTTCCACCAGTTCCTCTCTTGTCAGAATTCCGTCGGGCAGATCAAGACCTGCTTTTTTCAGCTCCCAGGCAAGCTGTGTGGCCTGGGGTACATCCAGACGGTAGGCTTTCAGCGTTTCCACCTGAGAGAAGATTTCCCTCGGCGTACCGGCCATGACGATTTTGCCATCGTCCATGACAATCACCTTATCGGCGTAAATAACCTCTTCCATATAATGGGTAATCAGAATGACCGTAATATCCTCCACCTCATTCAGGGCCCGGACCGTACGGATCACTTCCTTACGGCCGTTGGGATCCAGCATGGCCGTAGGCTCGTCCAGCACGATGCACTCCGGGTGCATGGCTACCACACCTGCAATGGCTACCCGCTGCTTCTGGCCGCCGGACAGCTTATTCGGGGAATGGTGACGGTATTTCAGCATATTCACTGCCTTCAGGCTCTCCTCCACCCGCTCCCAGATTTCTTTCGTGGGCACTCCCATATTTTCCGGACCAAAGCCCACGTCCTCTTCCACGATGGTTCCGATAATCTGATTATCCGGGTTCTGGAATACCATACCGGCGCTCTGCCGGATATCCCATACCCGTTCTTCCTCTCTGGTATCAATTCCATCCACCCACAGAGTTCCCTCGCTGGGGATAAGCAGGGCGTTGATATGCTTGGCCAGCGTAGATTTTCCGGAACCGTTGTGTCCCAGAATCGCTACAAAGTCCCCCTTCTCTATCTGGAAGCTGACGCCGTTCACAGCCTTAATCAACTCCCGTTCCCGGCCTTCCTCATCGTATTTTCTGTATTCATAAACCAAATCTTCCGCTTGGATCATTGTTTCTTTCTTTTCCATGTTTACAACCCATCCTGCAAAATCCATAGATAAATCCATTTTCTTTCGGAATTTCGCATTTTCTGAATTCTGTCTTTACTTTCTGCTATCAGTGCCCGGCTGCATGTCCGGTCATGGCACTGCTTTTTATTTTATAATAAGAACAGGGCTTTTGCAAGAAAAAGTACAGATTGTCAACAGATTTTATTTTTCAAGTTTACAATGCAAATAAAATAACTGCTCTTTCAGAAATTCCGCCCAGAAAAAACAAAGCCTCCGGGACGTTTCCGTTCCGAAGGCTCTGTCTTTTGCTTTCTATACTTACGCGGCACTTCTGCCGCTCTGCTTCATGGCATTTTCAAATTCATGCAGCTTCTGCCGCTGTTCGGCCGTCAGTGTGGTGGGTACCTGAATCTGAATGGTCACGTACTGATCCCCGTGTACCTTCGGATCCTTCATGGATACGATTCCTTTGCCGCGAAGCCGTATCTTCTTTCCGGACTGGGTTCCTGCCGGAACCTTGCAGACCACATTGCCGTACAGGGTCGGGAAGCTGACCTCGCCGCCAAACACCGCTGTGGTAAATGGGATATCGGCCGTGGTATAGACGTCCATGCCCTTCCGCTCATATCCTGCCCTGGGCGCAATGTGTACCTTCAGCAGCAAATCACCGTTCTCCCCGCCTCCGAAGCCCGGGTGTCCCTTGCCCCGGAGCCGCACGCTCTTGCCATCGTCGATGCCTGCCGGAATATGCACGCTTAAGGACTGTACGCCGGTGCCGTCTGCTGCCTGAATGTGAATCATCTTATCGCACCCAAAGGCCGCCTCATCAAATCCGACCGTAATGTCCGCGTGTAAATCCTCGCCCCGATAGGAAGCCTGCTGCCGGTAGCCCTTCTGACCGCCGAAGCCGCCAAAACCGGAACCGTTGCTGTAAAAGCCGCTATGTCCGCCCGCATTGCCATGGAACATATTGCCGAAGATATCTCCGAACATATCGCCCATGTCGCCGCCCTCGAAATGGAACTCCTGATAGCCGCTGCCGTCTCCCGTGTGGAAGCTGCCGCTGCCAAAGCCCTGACCGCCCGCTCCTCCGTAGAAACCGCTTCCTGCGTCTGCCCGGGCGTTGCCTGCCTCGTCAAAGGCCGCAAAACCAAACTGATCGTATAATTTCTTCTTTTCCTTGTCACTGAGCACATTGTAGGCCTCTGTGACCTCTTTAAACTTCTGCTCGGCCACCTTGTCCCCCGGATTCATGTCCGGGTGGTATTTCTTTGCCAGCTTCCGGTAAGCACGCTTTATCTCTTTCTCATCTGCCTGCTTTCCAATGCCGAGCACCTCATAATAGTCCTGTTTCATAATGCCTGCTCACCTCCGCCTGCATAATTACCAGCTGCAAAGATGGGGATGCAGCCAAGCCGCATCCCCATCTTCTCTTTTGCCTGTCGAAAAGGCCTACGCTTAGCCTTCAATATCGATATAGCTCTTCTTTTCTACCTTCGGCTGCTCCTCTTTCTTCGGAACCAGCACCTTCAGCACGCCATTTTCAAATTTGGCCTTGATGTCTTCCTGGGTGAGA
Source organism: Laedolimicola intestinihominis (assembly GCF_040096155.1). NCBI lineage: Bacteria > Bacillati > Bacillota > Clostridia > Lachnospirales > Lachnospiraceae > Laedolimicola > Laedolimicola intestinihominis. The sequence continues at coordinate 449,826 of NZ_JBBMFE010000001.1, read as the reverse complement.
TCCTCTCCCACATAGAAGCTCCGGCTGGTGGTGCCGCTGTAGCGCTCCTTACGGATGTACTTACCGTCCTGCTTCTCCTCCTTCTTGCTGTCGGTGGAAGCGGTAATGGTCAGATAACCGTCCTTCAGCTCTGCCTTAACGTCCTCTTTCTTTACGCCCGGAAGCTCAATCTCAAGTTCGTAACCTGTCTTGGTCTCCTTCACATCGGTGCGCATAAGGGGCGCTGCCTCTTTGCCATAAACCTTCTTTGCAGGTGCATACGGAAATGCAAAATCATTTACAAAATCATCTAATAAACTTTCTCCAAAAATACTCGGTACTAACATAAATCATTCCTCCTAATCTTCCCTTCAGTTCTGCTGGAGGTTCCGCAAGGGCTTTTTCTTATTTTCTTTCTTCTCCCTTGCTCTGATTCTGTTATAGCACCATTGTTAGCACTCGTCAAGTAGGAGTGCTAATATTTTTGTGAATTTTGTGTGAACTCACTGTTTTTCATGTCTTTTAATCATCCAAATATTGAATTTACATATTTTTTACATATTTTCGACTATATACTAAAGCTATTGCCCAAGTTCATACACTGAACCCTTGCAATAGCTTTCGCCTCTTTACATAGCCTTTTCCATCTTTGCCATTTCTTCTACGATTTTCTGCTCATGCACATGTGTATATACATCCAACGTAACTGCAGCATTGCTATGTCCCATAATATACTGCAATGCTTTAATCTCCATACCCGCTTCGGCCATTCTCGTACATGCAGTATGTCTGAATATATGAGCCGAGACATGTGGTAACATTACAGGCTTTCGTTTTTCTTCTTTCGCCTTTTTTTCTTCCTGCTTATTATATGCATTTATTATATTTTTCATTGCATTATTAAAACCGTTAGGGGCTATTGGGCGGCCATTTTTAGTTACAAACACAAAATTCTTGTACCCGTCTACCTCAAAGTCTCTTGAAGTTCCCAAAAACAATCTATACCTTTTCTGCATTATCAATGCATTGTATACTTCTGTAGTCATGGGAATAATACGTTTTCCGGCATCTGTCTTTGGAGCTGCTATCATAAACGCTGTTTTTCCATCTTCCTTTTTCTTATATTTAAGCTGATGATTGATATTTATACTTCTGCTTTTCATATCAATATCATCCCATGTAATTCCAATAACCTCTCCAATTCTACACCCTGTTCCTAACATATACCGCAACATTGGAGCATAAATTTTATATATATTATTATTCTCCACAAAATTCAGCAATCTTTTCTGTTCGTCCTGTGTCAATGCTTCCCTTTGGTTTTTATCTCCTTTGTATTTTTTCATACATTCTTTTTTTACCGGGTTTTTTCTTATCATATCATCATCCAATGCCAATTCAAAACTCGGCCCTAGCATTGTATTAAATTTCTTTATCGTACTGTTAGAGAGTCCTTTGTCCTTTAATTCTTTATAAAATCTTTTTATATGAGATGTTTTTATATTTTTTATTTGAGCATTACCCAATTCGGTATTCCTTATATGATTATTCCACAATCCCAAATAATCATTTCTGGTACTGTTCAGGAAATTTTCTTTATCTTTTAAACTTAAATACAACTCAAACAACTGATTCAGTGACATTTTTGCCGCTGTTTCATCTATGCTATCCGCAAGATCTTTTTGAATTTCTTTCTCTCGTTTTCGCAGTTCTTCCAATGTCCAGCTATAGATAACCTTAGGCTTATTTAAACCGTTTTTATACTGATAATAGTATCTACCATCACCTCTTTGCCCTTCGCCTTTAAATAAATTTCTTCCTCTATTATCTTTTCTTTTTTCCGCCATAGTGCTAAAACACTCCTTTCTTCTTGCAGGAATGTCCATCCTATGATACACTATTTCATAGTATGGACTTTCCATACTGTCGTTAGGGTTAGTCATTCGCTTTGGACGGGGAATGGCTAACCTTTTTAAGTATCTAATAGTAAGCCCAATGCTTTTCTGATTGCTTCTGCTTTCGAGATACTATTTTTTTCACAATACATTTCTAATCTTTCATACATTTCCTGATCTAATCGAATGCTGAATTTGATCTCCTTAGGCTTCTCTATTTTCGGTCTTCCAACCTTTCGTTGTGACACATTTTCACTTCCCTCCTTCGAATTTTTGCCACACATAAATTATAATATATGTGTGGCAAAAATTCAATCCTTTTCTAAAATTTTATAAACGCCCGTATACATCTAAATTTTACTTCTGTATACGGACGTTCTCTTTTTACATTCTCCTAATCCTCATAACTGTCCAAAATCTTATCTGCAACTCCTATGTCCACCCTAATAACTCTCCCGAAACGTTTAAGCGCTGAGGTATCTTTCAGGATATTCATCAACGTATTCTTTCCCAACCGGTAACGCTGCATCGCCTCGGGGACTGTCGCATATTTGACCGGAGCCTGTACATATATTGCTTTTCTCATATCTCTCTTCTTTCCAACTCCAACTGCCGTTTCATCGCTCTTTCCACTTTTACCATTGCATTTGACCCCGGTTCCAAATTTCCAACCATCATCAAAATCTGCCGTTCATCCACAATCGTCAACTGTTCTGCCATGAAAATTGTCTCTTTTTTCAGCACGCCTTGAATCTCTTCTGGTTTTACTGTCACATGCACCGGAAAATCTTTCTTATCCTTTTTACTGGTTCCCGGAATCACTTGATACACGCTACCGTTTCCTTTATCTGTACTGACAATTAAACATAGCTTTCTTCCAGACTGTATCCTCGTTCCCGGATGTTCACCCAAATCCACCCAGACAATATCGCCCTTCCGTTTCTTTTCCTTCTCCACTTAGGCACTCACCCTTTCACACACGCTCTTCATATTAAGTCGAAGCTCCCCTTCATCCACTGATATGATACGGAATCCCTGCTCCTGAACCATGCCGACCTTTCTGTACGCGTCAGTGAGCCCGGATGATATTGCATTCATATTAGCTACCAGAAGCACATTGGCCTTCCCCTGTTTCATCAGATAGAGACATTCCTGAAACAGCTTGTTGCGTATCGCAGGTCCAAAGCAGCCCCGCCTGACTATCTTCATCGGAATCAGTCCGTGAGCATTTGCATAATCATTGATATAGCGGAGCTGGCTATTTTCCTTTCGTTCAGCTAGTTCGAAAGAGCTCTCTTCATTCGATGACAGATACACAATACACGGAACCTCTTCTTTCACAATTCTTTTTTTCGTCTTTCTTTGCATTCTTCTATCGACCACGTTTACGTTCCTCCTTTTTCGGTATATTAAGAATCGTGTTGGCGTCTGTATCATAGTAATCTACCAATCTATATAACGTTTTCAGAGTCATTCCACGTCTTCCCTCCTCAAGCCTGCTATAATAGGAATGGCTGACCTCCAATGCTTCTGCCAGCTCCTGCTGCGTCGCATGGATATTTTCGCGCAATTCCCGTAATCGGTTTCCTATCTGAAAAGTATCCATTTCCGTTTCTTTCTCCATATTTTTTCACGCACCATGCAGCTCATCCAGCCCTACGCAGCGCACCTCGCTTCCCATTTCCATACAGTGAATTGACACTCCCATCTGTCTCGCCAACTGTAAGAAATGGAACAGACTCTCCGCATCTGAAGTGATATCTTCCAGTCTGCGAACCAGCAGCGCCTTAACCTCTTCCTGCTCCAGCCACTTCACGACCTGTTTAATCGCCCAACGGTCAATCTTGTCCTCCGGGGTGCGATCCACGAATACCTCTTGCAGCTCCAGGTTCAGCTTCTCCCCGTAGGCAATCATCTCTGCACCCATGATGGTCACGATATCCAGCCCCTTTCCGGATCTCATCAGGCCTACTCCTTTAGTTTTTGTGTTCACGCTTGTGTTTTTCATATTCACTCCGCCTTTCCTTGTCTTTTTTCATCAGTGGTTTTCCTTACTGATTATGTAATTATTGTAGTTTTTTCAGGCTGTGAATTTTATACCGTGGTACACGCTCCCCTACGTGTTTGCCACGCTCTTTTACGCACAAAAAAGGAACAGGCTTTTTCTGACCTGTTCCCGAATAACTAAAGGTTCACCTTCAAAGCAGTGATGTGCTTAAATTAAATATTTTTTGATTCAATCCTCTGTTCAAACATCTTCACATTTCTCATAGACGCCTTGACGGACTTCATGACATCTACCAAGAATCTTATTTCGTATTCATTGCAATCGTCCAGTATCGCCTGTGCCTCTCTGGAAAACACCGCTCCTGACTTCAGGACGGTATCACATAGCAGCTCATCCACCGATACTTCCAGCTCATTGGCTATCGCCACCAGTGTAGGAAGGCTGACGGTAGAGTTGCCCGTCTCAATATTACTCATGTGTTGTGGGGTAATACCTACCTTTTCTGATACAGCTTCCTGTGTCAGTTCCTTCTTTATCCTTGCAATTTTTATACGTTTTCCGATTGCTTTGAAATCCAGCTCCACCGTATCTCTCCTGTAAAATCATAAATTTTCCGTATAACTATTTTTTTATATTGTAACCTTTCTGTTTTTACATTATAATAATCTAATAAAATGATTCATTTTGTTAATTGTATAAGCAAGATATAAAGGAGACTTTTCATAAAATGGAACCGCATATTATTTACCTTTCAGAAGAAGATGGCGAAATGCTTCATGACCTACTGTCTATGCCAGAAGAGGAACAGCGTTTTTTCCGCATGATAATTGAAATCGGTCATCGAAAGATTTTTTCGGAAGAAGATTTTTCTTTTTTTATCCACTACTGTATGAAACAGATGGCACAGGAAGAATCCCCGTTTTGAACTTCATCAAAACAGGGATTCTTCCTTCTATTCTTACCCTTTATCATTCTCTGGCTCAGAATGATGTGCCGCCCAATCCTGTATGGTTGACTTTACTTCATTTCCCCAAACGTCCCAGCCAGGTACAACCTGTCTTGCAAACAGCTCCACGCGCGGTAAATCTCCCATCAGAGATACTATCTTATCCCGAGTCTCATCTGGCTTTTTACTGTGAGCACCAACCGGGGATATAATAAACTGATGAATGTTGGCTGCCTGCCTCCTGGGACGACCCCTGGTGGCCAGCAGACAAAGCTCCGCATTTCCTCGCGTCCAAAATCCCAACCCATAAAACCAGCTGTCAGATTTTTTATTTTTCTTCAGCCAGACAAAAGCTACGCTTTTATAGGTAAATCCCCATGCTGCAATCAGCCGGAGTGCCTCCGGAAGCTGTGGGAATGTAGCCCATAAAAAGAGCACACTGTCCTGAGCCGCCAGTTCTCCCACAGGTAATGCGCATAGCTCCTTGATGCTCATCGTTGGATAATGGTTTTCTGCTGCACCCTGTACATTCTTAGCTGAATAGCGCCAAGGGGGATCTGCATAAATTATATTATACTTTTGTATTTTTAACTTCATCTCCTCCCGGTGTAACATGTTTCATTTTCAAAATTACCGTTACTATTATTCCTATCAAAGCAACTACTGTTATCGCCAATAAAGCAAGCTCCAACGCATTCCCATCTGACGTAAGAGGTGTTTCCAGCGGAACTACATTAGATGAATCACCTGAACCACCCTGCCCTGCCGGTTCCGGCTTTTTCTCGTTCTGAATCTGAAGAGTGAACTCCACCATCTCTGTACTATCCTCCGCATAGGCGAACGTAAAGTACTGCGTTTCGGCACTGAGATAGTATCCTTCCGGCGCTGTCAGCTCTTTTACATAATACCGGCCAAATGGCAGATCACATTCAAATATTGCTTTTCCTTCTGTATCTGTTATAACTGATTCCAGCAGAGTATCGGCTTCTGCAATCACCTCTCCTGCCTGATTCTTGAGTACCTCCGCTGTATACAGACCGATAACCGCTCCCTGAAGCTTCTCACCTGTATCTCTATCCGATTTTGTAACGGTAACCTTTGCCTTCTGCTTTTCGTTTTGAAATATAGCTTCTGTAGCCACTATAGCTTCTGACCATCCACTCTGTTCTGGCTCCACAAGGTATACAGACTGCGTACAATTATTCTGATCTCGATAGTAGCCTGCCGGAGCCTTAACCTCGACCACTTCATACTCACCCAAGGGCAGTCCTGTCACTTGCACCTTACCATCAGCACCTGTCCGAAGTACATACTTCACGGCACTTCCGTCCGGAAGGCTTCGCTGCACTACATCTGCCAGCTCACCCCTCGGTACTTCTACCTTGTAATGCTTCAATACAGTATCTTTCAATGACTCGTACTGTTCCAGTACTTCCGTACCTTTGTGGAACAATATACCGGTATATCCATCCGGATAAACGATATCCTCTTTCGCCAGCAGTGCATATTCTGCACCCGGCAGACCCTTGATTTCATAGATCGGCTTATTCACCACGTTTCCATTTTCATCAGTTTCCTTTTCGGTTCCAATCGGAACCTGTCCAGTTTTCTTAACGACTACATTGCCTGTAATCGGCTTATTAAAGACGCTGACTACCTGTAACTTATTCTCATCTTTAATTGTAAAGGTAATCTTATCGCTCACCTGACCGTCCAGATAGCTTTTATCCAGTTCTACTGCATTGGGCTTTTTCGTCACATAATCATCTTTCAAATACAGATTATAATGATACCCCTGCGGACTCACCAGTTCCTGCAGCGTATAAGTCTTTCCTATCTCCAGACCACGGATAATCTCATTGTCGCCATGCGCCGAAAGAATCGTGGTGAAGGAATTACCATCCTCATCAATCAACTGCAGTGTAGCCCCATCCAGTTCTTCTTCTGTATAGTAATCCATCACATTGACCTGCAGAAGAACAGGGTCGTTCTTTACGTTTTCCGAAAATTCAATGACTTCTCGCTGATCTTCCTTATAAGATGCATCCAGGGAAATCTTAGACTGCGTGGTGGTATATCCCATCGGGGCCTGAAGCTCTTTAATGTAATATTTTCCAAGTGGTAAATCCGGCGTGAATACTGCTTTTTGTACCTGGCCGTCCGCTCCCACGGTAGTCTCTCCTGTCGCAATGAGCGTACCCGCCTTTATGACCGTCTTGCCTGTATAGTTTGCAATGTCTTCCTCTGCATACAAGCCAAACACAGCGCCTGCCAGCGGCTCATTCTGCTCCGCATCCAACTTCTGGATTTCTACATGCACTTTCTGACGCGGATTTTCGTAAGAGCTGTCACGATAGATGACCGGCACTTCCTGGCCTGCATAAGCAATCTCCACTTCCCTTGGCTCTACATCGTCCGCCGTTAATGCAAATCCAGTTCCAGCCTTGATCTGTGTAACGGTATACTTACCAAGCGGCAGCCCTTTGGCAATCTTTGTACCTTCCCAATCCTCCTGACCGGTCCAGGTCTGTCCGCCTGCATTGGTCGTAAGTGTTGTTACCAGCTCGCCCTCCGAAAACAGTTTTACGACATTAGCCCCACCTTCCGGACTATAAATATCCTCCGCAGCCCGGATTTCAAACTGTGCTCCTTCAATCGGCTGCAACTCATAAGAAAAACTATAGTCTTTATACTCACTCAGTTCTTTCTCCGTCAGGCCATCCTCGTCCGGCACATCAAGGCCAATTAAGCCACGCGCATAACCGAAGAAACTAGAAACCGCTTCTCCAAGTCTATCCAAAATGGTGCTTCCGTCCTGCTTTGCATCCACCAATTTCTCCCCTTCTGCAAAAATGGAGATTTTTCCAATTGCTGGCTCATTTTTCTGAATCGCTGTAACCACAAAGGCATCCACATTACTGTCATAAGACGCTTCTTGTGAAGAGACTACAATCTTAACGACACTACCGTCTACCTTGCCCCACATTCCGCTCTCTTCTGTCTCATAAAAAGTATGATTTCCTTCTATAATAGAAGTATCCTTAGCAATCACACCCTCATGTCCCTGCAGTACATAGCCTTCCGGTGCTGCTACTTCTTCCAGTGTATAAGTTCCTGCCGGAAGCGCTGCAGGTGTGTCCACATATACGTTACCCGTGGCCTCGGCCTGTGTAATCTTCCGTGTTGTATAAGGGTTATCCTTCGTTCCAACCATTTCGCCCTGACCGGACTGCACTACCAAATCGCCATACTTATTTTTATAAGCTCGTTTTTGCTCGGAAGTCCACTCCGCACTGCAATACTGGAACCATGCCCCATTCGTATCATGGATGATATATCCTGCTCCAGGCTTCAACACCGTTTTATTGCTATTCGCATCTTGCTTCTTAATCCGAATCAGAGACATAATCGGCTTATCAACAGCAATTACTAAATCATCTAATGGCTGGCCCTGGCCATCGCCTCTTATCTCGCCATCCTCATCATCACCTACAATATTGACTACAAACGGTCTCGTTGCAATCTTATCCTTCGGCGTTGTAGTCTCGACAATGACATATCTGCCATAGGGTAATCCCGGTGTCGTCACGACGCCTCGGCTATCGCTGATCAGCTCCGCCACCAGATAGGCATGGTCACCCTCTGCCTGATATGTCATGCCATCCACATAGGTTACGGACTTAGAAAGCCATCCACTCACAACATCTTCACTGTCTGCATCTGCATACACCGTAGCTGGTTTCTGCTGGCGCATAGCCTTATAGTCCAGTGTTGTCGGATCTCGGAAATCGTCAATGATCGCCTGCGGAAGCTCCGTATCAGACAGTTCTGCATATTTGCCATCTGCCAGTTCAGATACAAGGTACACCGAAAAGCCTGCCCCTTCTACTGCTTCAAAGGAACTCTGCTTATCTGTTCCGCTGATTTTATAGAAGCTCAACGCCTGCTTTTTTACCTGCTCTGTTACTGTATTCTTTCCGGCAGTTGTAGCTTTCAGCTCTGCTTTATAAATGCCATTTGCCTGCTTATCCAGTTCCAAAGCACACGCCCTGACCGGATATTTTGTGGAATCAAGCAAATATCCTTCGGAAGCCTTGATTTCCTGTACATACCACAAGTCTCCAACTACAAAAGTTCCGTCAAAATCAAATTTTCCCTCTACATTCGTAGTAGCCTGCGCCACCAACTTATCACCGTCATACAGCCCATATACCGCTCCGGCCAGTGTTGCATCACCCTGGCTTATGCCTGCAGAAAGGGCTTCTTCATCCTCTTTCACCAGGGAATTACCTGGCTCCACTTTTCCGGAAAAACTCCATTTTTTCAGTTTATTTTCAAATGTCACTTTAGAAGTGTTGCCTTTATGGGCTGTGTCGTTATAAGTCACGGCCACCTTCTGACTATCCGGAATAACATACTGATATAGTTCCTGGGTGGCCTGCTCCTTGCAATCTGCATCCGCCGGAACTGCTGAAGCCTTAACTTCCTGCACCTCATAAGTTCCGACCGGCAAGTTCTTAAATATCAATTTTCCCTGAGTGTCTGTCACCCCGTATTTTAAAACCGGGATACCTGAATCAGAAGTACCACTAATTCGATAAGCAAAACCTACAAGTTTATCATTATAATGATATTCTGCCTCTGCCGCTGCATTGTAAGCATCCTCTGGCGCTGTCTCAATTTTCTTTGTCAGCTCCACATTTCCTGTCTTATAGATATTATTCACAGAATAGAGACTTGTCTGGTTCGGCTCCACATTCACTGTACCCGATGCCGGTACATCCCAGTAGGACGCTGTCCCGTTTTCAGTTACTGTATAAGTTCCCATCGGTACACGTGTAAAAGATGCCACACCAGACGCATTCGTCACCGCTGTCAGATTGATAGCATCACCATAAGCCGAAGTGCCTGTCAGCGTCATTGTAAATCCGGCCAGTGAAACCGCATAGCTACTTGGATTGGTGATACTTTTCACTACATTCAGATCACCATAACCTTTCAGTAGCTTTCCATCTACGCCTACACTGGATAGTTCAATGGAATAATACTCGCAGCCGTGGTAACTCACGCGAAAAGGTGCTGACGGTTCCGCATGAAATGCCACTCCCACACTCATGCTGTAGTCCGTCCGGTCATCATCAACCGTTCCCGTAACATACTGTCCCTTCCAACGCATGGTAGTGTTATCCGACGTATAGTAGCCTCTGGCTCCTGTCTTACCACAGATACCCTCGCCTCTGTCCAAATCATGTGCAAACAGATAGCCGTCCACTGTCAGTTCTTCATCTGTACCAGCTCGCAGGAAGTGATACTCCAGTTCAACAGTGAAATCCTGCGGCTCGTATCCGCACCACGCTGGCGATCCGATGGAAACCAGGTCGTGCCCAAAACTTGTCGCGACAAATGCCTCTCCTTCGGTAAGCCAGTAATATACCAACACATCCGCTTTCACATGCTCACCATTGACATAACAACTACCTGACTCGGGATATTTAATCCAGACATTTTTGTCTTTAGAATGATTGGTCGCATATCTGCCGTCTTTCCAACCAGGGCCGTATACCGCAGTGCTTTTCCGTCCCTGATAAATGATTCCTGCTCCATATTCCGACGGAATACTGTAAATATCGCCCGTATTCGTAAGAGAGACAGGGTCAACATAGCTTGCAAAAAAAGCTCCTGCAGCCTCCAGCTTACGCATATCCACCTGCTCCTGCAGTTCTGCATCCAGCGATTCGTACATATCGCAGATCTCGGAAAAAGTATCATAAAGCACCGTAAGCTCGTCTTCGTCCATCCACCACAGCTCCGCTTCTTCTGGAAAGGCCTCTACCATTTCCTTCAGGCGAACTACTTTCTCCTCTTCTGTCTCCTGAAGCTCCGTAGCCTCTTCCTGCTTCACTGTATCTTCTGACACAACTATATCTCCACTGCCAGAATCTATCAGCGTTTCTTTTTCCGTCTCTTCTACCGGGGCCGCAATCTCAGTCTCTGTTTCTTTCTCCGAATCATCTTCTGTTTTCTGCTCTTCGTCAGCTACAGAAGCATTTTCACCAATACCCTCCGCAGTCTTTTCCTCTTCCAAGGCCTGCCCAGTATCCTTTGCTTCCCCGGAAATTTCCATAACCACATCATCCGAAGCTTTCGCCTCTGACATATCTGACGCTTCCACCTGTATCGCTCCACCTGAAGCGTATGCTACCGTAGGGAACGCGCTTGCCAGCAAGTTCACGCACATGACTATCGCCAGAAATAATGTAATGATTCTTTTAAAGTCCATTTTCTTCCTCCCTTTCGTAATTCTCTAAACTTTTTCTCTTATCCACGTCCTCTCACTTCTTCACTTTTACCACTCACCTCTTTCCACAAGATTTTCCTATCCGCCCTAACGCTCCTTTCCCCGCTGGTTCTGTAATCATTGTAGATTTATGAGGATTTCAATTTTATACCGCAATCCACGCATTTCTACGTGTCCGCCACGCACCCTATTTCAGTTCATAAAAAAAAGGAACAGACCCATTCCGATCTGTTCCCTGTCATCTTCTTACTATATCTCATCCTACTTTTTCTAATATCTCCACCTTTTCGAGACTATCCAGCATCCCTTGAAGCATACTTCTGACCAGCATTTTCTTCATCTGTGGCAGTCTTCCGATTCGTTCCTCCATGTCCGAAAGCTCCGTCCCGTTTTCTCCCCTCGTCCTGCTCTCTCCAAATAATAGATAGTCCACCGACGTCCCCAGTGTTTCCGCCATATCCATCAGGATATCCACACTGGTTCCTCTGTATCCCCTCTCAATATCCGCTACTGACCTCCAGGACAGGGCTATCTTTTCCGCAAATGTCTCCTGTGTATATCCACATATTTTCCTTAATTCCGCAATTCTCCGACCGCTCTTTTTGTAATCGTACATCCTTCCTCCTCTCCGGGTAAAACCGGTTGGAAGAAACTCATCTTTTTCTGTAATAAATGAAACGCAGAGAACACCCAGTCCTTTCCTACCGGTTGTCCCCTGCGTCTCTGGTGCTTCATTGTCTTTCCATCCGACAATAGCCCTTATCAGGTGGGCCCTATTCACTTACTTTAAATCTTCCAGACATCATCCACTGCCTGACTGCGAATCATCGCTTCTGTCATACCTCGCAAAGCCATGACTCTCTTACATCTACAGCACTTGATTTCCAGTTCCACACTGCCTGCCAAATAGTCAAACATGTGCTGATTGCATTTTCTACAACGAATCTCAATCCTGCTTCTTTTATCTTTTGTTCCTGTCAATCTTATTCACTCCCGACTATACAAAATCCATCCATTTTGTACCTGCCAAGGAAAGGGAAATCACCTTTGCAAGTGGTATCTGCCAGAAGTTCCGACGCATAGTTTTCTCTATGCTCTGGCAGATAAATTTAAGCTGATCTGTACCCGTCTTTCTCTTCGCGCTCCTTTCGAAAATCGAATGTATGTTCGTTTTTTCTTATTATACTTCCTACTACCCGTAATTACAAGCCCTATTTTAAGTATTTTTCAAAATGCTTGCATTTCAGATTGCTATTTTGATAATATTTTGATAAAATTAAGATAAAATATATGTCATGAAAGGAGTGCTTTTATATGATCCAGATTCGACCTGTCTCTGACCTACGAAACAAGTTCCCGGAAATTGAAAACCTTGTAAGTGATGGGAACCCGGTTTACCTGACCAAAAACGGCTACGGTGCCATGGTGGTTCTAAGTCTTGAACAGTACGCCAGTTTAACTGACAACATTGAAGCAAAGCTCGATGAAGCAGATTATCAGGCTTCCATAACAGAAGAACGCCTTTCCCATGAAACGGTCTTCCGCAATGCAAGGAGCGCAGTATATGGAAAATAACTCTTATCAGCTTCGCTACCTTCCTCTATTTGAACAGGATCTAATCGGCGTTGTAAATTATATTACTAACGTTTTAAAGAATGAAGATGCGGCTCTGCGTTTGATTAACGATGTGGAAACTGCCATTTTAAAGCGGCTGGATAATCCCCTCTCGTATGAGCCGTATCCCTCCACAAAGAAACGGAATTATCCATATTATCGTATTTACGTGCGAAACTATGTCGTATATTATGTGGTAATTGGTAATGTAATGGAAGTCCGCAGATTCCTATATGGCCCAAGAGATACAGAACGATATTTATAATTTTCTATCCATAATCGGAAAGGATACACCATGCCATCCTTTCCGATTATATTTTTTCTATTCAATTCTTCCCCTCTCCAGATACTCCGCCAGCTCCTCCCGGCTCCTTGTGATATACTCATAAGTCACATACATCGGCGCAATCCGCTCTACCAGCCCTTTCACTCCTGCAGCCGTAAAAGGTTCATGCTTATCGATCCGGAAAATATGCTCGTAAACCTTACAGAACCGCTCTGTCGGATCCTCCGGAAGCTCATGGGGTGTCTGAAGCCACTCTTTCACATAGTCTCCTGTCAGGGACTGCTGGAGATGTAAGCCTTTGATATAGGGAATCATATCTTTCTGCCGGTCCAGCATCCGATGCAGGGCCTCCACCGCTTCCTCCTGGGTTCTAAGTTCCAGATCCGTATGTAGATAATGCCCGGTATCCAGCATAAAGCCCTTTTTCCCATAATGCACCTGGCTAATCAATGCCCGGGTGTCCTCCGGCTCCAAAAAGGTCAGGCCCGGCCACCAGAGATTTTCCATAAGGAACCAGAAGGAATACTCCTGACCGTCCAAAAGCTCATTGATAAAAGCTGCCGCTGCGTCTACCACTTCACGATCTGTATGCTTTCCCTGATAGGTAAAGCCTTCCTCATCGTCCACCTGCACCACATGAAAGACCACATACTCCGCGCCCACTCGCATAGCGTAGTCCAGATCCTTCCGATAGTGCCGAATCAGCTCTTTCCTGTCCTGATTTACCCAGTCCCCGACACAGCAGCAATGGATTCCGGTCACCATACCCGGAACAATCAGTGGACACTTTTTCGGCGACAGATAGACATCCGGAGCTTCCGCCGTAGAATAAGGAAGCGGCATAAGCTCCAGCCCGTCACAGCCATGTTCTGTATAAAATCTGTGCAAGTCTTCCGCCGATGTAAAACGAATCACATCGTCATAGGAGGTCGTAAAATTCATCTGAAATTTCATCGTCTATTTTTCCTCAATATATATTCGATACCCAGTATTTCGTACTAGTATAGCACATCTGATAAATCATTTTTTCTTTTACATGTTGATATTATTCTAAAAAATGTATATACTATAAGTAGGAATTTCCCTACTTTTCATGTTTTTCAGGAGGTGACATTATGACTTCAAACACTTTTATCGACAATGCAAAAGTTATGGCAAAGGGACAAATCACAATTCCAAAGGATGTCCGTGAAATTCTTGGAATTTCCAATGGGGATCGCGTTACCTTTGTTGTAGAAAATGGTAATGTTCGACTTATTAACTCTGCTGTATATGCCATGCAGATACTCCAGTCTAAGATGGTCGGTGAGGCTGAGGCTTCCGGCCTTACATCAGATGATGCAGTTATGGATTTAGTGAAAGAAATCCGTGCAGAAAGTGAGGCATAATGAAAGTTCTGATTGACAGTAACATTCTCATATCAGCAGCTTCAAGAGGAATACCATGCAGAGAATAAAATTCGCGATGTCAAGGATCGCCCTATTCTTCGTGCTGCTATTCACGCTAACGCAGATGTTCTTCTTACCGGAGATAAAGATTTTCTTGAATCAGGGCTTCATACTCCTAAAATTATGACTGCATCTGATTTTCTTACAGAGCTGTAATAAAATAGCACTGTAATATCTTACATCATTGTTCAAGCCCCGTGTACATTTCACTGCCGTACACGGGGCTCATTTTCCTTACAGATACTCCACCCGGATCCCGGCTGCCTTACAGTATTCCTCTACCTTTGACCCCGGATAGCATCGGATTGCCGTATTCCCATTTACAATCCGCTCTCCGAGCACTTCCGGATCATGCCGGATTTCTACTGCCTGAAGGCGGATGCAGCTGCGGAAAGCCCCGTTTTCAATGCTTTTCACGCTTTCCGGCAGTACCACTTCCCTGAGATAGTGATTCTTGCTGAAAGCATCCTCTCCTATATAGCAGAGCTTATCCGGCAGATGGAGTTTCCGGATATTGCATCCGGAAAAAGCTTTTTTCCCAATCGTTACCAGTTCCTTCGGGAAGCGGAACTCCTGAAGCTTCTTACATTTGCAGAAAGCCCAGTCTCCTATCTTCCGGATACTGTCAGGGATTTCTATGTGTTCCAGCTTCTTGCATCCCTGAAACGCATTCGCATCTATAAAAATCAGTTGGCTTTCCTTTATAAAATGAATGTTTTTCAGTTCCACATCGCTTTGGAACACCGCTTCCGGCAGTCTTCTGAGGCTGGAAGGGATATAGACCTCCTGAAGCGTTGGACATTCTGCAAAGCAGCCCTTTCCCAGCTTTTCCAGGGTTCCCGGCAGGGATACCCGTTTTAATGCACTGCAGCCATAAAATGCACGCTCCCCGATACAGGTCACGATCTTCGGTACCTCTAACCGTTCGATCCTCTGATTTTCCCGGAAAGCCTCCTCACCTATCCTTGTAAAATGCCTCGGAATACAAAGAACCGTGCGTTCACAAAAGGCTTCCCCTTTTATTCTTGTCAGGCTTTCCGTCACAGCCCGGTTCTCTCTCTTTTCCACATCCATGTTTTCTCTGTCATTTTTCTCCATCTTCGATATACTCCGTTGTAAAACCTGATTCCTGGCAATAGGCGTCTACCTTTGACCCCCGGTAGCACCGTATCCGCGCCGCCTTATTGATGATCCACTCCCCGATATATTCCGGGTCATGCCGGATCTCCAACACCTGAAGGCGGCTGCAGCCGTGAAATACCCATTTCTCGATACGCCGGATATGGGTTGGCAGGCGCACTTCTGTCAGGTACATACACTTGAAAAACGCCCGTTCTTCCAATACCTCCAGGGATTCCGGAAGTTCCAGTTCCTCGATACCACAGAAATAGAAAGCGTCCTTCCCGATACGCTTCAGTCCTTCCGGAAACCGCACCTTCTTCAGTGCCTTACAGCGGTAGAACGCCCGGTCGTCGATATAGGTAAGCTTGGACGGCAGCAGAATCCGCTCCAATGAAATACATTCGTAAAAGGCATTCTTTTTGATCCGCTCCGTCCGGTTATCTTTTGTAAATAATACCTTCTGGAGCCGCCGGTCTTCCTTAAATAAATCCGCCGAGATACACTCCAGACTGTTTGGGATATACGCCACCCTAAGAGCCGGACATTCTGCAAAGCATCCGCTTCCAATCCGCCAGATACTGTGTGGCAGCGCCGCTTCCCTCAACAGCTTGCTATGGCGGAAAGCATCCGCACCGATTTCCAGCATCCCGTTTGGAAGCATCAGTGTTTCCATCTTGATATTGCTTTTAAAGGCCTCCACGCCAATCTTTCTATAATGTACCGGAACCTTCACCGTTTCCTCTTTCATGTAGCTGGCCGCGCTTTTCCGGGTCAGTACCTTCCAGACCGACTGCTGTTCCTGTTTTGTAGTTCCATAATCACTCATCAATCAGTGACTCCCTCCAGAATACTATCGCTCTAAGGCTCCAGTATCCCATATTTTTTTCGGATACGCTCAAGCTTGCAAAGCATGGGCTCACCCAGTACAGCCAGAAAAAACACTGTGGCTGCTCCATGTATCACATTCATAGGAAGGCCGCTTGCATACATAGCCAGAAACGCCGCCTTATTGATACTGCCCATTCCCATGAACACGGACGCTGTATCCAGCAGAAATCCGTAGATCATCAGCACTGACAGACCCCCGTAGATACAGAGCCACAGGCGGAAATGCTTCCATCTGCCCCGTTTTCTCCGGAAAATCAGGCCGCCCAGGAATCCCACGATTCCAAAAGCGAACATCTGCCAGGGCGTCCACGGCCCCTGCCCAAAGAAAAAGTTCGACACAAAGCCCGCCAGGGCTCCGGTCAGGAATCCGGCCTCTGCGCCCAGTCCCACGCCTGCGATAATCACGATGGCCGCCACGGGCTTGAACTGGGGCAGCATAAAGAACGCCGCACGTCCCGCCACGGCCAGAGCCGCCATTACCGCGATCACCACCACTTCCCGGGCCTGTGGCCGCCGGTTCTCAAAGACCAGAAAGAAGGGCAGCATGGACAGGATAATCAGGCACAGGGAAATGAAATAATAGCTTCGGTCATTCAGGAAAAAGATCCCGAACAAAATCACCGCCGGGATAGCCGTCAGAATCAACACAAAGGCCAGCACCGTCCGCTTCCCGATTCCCTTATCTTCTATCTCTGTCCGGGTCTGGTAAAACTCCGCCGCATACTCCTTCCGTGTATCCAGAAGCCTCTTTAAAAATGGAAGCAGAAGCAGCGCTATCAAAATCTGCAGATAGGCCGCTGCTGTCAACTGCACATGGCTATAGAGGCTCAGATTCAGAAAATTATTTGCCCTGCCTTCCAGAAGATTCAAAGCGCTGTTCGTGTCCGTAGCCCACCACAGCACGGCCCCGGTCATCCCGGCATTCCATAGAAATGCCATTCTTCCCAGACCTGCCGCACGAAGCTTCACCCGAAAGGACAGAAAGATAAACAAAAGTCCCAGCACGATGCTCACTACCATACCAAGCCTGAGGAAGCCCGCCGCCTGATCCGCGGCCCGGGTCATGCTCTCCGGCACGTCATAGGCCCATGCGATTCCTGCCGCCGTCTCCTCCAGCCTCCACAGCTTCCCTGCCCCGGCATAAAGGCTGTACTTCAGTTCCGGCACCGACACCCAGCGGAAGCAGACCATGGAAATCAGTTCCGCCGCCATCGCCATCGCCGGTATTCTGGCCTGGGTGTCCATGCCCCGGGCCTGTCCCTGATCGGCTGCTTCCAGCCGTTCTAGCTTTCTCTGCATCGTTCTATCACATCCTTTGCCGTCACTGCGTCTGGATACCACTTGCGAGCCATCCGGTTGGCCGCTGTCGTATAAAAGCTGTTGCCTGCAAAAAACTGTCTTGCCGGAGCGCTAGTCACTACGCCCCCGTGGAAAAACAGCGCGCAGGTATCCCCGTATTCCGCACAGAACTCAATATCGTGGGATACCATCAGAATCGTCCTGCCCTCTTTCGTCAATCCCTTCAGGATCTCCGCCAGCTTCTGCTTATAGAAGCCATCCAGTCCCTTGGTAGGCTCGTCCAACAAAATGATCTCCGGATTTAAAAGCAATACCTTAGCCAGCGCCGCCCGCTGCTGTTCCCCGCCGGACAAATCATAAGGGTGGCTGTTCAACAAATGGCCGATCTCCGTCTTCGCAATCACATCCCGCAGCCGCTCCTCGTCCTTACTCATTTCCCGCAGATCCTTTTCCACTGTATCCTTCACAAACAGGCACTGGGGATTCTGGGGCAAGATTCCCAGCACCGCGCCATATAGTTCACCTTCCCGGTACTTTCCAAGCTCCTTTCCCTTCAGGTACAGCTTGCCCCGGTAGGGCTTCCGGATCCGTCCAAGAAGGCTTAAGGTGGTACTCTTGCCGGTTCCGTTGCCACCCAGCAGGCAGTACAGTTCCCCTTTTCGGACAGTCAGGTTCAAATCCCGCACCACGTCCGGCAGCTTCTTCTCATACCGGAACCACACGTCCCGGGCCTCAATGACCACCTCAGAGGCGGCCTCCCGGTATCCGCCGTCCTGCCGGGTTTCCTCACCGCTGCTCCCGGCAGCCTCCCGGTTCTTCATCCATCCTTCCAGCCACTCCCGGCCCTCCCGGACCGTCACAGGGCTAAACCCCTCCCCGGAAAGCGCCTCAAAGATCCGCATGGGAACCGGCATGGCCCGGAACATATCGTTGTCCCGAATCCGGGCAGGCAGCTTCGCTGGCTCGTCCAATGCCAGTATCCGGCCATTTTCCATGACCATCACCCGATCCGCGTAAGCCAGCACCTCCTCCAGCCGATGCTCGATGATGAGAATCGTCGTGCCAAGCTCCGCGTTAATCTTTCGCAAGGTTGCCAGAAAATCCCCCGCCGCCAGCGGATCCAGCTGGGAGGTAGGCTCGTCCAGCACCAGCAGATCCGGCTGCATGGCCATCACCGCCGCCAGATTTAAAAGCTGCTTCTGACCGCCCGACAGCTCCTCCACATTTTTTTCAAACCAGGTCTGGATCCCGAAAAAGCTGGCCATCTCTGCTACCCGCAGTCGGATGGTACCGGTCTCATAGCCCAGATTTTCCAGACCAAAGGCCAGTTCATGCCAGACCTTATCCGTCACAAGCTGATTGTCGGGACTCTGGAGCACATAACCGATACGCGCCCCCTGCTCCCGCACCGAAACCGTATCCAGCTCCCGGCCTTCCAGTAAAATCTGCCCTTTCCGCTCCCCGTAGGGAGACATGGCCGTTTTAAAATGCCGGAGCAAGGTAGACTTTCCGCAGCCCGATTTCCCGCAGACCACCAGAAATTCCCCCTGCTCCAGCGAAAAGCTCAGATCCGTAAGAGCAGGCTTTTCCTGGCCCGGATAAGTAAACGTCAGATTTCTGATCTCAAAGAGCGCCATTTGATATCCTCCAAGATATTTAAAATCAGGGGCAGCATACAGAGGATCCCGTACAGGATATAAAGAATCACTGCTCCTGTTGTTGTCTCATTCATGATAAAAACCGGAAAGTACAGGATCTTCAGCTTCCGCAGGTACATACACGTAAGAAGCACACCCGTCGTTCCCAGAAGAAAGGCCAGCAATGCGCCGTCCCTTCGGTCAAACCGATAGATACTGAAATTCGTCCGTCCCCGCAGGCCATAGGCCCGGGACTTCATGGAGTCCGCCGTCTCCACACTGTTTTCCAACGCCCACGTAGTCGTAATAGAAAGAATCTTCAGGCCGTGGGCCGCCCGCTCATAGAGCTTCCCGTTATTCACATTTCTGCCGATACACTGCTGGGCTTCCGCTACCCTTTTAATCTGGGCTGTAAACCGCGGTACAAACCGCAGGGTCATGGACAGCAGCAGCGAAAAGGCCGGAACCACCTTTCCGAAAAGATACATGAATTTGTCCGAGGTCATCACCTCATGGAACACCGAAAACCAGGAGATCACCCCGGCCAGCATCAGTCCCGAAGCCAGCCCGTACATGATGGATTCCAGGGTCACCGGATTGCCGTTTCGCATGTAAAAGAGCATCGTCGCCCCTGCATGACTGAACAGCGGATTCATCACCATCGTCAGAAGACACACCGGCAGCATTCCAATCAGAAATACCTTCACCGTCTTCCGCCCCTTCAGGTAGATGGAATAGCTCACGGACCCGGCCAGCGACAGTGCCAGAAAAACCGGGTGCATGTAAAACATGGAAAGCCCGATAACAATGGTAAAATAAGTAAAGTTAATGAACGGATGATACCCGGAAAAAGTGTCCATTTTCTTCTCCTGTTATAGACAGCTTTAGGCGTCCCGGAAAATGGGACGCCTAAAAGCTTATTTCTGTACTTTTTAAGACATACCCGCGCCCAGATCATTTCCCAGATCGCAGGTGTAATGCCATTCAATCACATCGCCGGACTGTACCTGATAGCGGCTGCATCCGTAGTTCGGATACCAGCCATTCACGCAGTACATCCAGCCGGATAACTCGCCGCAGTCCTTCTCATACAGGTTGTTGATACCCTGCACATAGGCACTGTTATACATGGCGGTAAACTGAGATTCCATATGGATACGGTTGTTCCGCATCTCTCTCTGCAGAATGTCATAGACCGATTCCCCTGCCGAGAAGGTCACCGTCTTCGGGCCGTAAATCACGCCGTCGGAAGGAACCCAGTCTGCTTTGCCCTCTGTCAGGTCATCCATGTTATTCAGGATGGTGGAGCATTCCACGTACAGGGTACATGTGAGCTGCTTGCCGCTGTCTACTACCTGATCCTGGGGTTCTACCGGGACCGGCTTTCCTTCCGGAATCGGGTCTGTATAGTAGTTATCCGCGCTGGCTGCCTCACCGGACGAGCCTGTTCCTGTCGTGTTTCCATTACTTCCGGTAGTTCCGCTTGTACCCGTACTGCCTGTGGCTGTCTTTGTGGAAGAGCCGGTCTTATATTTGCTCAGATCCTCCTCTTCCTGATCCCCGTAATGCTCGTCCACATAGTCCCCGTCGATATACTCCGGCTCCTTCGTGTCCTCTCTTTCCGTGGTCTCCTGCTTCTGCTCCGCCGTATCAGCCGCAGCCGTCTCCGTCGAAGCCTGTTCCTGTTTCACTGCGCTGGTCTGACACCCGCCTAAAAGCAGGGTCAGAACCAGCAGGAGACAGAGTCCTAAGCGTTTCGTCTTCTGTCTCATTCCTCTCCATCCTTCCTGTCGTCCGTCTCGGAAGCATTATCCGCCGCCTCGTCTGCAGCTTCCCTCGCCTCCAAACGCTTATTGTGAAGAATCCATACCACCGTAGCGCCACACATCAGGGCAATCAGCCCGATCAGCACCCAACGGATAGTCTCAGTCTTTCTCTGGGCTTCCTGTCCATTGCCAAGCACGACTGCCTCCTGGGATTCATCCCAGGGCGTATCCCCGGCTGCGTCAGACTCATTTTTGATCACAGCCTGCTCTGCGTCGGTACTGTCATTTAAGGAACCTGCCAGAGCCCGCTTTGCAAGGAAATAGTGGCCGCTTTCCTGAAGCGTAAACTCCATTACCCCGTCTTCCACGCTAACCTTCTTGACATACTCCGCTTTGCGGTTAATCGGATCAAATTTAAATAACAGTAATTCATCATCCTCCAGCTCTGTATGCAGAGTCAGGAGCATCTTACCCGGGAATGTACCGGTTCCCTCCATGCAGAGGATGAGCGGCTTCACTGCCAGTTCCTTGATATCGTCCTCATACTTGCAGTCGGTCTGAATATTATACTTCCAGTCCTTGGTCACCTTCACGTCCTCACCGTTGATAGTAAAGGTATAGGAAACCGTATCGGAGATATCTCCATTGGCCTTCAGATTTACGTTCTTTCCCTGGATTCCTTTCAGCTCGGAAGAGGACACCATGCCATTCTCCAAAGCCTTCCGGGTTCCCAGTGTGGTACTGCCGCCCTTACTGCCTGTACTCTGAATGGAACTAATCGTGGTCTTTCCATTGTTAATCAGACTCTTTACACCCTGCGTTGAGAGAATGGAGCTGATTTCTGTCGTCCGTCCGCTGGCCGTCGTTCCCTCCAGCCGCAGATCCTTCGTAGACAGCCAGTACCGGCCTCCAATGGTTACCGTCATATTCAGCTTTCCGGATGAAACGGTCGCCATCTTAGCACTCTGAATCTTCAGTTTATCCGGGTTCATCCAGTAGGTCTTCCAGCTTCCGCTCTTAACACTGGTTTCAGCGCTCAGAGTCACCGAACCGTTCATGCTGCCACTCTGGTAAAACTCAATCTGCGCCGCCGTTCCGTTGGCTGTGCCGCTTCCGGTGATCATCTTCACACCTGCCTGCACATCCTTCGCGGAGGTCACGGTCTTACCGTCCCAGGTCAATGTATAAGCATCCCCGTCCGGCGTCAGGCCATAGTACACAAAGGTCTCCTTCGTGGACATCAGGTTCTCAAATACCTTCTTCGGTACGATACCATCCTCCAGGGAGTCGATGATGACTGCTGCGTCCTGCAGGCTCTGAACGTTCGCCAGAAGCTTCTGCTCATCCAGCCGGAGCGCCGCGTAGCGGCTCATCAGCTTCTTCACAGTGCCTGCCTTGGACTGGCTGACACGCAGGGGATCTACCTGATTCCAGATATCCTTGTCCAAATCATCCACCAGCTTCTGCCGGGCCGCGATATCTGTCAAATATCCGTTTAATTTCTTCTCCATCGCTGCCTTGCCATCCCAGTCTCCCAGTGCGTTCAGCTCCAGCAGGTACTGGTTCACCAGACTCTTGTCCCCGATCTTCACCGGAGTGGCAATGGCGTTCACATTCTTTTCCAGAGCCGCGCGCTTCGCAGTCAGCTCTTTTTCTGCCGCTGCTTCCAGCTTCGTCAACTGTGCTTCCAGTTCTGCCAGCTTATCCGCATTGGTAACCTGCGCTTTTTCCGCGTCTGTCAACTTATTATAGGCTTCCCTTACGGAAAGTACTGTTGCCTTGTCATCCAGGGTCAGCACGCCTACATCCGGCAGTGCGTCGATCCGGTCCATAACCGCTTTCGTCTCCGCATCCGCGCTGGTATGTACGGTCAGCGTCCAGTTCTCGGTGCTGCCATCCTGCTTTGTCACCGCAATACGGAGTACGGTTCCGTCTGCCACCGGGATCGCGCCGTTCACCGGCGTATAGCCATCCGCGCCCCGGATACCAGTCTTCCAGCTTTCTCCGTCTGCACCGTCTACGGTCACCACTGCCGCGTCATAGTTTCCTACAGGCAGGTTTGTGAAGCTAAACTTCGTTACCTCCGCTCCCACATACAGGTCTGCAGCTGAACCGGTCTCGGCGGTGAAGACACTGCCGTTGTCGGCCTGAGCCACGTACTGGGTGGTGTTGGCTTTAGCGCGGAAATCGAAAAGTGCAACGCCCTCTTTATAACAGAGGTAAGCCGCTATGGAATACATCGCCTGGTCTGTCGCCATACCGTTCGGACGATTCTGCTTCTCATCATCATAATATGCGTGCAGAAAACCGCCGGTGCCAGCACTGTAATATTTCATCAGGCCATCCATCAGGCTTTTCCCGCTGGCCGCATTCGTTACGGTAGTCGGGTCGATCCCCATGGCCGTAAATGCCACAATCGCCTGCGCTGCGGATTCACAGTTATAGGTGCCGCCGTAGCTGTAATCACCATCCTCGGAAAGCTTATTCCGCAGCACCTCCAGTCCCCGGTTCGCTGCTTCCCTTATCTTCGCATTTTCCGCACAGTGGGGAGCCAACGCGTAAATCACCATAGATGTAATATCCAAATCCAATGAAGGATTCTTGTCATCCAATGACCAGCCACCACCGGAAAGCTCCTTATTCAGAATATACTGAATCAGAGCTTCTCTTGTGTACTTCGCATTTTCCGGTACATCGTAGCCTCTGCTATCCAGTGCCAGAAGCGCCCATAACGCTCCATTCATGCCCTGCTCCCAGGGTGCGCCTGCCAGACAGTTATAGGTGCCATCCGCTATCAGATCATGTCCGCCCACGTTGGTGGGATCTCCGCCTGCCGCCAGCACGGCCATGGTCAGACGGTGCCACTCGGTGGGCGTATTGGTACTCAGCCCTGTAGACGGATTCTTATCATACATATCCTTTACATAGGTATTCGCCCGATTCAGGAATGCTGTATAATCTTCCTCTTTGACGCCCAGACGTCCCAGCCATACCGCTGTCCAGTC
Source organism: Laedolimicola intestinihominis (assembly GCF_040096155.1). NCBI lineage: Bacteria > Bacillati > Bacillota > Clostridia > Lachnospirales > Lachnospiraceae > Laedolimicola > Laedolimicola intestinihominis. Next base: position 425,635 of record NZ_JBBMFE010000001.1, on the reverse strand, counting down.
TGTGGCAGTACTGCTGACATTCTTTAAAAATTCCTCATTCAGAATCTTGTCACCGGTTCCACGTTTCCAGCCCACCGTCTGGGATAACACAGTGTCCAGATCATAGGTCCCTGCGGAATGCAACTTCCCATCTTCCTCCGTGTCCAGATCTGAAAGGCCGTACAGCATCAGCTCTTCGTCTTCATTCCAGAAATCCTCGGATTCCTGAGACTTCTCCTGCTTTATCTCCTCTTGTTTTGTCTCTTCCTGCTTTACATCTTCACTTGCCGCGCCCTGCTCTTCGCCGGTGCCGATAATCACAGGCGCCTCCGGTGGCTGTTCCCCTTCGGAACCGGTACCTGTAATCACAGGCTCCTCATCCACCGGGCTGCTCTGCTTCGACTCTGTCTCAGGTATCTCCTGTACCTGTACTGTATCAGCAGAGGCAGCCTCTGCCCGGATAGATACCGGGCAAAGACTGAGAACCATGGTTGCAGCCAGAAAAAGACTTACGATTCTATTTTTCATTTACTTCTCTTCCTCCGTCTGTACTCCTGTGTTCTTTCGCTTTTTCTTATAATAGAGAACCACGCCTGCAAGTACACCAGATGCTGCAATCAGTCCCGCTACCGGCAGAAGAATATCTGTATCATCTCCTGTCTGCGCACTGGTTACATTGCCTGTCACACCTTCTGCCGATGTATTATTCGTTGTTCCATTCAGATTACCGTTGGTTACCGTCGTAGTGGTGTTCGTAGTCGTAGAATTACTGTTCGTTACGCCGCTTCCAGTCACGGTAGATGCGGTAACAACTACACCGAAGGGGCTTAAGGAATCTGCAGTTACACTCAGGATTCCGTCACTTACGGTTCCTTTTAGCTTCTCGATGCTTCCATCCACATCATGGAGCACCGTCAGCTTCTTGCCGTTATACTTATCGCCCACCTGGAAGTTGACCGTGATCTGCTCATCCCAGTCTACCTCTTCACCATTCAGGTACAGTTTCACGTCATAAAGACGAATCAACGCTTCCTTGGTACTGATCTTGTTCTGCATCCGCTTCACGCTGTCATCCGCTGCCTTCAGGCCTACCAGCCGCAGCTCATAGCCGGACAACTTGCCTGTTACAGAAATCGGATAATTCTGATAGGTCAGCGTCATGGTCTTGTCGCTGGGTTCCGGATCGGGCGTCGGTGTAGGTGTAGGATTCGGATCCGGATCGGGGCTCGGTGTCGGCTTCATTGCCTCCAGTCTCGCAATCTCAGCCTCACAGTCTGTCAGAATCTTCAATGTCTCCGCAGATACATATTTTTTCTGTGCGTCGCTCAGTCCCTCATAAGCATTTATCGCTGCCTGTACCGCTGTCTTATCCGCCAGCTTCAGATCCTTCACTGCCGGAAGACTGTTGATCCGGTCTATTACCTTCTTCGCTGCCTCCACATCCTTCCGAAGCCAGCTCATCTGATTTTCTGCTACCAACAGCTTGCTCAGGACTCCATTCTCTGTCAGCAGACGCTTCTGGTCGTTGTTCAGTGCATTGTAAGCGTCTCTTGCCGCCTTGACCTGATCTGCGTGCGCAGGTGTCAGCTCATCCACAGCCGGAAGCGCGTCAATCAAATCTACGACCTGATTTACTTCTTCCTGTAATGCGTTCAGACGGTTCTCCGCTGTTGTCAGCTTCGCAAGCGCATCCGGCGATACCTGATCTTTCAGAGTATCCAATGCCTCATAAGCTGCGCGGGCTGCTTCGATATCTGTCTGATCTGCGAAAAGTACTTCATCTTCGCTCGGAAGGCTATTTAACAGTTCATTTACTTTATCTACAGCTTCTTTTTCTGCCGCTTCCTGCTTTAACAGATTCAACTGGTCAATCGCGTCACTCAGCTTCTTTACCAGAGCTTCGTCTACCATGTCCTGCTGTTCCTCTGTCAAAGTCATGTAGTGGTCATACGCCGCGGAAAGCGCTGCTTCATCCTCCAGCTTCACATCTGCTGCCTCCGGCAGTGCAGTCAGCTCTTCTACTACCAGCCGAACTGCTTCGTCGCCCAGAAGCTCCGCCATAACGCCTTCTGCCGCATACAGCTTCTCATAGGTAGCTCCATCTGCATCCGCGTCCACAAGGGCTTTCTGATCCGGCGTCAGTTCGCGGTATGCCTTTCCGGCATTTGCCACGGCTTCCTGATTCTCCAGTGTCAGATCTTTTGCATCCGGAAGCGCATTGATGATAGCAATCACCGCATCTGCTGCTTCCTTATCTGCCTGCGCTTTCTTCAATGCAGCCAGAGCTTCCTCTGCCTCCTGCAAAACTGTGTAATTCTCCACATAGCTCTTCTCTTCACGGGTCAGAGCATCGTAAGCCTCACGGGCTGCTGTAATCTTTTCTTCGCACTCATCGGTCAGTGTAATCTCTGTTCCAATGGCTGCAATCTTTTTACCGACTTCTGCCGCCTTCTCTCTTGCTCCCGGAGTTTCGTCCAGGGCCTCCAGCCACTTGTTCCAGGTGGAAGCATTGCCTGTAGTTCCATAGCTTCCGTCGTCATTCTTCATATCCGACTGTTCGATCTTATAGTCATCAATGTAATGCCATATAATCTCATCACCGGTGCTTACATACCAGTCATTCAGACCAATACTCGGATGAACGCCATTGACAGTATACATCCAGCCAGAGTTCTGACCGTTGTCTTTCTCTCTCAGTTCATATCCGCCACATACTTCAGGTGCTGCAATGCTACTAATATAATTCTTTTCCAAACCAACATAAGAAAGACCTGCTTTTTCAAGCGCTGCCTTAAATACGTCGCCGACCGTTACTTCATCTCCTTCAAAGATATAGGTATCTGTGGCCAGCCATGTGGTGTACTGATGCGCTGTTTCGCTGTTCTCGTTCTCACCATGCTTGGTATCTCCAATCAAGCGGAAGGTTACGGTTGTGGTATTCGGATCTGCGGAAGGATCTTCTACCTTATTGACGGTAATGGTACTCATAACTGCCGTCAGCAGGTTCTGTCCCTCGTCATTCTCCAGGGTGGCTGTCAGGTAATGGGTGCCCAGTGTCATACCGTTTGTATCGATTACAAACTGTCCACGCTCGTCGGTGGTTCCCAGAGACTTGTTGCCATCATAGATCTCTGCTCCAGCAACTGCACTGTACCCTGCATTCTCCGCAGACAGACTCTTGCCCAACAGCATCAGGGTAACCTCTGTACCCCGATCTACTTCCTTCTTCTCCGGTGTCAGCCAGGCATACGTCATACCCGTCAGATCCGAATTATAATAAAATTCGATCTTGTCACCGTCATTCACCAGTGTATTGGCCGGGTCTTTGCATACTGCTCCGTTGATTTCGCAGATCCAGCCAGCGTTTGCCCCGGTGGCTCCCACAGCCGAATCATCCAGCAATGTCAGCTTGCCCTTGGAACACTGGAAGGATATGCTTGTCTCCTCGCAGGCATCCAGTAATGCATGAAGAGCAGTATAACCGCCATAGTTGTACTTCACATACCGATATGCCTTTAAGTCCTTGATCTCTTTCGGGATCTCCACGTCTGCTGTCGGACGCAAAACGGTATTCTGTCCTGCAATCCTTACACTGACTGCTCCACTCTGCTCCGGTACCGCTTCCAATTCATCAACCTTAATATTTTGAATCGGATTTTCATCATTTACCTCAAACTTATCAATCTTTGTGATAAATCCAACTTTTGAGACATAATATGTATAGGTTCCGCTATTTAAAGTATAGGTACCATCTTCGTTTGCTTTTTGAAGTTTCTCTTTTTCGTCCAGTACCATTAAATTTGCATCCTCTGGAATTGAAAAACTTACCTTCTTGGCTGCTGATCTTCTTACTATATTGATTTTATAACAATAATTCAATGTTAGATTCGTCGCTTTTGATGTCTGTGTTACATAAAACACATTATCGCCAACTGATAAATCTAATTCTGTTCCATACGGATATTCTTTCTCTGTTCCATCTTCTGCTTTAGATTTAATCGTAATTTGTCTAGTCTTGATCTCATTATCTTTGAGCTCAGCGCCTTGCATCTTAAACAATGATAACTTTACTTTTTCTGTTTCAAATGGCACAGATGTTGAAAACTCATCTTCTCCTACTAAGAAACCATATCCCAAACTTTCAACTGGTATACTTTCACCAGAAAGCGTTTCTGCAAAATTCTCGCTATTATCGCACTGCAGAATTCCATCATATTTATCAAACGTTGTTCCGACCGTTGCATTGATTACTTTTATATCTCCGATAAGCGGCGAATTATTATATTTTGTCGCAAATTGGCCAGAGCCATAGGCATGCCAACTATACACTTGAGGGTATCCTTTTTCTGGAATGACCAAGACTTCCGTCATCACTGCTTCTTGCAACATTTCAGCCGTTCCCAAGCTGGTTGCACTATTGCTTTTTATTTCCCGAAATGCTGGTTTTTCCTCTCCCAATTTCCAAGTTCTTGCATAGAGTTTTGCATTTGAATCTTTAGGCACGGCTGTAACACTTATGGACAACTGCCTCGAATCTGTATTGCCATTTAAAAAGTTTCTGTATAAATTTCTATTATTTACGTTTCCAAATTTTAAACTTTTTAATTCTCCTGCTATTCGATTATTATCTTCTTCTAAATCTCCTGAATCCTCCACTTCAAATGAAAAATTCGGAAGCACACATCTATCCGCGCTTTTTATAACGCTGAGCTGACCATTATACGCAGCCTCAAGTTTGCCGCACCTTGTCATCTGTCGATATGCTTTTCCAAGCTCTTCTGGCTCTGCTGTATAAGCTGCTGCCTGAATCACACCATCTGTAAATGAGTATAAACCCGCTTCTCCCAAGTAAAGTGTTTGATCCGATGTTTTTGAAATCGCCCACTGCTTTGTATCCAAAAAGAACACTTCACTCTGATTCAATTTCCATGTCGGCTTATCATAAGTCGGATTATAGATTGCTCCTAATTTGTATACTACGGAACCTAATCCATCAAAATGTACTTTCGCCGTGTCACCAGACAATAATTTTTGTCCTGCGCGCGTTTCATTTGTAATTTTGACTTCTACCGGTTTTGCCGTAATAACCCGATATACTTTTCCATGCTCCGAACTTATCTCTACAATATTACGTCCTTGTTTTAGACGAATATTGAATTTTCCGTTCTCATCTGCCTGATAAGTTGTCCAGTACTGACTATCCTGCTGCCAATCTGTTTCATCCTGTATATTCAGTACTCCATTTTCTATCTGATAGGGATCATGTACTCTTACTGAAATATTGTCTCCTGCATATTCCGATGTAGGTGTAAAACTATATTCACCATAATCTTTCCCGGTAACTTTCGTACCGTCAGCATTTGTCTGCGTTTTCAGATAATAAATCGTATCTAAATCCTCTAATTCGATACCATCCTTGATTCCGCTTTCTTTTGCTCCAACTTCGACAATTTGAATTCCTGTATTTTCCGGCCACATTGCACTGTAACACATATATCCGTAGGCATCTGTATTTGTCCTTGTATTTGCGTCCCACTCCATTGCATCGTATGTATACAGCACTACGCTCACACCGTTTTTCAGCCCCTTGATCCGTCCATATTGCCAATTTAAATCATCTGCTGTCTGCTCTACTGTCACTGCGTCACCCAATACAGTATAGTGGTAATCCGGCTCAAAATGGCTGTTTGACCCCGCATTAGAAATGGCCTGCCAGCTTCTGAAGTTTGCTAAATCATAGTATTCTCCCTGTTCCAGCTTTATCTCTTGCGACATATCACTACTGCTTGTCACATTTGCGTCATAATACTCATTTCCAGTTCTTGTTATTTGTTTTGAATTATCAGTCAGTTCTCGAAAAATAAACTCCGTCTTGTCTGCATTCCATTCTCCAAAATCTGTTAAACCCTGTCGATACTTCTGTGGAAAATCACAATATCTTGTCACTTTTCCTTCTTTGCGCAGCATAAACTGACCTTCGTAATTTGTTTCATAATAGTCATAATCTGCATCTGCTTTGGAGCGCTCCTCCAACTTTTTTAATGGTTCATAATCTCTGGCCATATAAAACTTCGACTGATCAATATGATATATCTCCGTCCCTTTTGGTACTTTCGCCACAAACTCATGTTTTTCCATCAAACTATACAGATGGCCATCCGAAAGGTTCATTCTTTTAAATACATTGTCTTTAACAGCATAAACATAAACATGTCCTTTTTGTGACACATAATTTTCAGTATCATTGGGTGTCAATGTATATTCATAATAGCTATCCCCATTATACGCTGGAACATAAAAATAGAATCCATATTTTCCTGCTGTTCCCGGTTGATATGTTTTTCCATTTTGATGTTTCAAACTGACCTTCATCTTATCTACATCCGGTCCATAAATGACTGTGGAAAAATTTATTGAATGTAAATATATTTTTGTTGTATCAGCCTGAACCGTAAGTATGCCACTTCCATATGTGGTATTTTCATCCTTATAGACTTTATAAGTATAATCTCCCGATTCCAGTTCGCATTCATATCGGATTTCTTGATTTTTTTCCCCTTTTCTTGAAATCTCTACCTGATTTTCATTAGCATCCCGCATTACTAAAGATAAAGTTTCATCTCCACTTAATTCAGTTCCGGATATCCTGTCTAAAGTAATCTCTACTGGATGTGTATTTCCTGCCGCCTGTGTATCTAAGCGTCCACATAACAGGAATATCATTCCTATTATAGCAAACACAATACTTCCGCCGCGCATTTTCCTTCTTTCCATTTTTCTATGCACCTTGCTTTCCTAAAAATAGGGCGGGCGTTATCCGCCTGCCCTATTTTTTCTGCTATATCAATTTTAATTATATCGAAACACTATGCTTTTTCTTTTCATAGATGTTTCTACTTCAATAGTCTATTCCTATATACTATCGCTTACTTAAATTCCGCAAAATATGCATCTGCATCTGCTTCATATCCGTAAATCCACACAACTGTGTCGCCATCATGTAAATCATACGCGGATGCAGAAATTGCCTTGCAATTTGCGTCATACACACCATTACTGCTAATTACGCCGTACTGCCATCCATAATATTCATTGGTAGCTGTGTTAATTCCACCTTCCTTAACCGAACCTCCCGGTAAAGTAACAGAATTCACATAACCATATCCAACGCTTACCGCTTCAACAGTTGAATCTGCGAGCAGATTATCCATTACATTCGCAGGTGTTGCATAGGTCTGTGCCGCATTTACATCATTATAAAACAGATTATTCGCATCTGCCTGCGCTGCAGTAACTGTATATCCCGATTTTGCATCCGCGATTTCATAATCCATAAAATCATAAATTTCTACAGTAATATTGCTTGCACTTCTGTTTGTATCTCCTTCTACAACTACTACAAAGTCACAGCCGTTTTCTTTTGTCGTTGTTCCAATTCTCTGTGCATGGACACGAATCGGTCCTGCTGTTGCATTCTCCGCAACATTTACTGTATAGGTGCTTGCGTAGTTGCCCTCCGCAATTTTAGCATTTCCTGCTGTAGTGCTGCTGATTTTAGAGGTATTATATTCCTTCGTCCAGGTTACTTCTGCAGCAGCATCCGTGTCCTTATCAAATCCTGTGTAATCATAATATCCATACGCACTTAATTTTGCTGGACCAACATAAAAGGTAGCAGTTCCACCCGGTGCGACTGTCTTAGTCCAGGCGCTATCTGTATTGGTAGCCTTTGTCATATACATGTTGTCGGATGTGGATGCCTTTGCAGGAATTCCTGTGGACAGCACCAATGCTCCGGCCAGAGTCACAGATGCAACTCTCTTTAATAAGTTCTTGATGTTCTTACTCTTCATAATATATCCTCCATATTATTTTTCTTCTCCCCATTAGTTATGACACCACAATGCCGGGGAGAGGTAGCATTATGATGCCTATTCAATTGGATCATTGTGGCTATCCGCTCCTTCTTTCACCACAACAATAAAAAAGCCCGTACAACGGAAGTCGTCATACGAACTAATGCTTTTTGTCGAGCCCTGGATTTATATACCCCAAATACAGCCAGATGATATATATATATCCTCTGTGCCTCTGCTAAGCCCGACTCGTTCCTGACCTCCGAATCCTCTCTGATGTCGGGTTCCATAGCACTCCGTCTTCTGACTCGGGACCTCTTAACCTACTCGATGCGCCTTACCGGGATATCGCTATCTCAGTGGCATCCTGCATCTTTCGTTGTCCTTACAGCAGGGAAGGATCTGTTCCGGATTCTAACCGGATTCCGTTCTGGGTACTTTCGTACCCATAAGTGCGGGCCTGTTCACCAACATCCTGTATTGAATTATAAAAATCCTGTCATAATAACTATGAAATTATTTGTACGGGTGTCTTAGATTATCTTCATCCAAGACGCTTTTCTGAAACCTATATTACCCGTAGTTCACACTTTTGTCAATCTTTTTCGGCAATTTTTTCAAAAAAGATGTGGAGTGATGTGAAATCCTGTAAGTTTTTCATGGAATTGTCACATTTTCTATTCCTTTAGCCGTCAAAAAGATCGTCAGGGAAATCGTCAGGAGGTGCTTATGAGAACAGGTCAAAATATCTATAAACGAAAGGATGGCCGCTGGGAAGCCCGGGTTCCGTTGGGCATTCGGGCCAATGGCCGCCGCTATTTCAAATCACTGTATGCCGGAACATACCGGGAAGCTCTCGGCCGCAAAAATGCCTATGAAAAAAATATCCCGTCAGTAAAAGAAACTCTTCCCGTCCCGCCGAACACCTTTTCCGTCGCTGCCTACGGCTGGCTGGCTGCTTCGGAGCAGGAATGGAAACCGGCCACCTACGTCCGATACAGGAATTATCTGGAGAAGTATATTTTACCCCAATGGAAGCTGCTTCATTTGCGTGAGATTGACCAGAAGGTCTATGACGCTCTGATTGCTCTGCTTGAGAAAAGCCTTTCTGCCAGCTCCATGCAGACCATCAACACGGTAATTTCCGGAAGCCTGAAGCATACACTGAAACAGCTGCCTGTCACCTGTAAAAAATTTGTATCTGAGCGAAGGATGACCCCGAGGGATATTCTTTCCAAATCGGAGATTTTCAGGCTACGTTCCCATCTGGAAGCCGAAGAGGATTTAACTGCTGTCGGTATCCTTCTGGCTTTATATAGTGGGATCCGTCTTGGTGAATTATGTGCCCTGACCTGGGCAGATATTGATTTAGAAACAAGGACGCTCTATGTGCGTCATACACTGCAGCGGATTCAGAATCGAAATCGGCTGGATGGGGAGCCAAAGACTATGTTACAGATAGGCTTGCCAAAGAATAAGAAAGAGCGGGCGATTCCTCTGCATGAGCAGATCCTGTCTGTTCTCGAACAGACACGGAGACTATATTTACCGTCAGATTATCTCTTGTCCGGGACGTCCACTCCCGTGGAGCCGCGAAGAATGAGCAGCCGCTTCAAGCGGATTTTAAAAGAATGTGGCCTCCGGGATATCCGTTTTCACGTCCTGCGTCACACCTTCGCCACGTACTCACTGGAATCCGGTATGCGCACTAAGGTCTTAAGCGAACTGATGGGACATTCGTCTGTCAAGATTACGATGGACCGCTATGTCCATCTTTCCAACGAGTTTAAAGAGGCCCAGATGAACAACCTGCAGTATACGGATTCCACAAGCATTAGCCGTCAAAAAAATGGTCAAAATGACGCGGAAGCCTGTTAAAATGCGGCTGAAATGGGTGCGCGTCTTGGATGAAGATAATCTAAGACGTTTTTTCCTATTAAGTAATACGAATCAGGACGCTGATTTCGTATAAAAAATGTCAAAAAAAGAGTGTATGGGAAGAAATTTTTCTTTTCCATGCACTCTTTACTGGTTTTTATGCCTTTTCTGTTTTAGTGAACTGTCTGTAATTCTGAAGCTATCGCTTCTACATCTGCCAGCGGCAGTTCAATCGTGTCAGCAACTTCCTGGACGGTCATGCCACCTCTGGTTAAAAGCCTTTCTATAATTCGCTTTTTCGTTGCATACTCTGTCTCGTTTCTCATTTCTTCCAATGCTCTGCACATACTGCCCACTCCTTTCATATCTTCTTTAAAATACCTTGTTCGCTTTGCAAGCGGTTCATATACCATCTGTTCCGGATCGGTACAGGAGAAATCGTGCATCAGTTTACCTACCGGGCTATCATCACGATACGCTCCATTGACATATATAATATGTGCATCATCGCCAAAATACTCTCCTGTTTCCGAGATTACCCTATCAATATGATAAAGCGGTAATTCTTTACCCAGCACGTCATTTTCCGTGATGAAAATGACATATGTTTCTTCCAGATTTTCCAGCTTTTCTCCTGGCTCTGTGATATCCGCATCCATCAGACTGCTATGATATCTTGCCCTCCGCGCTCCTGCGCCATGATCTGCACGCTGAATTTCGATATTATATTTCTTACCTGAACTGTCCGTCGCATAAATATCCAGAATAATCGAACGTCCCTGCAGGTTTTTCACTTTATATTGTGTCTGGACTTTCTCTACCTTTATATCATCTTTGCCAAGAATAATCCGAAGCACTAATTCCACACACTCATAATCTTCAAAACACTTCGACATAAAGTCGTCATCCAACAGACGAAAGCCCCGAATCCGCTGCAAATCCTCCTGCAGATATTTTTCTTTGCTATCCATATATGCTCCTTTTCACCTGTTGTAATTGCTATAATGTTCATTAGTATTATACCATAATTCCTCTTGCAACTGCAATATCCGTTTTTCAGTCACTTTTGCAGACCTCACAAATCCCCGCCATCACATACTCTGCACAGGGCAAGGCAATGGAATTACCCAGTGCCCGGTACCGGGCGCTGTCGCTGATCGTCTCTCCTTCGTACCCGTAGGCCGTCCAGTGATCCGGCAGGCCCTGCAGGCGCTCACATTCCAGTGGCGTCAGGTATCGGATACCTCCCTCTTTTCTCCAGTCTTCTCCTTCATACCAGAAGCTGAAGCTGTTTGCGCTGCTGGCAAGAAGTGTGGGAAAAGGCTCATCTGGCCGTCCAAAACTGACGAGAAACTTGGTTTCGTCTTTTTCTTTGACTGCTCCACGCATTTGCCGCTCCTGTATCGGAAGGATGACGGGTATGTGCCGCCCTGTTTCTTCAGAAAATATTCCACTCTCTCCGGTGGACGGCGGCCCAGACTGGCCGCATACCTTAGAATCCGGGAGCACTGGGCGGCACTTAAATAATACCTGGGCGCTACGCTTTCCTCTAAAATCCGCCACAAGGAATATCCGTTTTCTTCGCTGTTGGAGCCTGGGGTTTCCCCAATACTGGGCATCCAGGAGCCGCCAACTGATATCACTTTCGCCCCCTCGCACCATACCGGCGCTGGCCCAGTGTTTAGAAGGAGGCATTGGAATCGGGCTGTCTGCGAACGCTTCCAGCACGGCTCTAAAATCCATCCGGTCTCCCGATGAAAAAGCTCCCATGACGTTCTCCCAAACAGCGAAAGCTGGATATATGCCATTGGTTGCATCCCTCATTTCTCTGATAATACGTATGGCCTCGTAAAACAGGCCTGACTTTTTCCCGGCCAGTCCCTCCCTGTCCCCTGCCGTAGACAGGTTCTGACAGGGAGAACCGAAGGTGAGGATATCCACCGGCTCCAATTCCGCACCGTTTAGTTTCATGATATCCCCCAGATGCTCCATCTCCGGAAAATGTCGTCTGGTGATGGACACCGGGGCTTTCTCAATCTCACTGGCCCACGCCGGTGTAATACCACAGTTCACCGCCGCCAGCGGAAAGACCCCGATCCCATCAAACAGGCTGCCGAGCTTTAACGGCATCCACGGCCTCCGGAGGTATTCGCTCTGTTGTAGTTATTCTTCCGTTCCTGCTCCCTTCCCTGTCCCGGCTTCGTCTTTGTCTGGTTTCGGTACTCCGCCAGGATATCACCGTAGAGCTGCTCCCGGAACTCCTTGGTCACCGGATAGCAGATATCCTGATACTGGGGCTGATTCTTTTCATCAACCCGGCGGGTCTTGTAATTTGGCATACTGATAAAAGGTTCCCCGGTCGCGCGATTTTCCAGAATTGCGATATTACATACCTTAAAAGCTCCTTCAAAGGTCACGCTTGCGTAAGCCCTGACTGCACTCTCCGGATTCGTTGTTCTTACCTCATTTACCTGTACTATATAATTCATATGGTCCTCTCTTTCTGTACGTTCTCGTACTCCTTGTCTTCTGTTATGACTTCTGTTTCTTCTTTTCTGTTTTCCAGATCCAGCAGGCTATTCAGTTCTTCCTGCCGCTTTACTGCCGCCCGATATGCATCTTCCTGCGGAAAAGGCTTCCCATAAAGCTCCCGGCTTTTCTCCATCTCCCTTTCGCACTCTGTCTTCTCTTCCAGATATCGGGTCTTAATGAGACTCATTTCCTTTATTCGATTGTCCAGCCTGCTGATATTTCCAACGGCGCTTTTGGATAACTCTATTCGATAGATACCTGCGCCTTTCAGTATCACCTCTTTTTCATCTCCGGCTCCTTTTTCCAAAAGCAGTGCAAATCCACGATACTCGCCTATTTTTTCCCCATCATCACTAAGGGCTGCCGCGTCAAGCAGCGCCTTTCCTGCCTCTTCCCTTTCCTTGTAGCATTCGCCCCGGATAAGGAGCTGAAAGTCTGTCCCTTCTGTCCGCAGAACTGTGGCTTCATCTACTGTGACTGCCTTTATCTTCTCCTCCAGCCGTTTCAGTTCCTTCGGTCCCCGCACCAGAAGCTGGTCCTGCATGGTATACTGCTGGTTTTGATATGCCGCCTTCAGTACACGGAGCTTCTGTACCTCGTTGTCCACTTCCATTTTTTCGCGAATCAGGGGATTGCCGGTGGCGATGGCCTTGATCTCTGCGTAGGACAGAACTTTTTCGTCAATATCCTCACAGGTTCTGCCCACTGCCTGGTTCGTCATGACCTGGCTGATAAAGCGCTGCTTATTCTCGATCAGGGACCAGTTATATGCGTCAAAGGTCTCCTTCGTCACATACCGATAGACCGCTACTTCTTTATTCTCGTTGCCCTGGCGCAGCCCCCTGCCGTCCCGCTGTTCGATCTCAGTCGGTCATTTTTTGCGGACAGTTCAATACATGCCTGTCTGTTTCGCTCCCTGCTCCTGCGTTTGCTCTCGTTTGATTTCTCCCTCTGTATCTTCTTGGCACAAGCAGGACAATACTTCGATATGCCAGAGCGGGGAACATATTCAACACCGCACACCGTACAATTCTTAGGCTTTAACGCAGTCCACCGCTTTGTCGGTGTGATATGTAATTCACCGACAAAGCCGATGAATTTATAATAAATCTTGATTTCCTGCCGCACCATTCCGTCTGTAAGTTTCTCACGTTCCGAAACAAGTATCTTGTCTATAAGTGCGTTTATGATGGTTGCGTCCAGTTCCTTAATGCCTTGATAGTTGCGGATTAGGGAGAGGAAATCACGGACACCCTGCGTCTTCTCATAGCTGTCGCTGAGCGTTTCCGTTACCTCTTTCAGCCTTGCTTCAATTTCAAGCTGTTCTTTCTGGTATTTTCCCGACATCATCTCAAAATTCCGCTCGGTAATACGCTCCATCACCTTATCTTCATAGAGTGAGGAAAACAGCCTGTCCAGTTCTGCAAGGCGTTTGTTCAGTTTTCTTTGCTCCTTTTCCAGTGCCTTTGCCTTGCTCTGGTCTGTTTCCGTGAGCCGCTTTTCAATCGCCCTCACTGCCTTTTCATCATTGACTGCCATATCCGCAAATCGGTTGATGTCGGTGAGGACAGCGTTGAACAAGTCCCTCGCTTCAATGCTGTGTGCGGTACACATGATATTACCGTATCTGCCATAATTATTGCAGGAATATTGTACGCAGTCGATGATGTCGGGGCGTTTCCTCCTGTTGGCACTCATAGCCCGCATCGCATAGCCGCAGTCCGCACACTTAATAACGCCTGCAAAGATGTTCTCAAAGCCGCCCTTGTTTTCTGGTAATCTGCGGCTTGTAATAAGCTGCTGTACGGTATCAAATTCCTCCTGCGTGACTATCCCCTCATGGGTGTCTGGTATCACTTCCCATTCTTCGGGCAGCTTAGAGGGGCGTTTCTTGCTTTTCATGTTGGCGGCAATCCGCTTGTAGCCTGCAAGGTTTCCCGCATATATCGGGCTTCTTAAAATGCCCCTTACGCTGTTCTCGCTCCAAATATAACGGTTCTCCTCATTCTCCTCAAAATACCTCTCATAGCCTGTTGCCCCCTGCTCCGCCGCATAAGCGGCGGGGCGTAAGATATGCTGTTTGTTGATGTGCTTGCGGATTTTGGCGATTCCGTTGCCCGCTAACGCAAGGTCAAATATTTCCCTTACCACATGGGCAACTTTGTCATCTATCAGCAGATGGTTGTGGTCGGCGGGGTCTTTGACGTAACCGTATGGTGCTGTCGTCCCCATGAATTTCCCCTGCTGAAACCTCGCTCGGTACGCCGATTTTATCTTGACCGACACATCGGCGGAATACATTTCGTTTAGGATGTTGCGGAAAGGCGTGATGTCCATAGCGGATTTATTGAGCGTGTCCACGCCGTCATTGACCGCTATATACCTCACATTATGCTCTGGGAAAAACACTTCCAGATACAGTCCGCAATCAAGATAGTTCCTCCCCAGACGAGATAAATCTTTCGTGATAACGCAGTTTATCAGACCGCTTTCAATGTCCTTAATCATGTTCTGGAAACTTGGTCTTTGGAAATTTGTACCAGAGTAACCGTCGTCCACATACGTTTTTGCTAAGTGCCATCCCTGCTTTTTCACATAATCCGTGAGGATGGATTTCTGTGTCGCAATGCTCGCACTCTCGTTATCCGTGCCATCGTCTTTTGACAAGCGGCAGTACATGCCGACTTCATAAATCTTGTTCTCCATTCTTATTCCTGCCATACTGTAAAACCTCCATATCTGTCCTATCTGTTTTCATGTTCCATTGCGTACATTCTAAGCGGACAGCCCCTCATTGTCGAAGGTGTCGCCCTCGGCAATCTTCTTCCGAATATCCTCGGAAATAATCGGGATAAACGCTTCTGTGACTGTCTGCGTGCCGACATATTCACGGCTGATTATCATCTGAACTGGTGCTTTCGGCACGATACGCTTTCTCTTTTTATCTGCTTTCTTATCCTCGCCCATACTTAAATCTTCCTTTCCAGACAGGGCAGGAGAACGTCTGGAAACGCCCCGCCCTGTCAATCAGATACCATCAATCCCCGCTGTTTACTTCTTTCTGTAATGCTTCAAGGAGTGCTGCTGCTTCATCAGCGTTCAACGTGATACCCTTTCCGCACTTCTCACGGTTCGGGGAAAAGCTGCGGATGTCATATTTCGGCTCTCTTCCGTTCCATGAGATAAGATTGATTTCTTTTGTGTAGCCGCTGTCGCCCTTAGACAATACGGCGATTTCCTTTACAATCTCATACTGGATTTCTTTCATTCTTCATACCTCAATTTTCTGCATTTACCTCCCGAAAAGAGAAGATTAGCGGCTGTCCCTGCCCCGTTTCCTCTGCAATTCACGCTCCAAAAGTTTAATGATGGTTTCCTCCATCTGCTTCGGCGTTGTGTTCTTCGGAAAATACTTTTTCAGCTTGCTTGTGTTGATTTTCAAGGTTTCTTTCTGGTTTCCCTTTTCCTCCGTCATAATTGCAAATATCGTATCCATGTCAAGCCGCCCGCTCTGGCTTAGGCTTTTCATCCGCTGTGCCTGTGAGAGTGAGGGCGTTGCTTCTTCGCTCTCCATCGTGGCAAAGAGGTTTTCCTGCTCGTCTTTCTTCAAAAAGGACAGTTCCACCGCAGGCGTGAGGGCGATTTTCCCCTCGTCCACCATCCGCAAAATCGGCGGTATCAGTTCCGTCAAACGGATAAATCTTTGTACGGTCATCCTGCCTACGCCGAAGCCCTGTGCCACCTTGTCGTCCGTCCGCAACTTCGTCACAACTTGTGACGAGGTTAAGTCTGTGCGGAAACCCTGCCGCTTCATGGCTTCGGATTTCATCTTGTAGGCAAACGCCCGCTCTGATGGCAGGATATTCTCACGCTGTAAATTACTGTCTACAAGGGTGATGATGGCTCGGTCACGGTCTAAGGGCAGGACAAACGCAGGCACGGTATTTATCCCTGCAAGTTCAGACGCACGGACACGCCGCTGCCCTGCAATCACTTCATAGCCGTTCCCGTCCTCTTTCGGGCGTGTGATTATCGGCGTGACAATGCCAAATTCCTTGATGCTTTCCGCTAATTCTGACAGCGTTTCATCCTCTGCCACATGAAACGGATTGTCGGGAAACGGGTACAAGTCTTTGGTCTTTAACACCTTAAAATCCTGTTTCTTCATTCACATATCTACCTTTCTTTCGCTCTGCTTTTATGGTTTTTCTGCAATTCTTCCAACACTTCGGGCGGTATCTTTGAGAGCAGCCGCCCCATCTGCTCGTTGGTTCTCTGCAACTCAAATATCTTCTGGTTCGCTTTCTGCACCTTTAGTTCCTGCTCATACTTTTCATCACGCATACGCCCCGCATAGTCTGATTCCTGCCCGATTTGCTCCTTTAGGCTATTGATATAGGCACTCTGCTTACTGATTTCCTTTGAGAATTTCTCCACGTCTGGGAGCCATGCCGCAATCAGTTCCAGAGCCTTGTCACGCTTCTTCCCTGCATTAAAGGCGTTGATGTCGGACAGTGCAGACACAATTTCCTCATACTGTTTATCAAGCCTGCCGCCCAACTTATAGAGCCATGTGGGGACATGTTTCCGCTTCGTTTCCATTGAGGACTGACCTCTTTCAAGCTGATTCCACCGTGAGGACATCCGCTCATGGTAGGCGGTCTGCCATTCGGACAGGCTCTTTTGATTGCCTAAAATTGTTTTGGCAGACAGCTTATTGTCTGGTGTAATCGGCACAAAACAGAGGTGCATATGCGGCGTTCTCTCGTCCATGTGGACGACTGCGGAGAGGATATTTTTCTCCCCGACACGCTCTGAAATGAAATCCAGAGCCATCGTAAAATACGCTTTCTGTTCTTTGGGCGGCAGGCTGTTCATAAATTCTGGCGAAGCCGTGATAAGCGTTTCCACCATCATCACGCTATCTTTCCTCGTCCTGCACCCTGCTTCGGCTACCATGCGGTTAATCTCTTTCTTGTAGGTGTACCTCGGCGGATTCACAAGATGGTAGTTATCTTTCGAGCGTTCCATATCTATATCTGGATTGCTTTTATAGGCTTCTTTTTTACGCTCGTTGTGGCGTTCGCAAGCCGCAACGCCGCCCGCTTTGCGTTTCTGGAAACGCAGGATTGCATAGGGCATAATTCATCATCTTCCTTTCTTCGGCGGGTAAACTGCCCTTTGGGTGACAGCGGTGACGGCGGTGACAGCAGTTTTGGGATACCCCCTACCGACTGCCTCAACTGTCACCCTTATTCCCTGCATGACGGTCATGTCGATGATGACGGTGTTTTTGGAATACCCCCTCGCAAGAGCCGTCACCGTCATGCTGCCATTCTTTTATCCGAAGCGTGGAGCGTAGGATAAGCAGGGCGTAAGACCTGCCATAAGGGAGTCCAGAGGGAACGTCTGGCACACGACTTTGCAGGGCAAAGTGTAGTGTGTTACACCCTGTAAACGCAGTCGGAAAAATCGGAAGGATTTTTCTGACCGCAGGGGTGGTTTTACACGCCGAAAAGGGCGGGTAAATCCTACGCCTGCACTTTGCGTTTACGGGGTGTTCTCCCGCAGGGATGACAGCGGCAGGGTATCCTAAAATCACTGTCACCGCCGTCACCGCTGTCACCCGCAGGGCAGAGTCGCCAGCTTTACACGGCTTTAAGCGTCAATGACAGTAACAGGGGGTATCCCAATATCGCTGTCACCACCGTCACCGCTGTCACCCGCCCGCTTTGCAAGCGAAATCTGCCTGCCGTGTTTTTTGCGGCTGTACTGATAAACGATATGGTTCTCATTTAAAAATGTGGTGCGGTATTCATTGAGCCATTTCGTAATCACCGTGGGTATGGTTTCCGTTTCCCTCATAGCGGCTAACAGCTCCGTTGCCGTGCCTGCCCATTCTTCCTTATCCCTCATAAAATCCACCAACCGAAAAAGGACGTCTGGTATCGTTTCTTTCGCAAGCTGCTCCTGCGTTTTTCTCTCCACAAGTTCCCAACTGCAATCACGGAAACGCAGCGTGTATTCCTGATAGGGCGTGTCCCTGCCCGTCACATACAGCTTGGCGGTGTCGGATGCCCGTTTCTCCTTTTCCAGAACAAAGGTAGCGTCCGCACTCCCCGTTAAGCCTGTCGTCCCAGACACCTTGTTGAACACATCGCTGTCATTCTGCTTTCGGATGTGGTGTACGACAATGACCGCCAATGAATGCCTGTCGGCAAAGTCTTTGATTAGTGAGATGTCCCCATAGTCGCTTGCGTAGGCATTGTCTTTTGAAGCTGTACGGACTTTCTGCAAAGTGTCAATGACAATAAGCCTGCTGTTTGGGTAATCTTTCAGATAATCTTCAAGCTGCACGATAAGACCGTCTGACAGCTTGCAGCTTGCCACGGCAAAGTGAAGCCGCCTGCTCGCTTCGTTCGTCAATCGGAACAGCCTGTCCTGTATACGGCAGAACGTGTCCTCAAGGCAGAGGTAAAGCACGTCGCCCTCCATTGTCGGCATATCCCACAAGGGAAGTCCCTGCGACACGCATAAACATAGCTTCAGCATGAGCCAGCTCTTTCCTATCTTCTGTGAGCCGCAGAACAGCGACAAGCCTGTGGGGATAAGGCTGTCCACCACAAAGGACGGCTTCTCAAGCGGTTCATAAAGGAGCGTTTCGGCGTTGACTGTCTGTAACTTCTGCATGGCTTTCCTCCTTTCGGGCGGTGTTTTTGTTTTCGTTGCACATAGGCGTTGACCTCCTTAAAAATAGATTTACTCCCACGAAGAAAAAGTGAGAGTATGTAATGCCGCCAATCCCACACAAATAAAAAACAGATTTCTTTTTCGGGCGGTGTCGGTCACGGTTGGAGATACTTCCTCATTTCCGCCTTTACTTTCTCCTTTGCAATCGCAACAGATTTCTGTATTGCCGAAGCGGTGCAATGCTCCATAGCGGCGATTTGGTAAAAATTGAACTCA
Organism: Laedolimicola intestinihominis; assembly: GCF_040096155.1. Taxonomy (NCBI): domain Bacteria; kingdom Bacillati; phylum Bacillota; class Clostridia; order Lachnospirales; family Lachnospiraceae; genus Laedolimicola; species Laedolimicola intestinihominis. The sequence continues at coordinate 406,424 of NZ_JBBMFE010000001.1, read as the reverse complement.
TACTCGTAGTAGAGCAGGAAACGCCGCCTTTGTATCTCTGGCAGTCCGTCAACCGCCTTACAGAGCAGTTCTGCCCGTTCTGCCTCAATCATTTGTTCCTCTATGCTCTTAGGCAGCTTCAACGCCCGCCTGTTCAGCGTTTCGTCCCATACTTCCGAAAACTCCCTGTGCCGCTCGTCCCATTGGAGGAGATTCCTGTTCCTGCGTTCCATCTGCCGAAACTCCATAAAGAACTGTTCCGACACTTCCAACTCGTGGGATTTGCCCTGCCCGTCCTTAAAGCTGATAAAATACCTTGTGCCGCTTTCCGTGGATTCCTCCCGAAGCGTGTACGCCTTAACTCTGTATGCCATCCCGCTTGCCTCCTGCAAAAAATAAGTGAGGGGATTTCCATCCCTCACCCAGTAGCCCGCAGGACGGCAGGCTGTTTTAGACGCTATAAAATTTTCGTAGCTTCTTCCGCAGATGGTCTAACCTCGCATAGATGGCACCAGTCGTCAAATGCACGAGCGGGGCAATCTCCTTTGTGGAATACCCCTGCATTTTCAGCAGGACGATTTTCAAGGTACGCCCGTCCACCGCGACTAATACTTGATAGAGATTTTCGCTCTCAATCTCGTCCAGTAACTCCGCAACCGTACCCACTTCCGTCTGCCGCTCCCTGTCTGCCATGTCCTCAAGGTATTCCGCAATGTCATTCGTCCATCGGTAAAACCGCCTGTTGGAATTGAAGTCTGCCCTGTCCGCAATGCGTATCTGCTCAATGGTCGCTTCATCAACGCCGCACTCACGCAGCAGCTTTTCCTCCGCTTCTTTCCAGATACGCCATTTCCTGTCCTCCCGTCCGTGGTTATATGCCATGCTTCTTTTCCTCCAATCAGAATTGATTGAGAGGGCAGAGAAAAACCCCCTCATTTTCCCAAAGGAAAAAACAAGGGGGCTGAACGCCTTAAATTTTAATTTTCTATTATCTTTCTTAGTTTTCTTAGGATTCTGGCTTTGCGTTTGTTCACAACGCTCTGGGTTATGCCGAACCTCGCCCCGACTTCACGCTCAGAAAGTCCGTCAAAAAAGATTGCCTGTATCAATTCCTGTTCACTATCCGACAGCAAAGGCAGGGCGGCTTTCAGCCTGTCCACCATAACCGCATTGACAACGGTTTCCGCAATGTCTGCCGCTTCATCAGCGATAAAGTCTAAAGGCTTCCCCTCGCTGTCCGTAAATCCATCCAGAGAAAGCAGGCTGTTCTTCGTATCTAATTTTTTCAGATAACGCCACCGTTCCTTATCTCGGTAGAAGTCCGTGTATTGCTCCCTCACGACTTCAAGCAGACAGCCTTGAATGGGGATAAACAGCTTGTCCATATAGGTCTGGTCGGATTCCCTGCGGCGGCAGAAATCCGTATAGGACAGTTCCACATATCTGCCGCTTTCCTTGATATATACCTTTCTCGGTGCGTATTTCACTGTAAGTACCTCCCATCTGAATTTTTGAAATGTTCAAAATCCAGATGGAGAGGTGGCGAACGACACCTAACACCACTAATAGCCCTATGGCACTTTCCAACAAAAATCGACAAAAGAAAAACCGCAAAGGCTCTATGACCTTTACGGTTATGGGAAATATTAATTCTGTTGTATGGAGATTGTACTTCTACATTCAAGGCAGGAAGTGCCGTTGCATAGGCAGAAATTTTTTTAACTGGTTTCCTGCCGTTCTCTGATATGCTATGTATTGATAAATTTTGCTTCGTATGAGCAGATAGATAACTGCCCGAAAAAAGGACATAAAAAAATCCCTCCAAATTTAAAAACAAATTCAGAGGGTAATTTAGGGTATAACAAAATAACCCACCCGAATATCGTTTTTTTTATTTGGTGAGTTTGTTCTTTCAAATACGAAACAAAAAGAGCCGATGATTCGTGAATTGTTCCACAATTTCATCGGCTCTGCGTCTTAAGCGTCTGGCTCTTTGATGACAGTTATCTTCAAGTTGTCAACTTTAATCAATCTTTCTTGTCTGCATTTTGGACAATAAAGGGGATAATTCTCCAAAACAGTGTCCTTCCTAATTTTATTACGGGTTTTGTTCCCACAAACAGGACACAATATCCATTCGCATTTCATCATAATTAGTCTCTAATCCTTTCAAATCTCATTTTATATGACTTTTGCAAGCTGTTAAGCTAACTTGTGGAACATATGCCGAACCTTATCTATACGGCTATTCGGGCGGCGGGGTTGGCAAATAAATTTACCAATAGCTGGCTGGTATCCTTTTAACTCTGTCAAGCAGACTCCCTGCCCATTTGTGAAATAAGTTAAATCGTTCCTGTATTCTTGAATACATCTAGCAGGGATTTCTCCTTTCAGAATGACCTCGTCATTCTTTATCTGAGTACTTACAATATCTGCACAATACCTTGGAGCATCATGATACGCCCGTGAGAGATATTCCTGCGGTGCATAAATTTCAAAGTGGAGATATGGCTCTAATAGTTCTGTCCCTGCTTTTTTTAAAGCCTGCTCCAATACGATAGGGGAAAGCAGCCGAAAGTCTGCGGGGGTACTTACAGGACTATAATACAATCCATATTCAAAACAGATTTTACAGTCTGTCACTTTCCATCCATACAGCCCCTGCTCGCAGCCATAAAGAACCCCCTCCATAACCGCATTTTGGAACGATTGATTTAAATATCCAAGTGAAACTCTGCTTTCATACTGCACTCCGCTTCCAATAGGGAGCGGCTCTATGGACAACCCGACAGAAGCCCAGAAAGGATTTGGCGGGACTTCTATGTGGATGGTATATTCTGCTTTTCTAAGCGGTCTTTCCATATATATAACAGTAGGCTCTTTTATTTCTGCCTCCACATGATATTTTTCCTCAAGGATGGCACAAATGACTTCCATCTGCACTTTCCCCAAAAAAGAAAGTATAATCTCATGCGTTGTAGTATCCACATAATATTTTAAAAGAGGGTCGCCATCTGAAATTTCTGTAAGTGCCCCAAGCAATATTTCCCGCTGTTCAGATTTCTTTACTGCAATCGTTGTTTGGAGCATAGGGAGAGGATTTTCAATAAATTTTCTCTGCGGCAACAGTATTCCGTTCCCCAAAATACTGTTTAGCTGCAAAACATCATTTGGTAAAATTACAATATCACCAGAGCAGGCTGTATCGGATGAATATAATTCACCGTTTGTCGGAACACACATCTCTGTGATTTTTATTTTCTCTTTTTCAGATATTCTAATAACATCCCTCAAATGCAATGTTCCGCTATATATACGCACATAAACAAAACGCCGCCTTTTCTCTGAATATTCAATCTTAAAAACCTGCCCGCATAGTTCAGATTGACCTTCAGGCGTTGATGAATAAAATTTACTGGCAATCACTTCTATAAGCTGCCGAATCCCCAGATTGTTTTTAGCGCTTCCGTGATAAACGGGAAATAACGTTCCGTTTTGGAATCTCCTGTTTTCTTCCTGTTCCAGTTCTGACATTTTAAACGGTTTCCCTGACATATATTTCTCTAATAGTTCATCGTTTCCCATAATTACCGCATCCCACTGTTCCATATCGTCATTGTCCGTTACATTTATATGGGGATGCTGCCCAACCTTTTGCTTCACTATAATTTCCGAAGAAAGCTTTGCTTTCATTTCTCGATATACCATTGGCAAATCAATCCCCTCTTGGTCAATTTTATTGATGAAAAAAATTGTCGGAATCTTCATTGTCTGTAGTGCATGAAACAGTATACGGGTCTGTGCCTGTATGCCATCCTTTGCAGAAACTAATAATACTGCTCCGTCTAATACGGATAAAGAACGGTATACTTCCGCCAAAAAATCCATATGGCCTGGCGTATCTATAATGTTGACTTTTACATCCTCCCACTGAAAAGATGTCACTGCTGTCTGGATAGTGATTCCCCTTTGACGCTCCAAATTCATTGTATCTGTCCTTGTTGTGCCTTCATCTACGCTCCCTAGTTCTGCAATTGCACCACTGGTATACAATAAACTTTCCGTTAATGTTGTCTTTCCTGCGTCAACGTGAGCCAGAATGCCTAAGTTAATTATTTTCATGTGATTTTCCTCCTATCAACACCCAAAAAAGGGCATAAAAATACCCAGTGATAAATACTCCTATCACTGGGTAAATAACTCCAATAGCCCCAAAACACTTATATGTTTTCGGGCATATAAAATTACATGATAAAAGTATTCTTAAACTGGGTACAAAAAACTAAGCCCCATATTAAAAGTGAAACGAGACTGCTACTTTTTGTTCCCACTATCAAATTGACAGTTTATTTAAGAATACCTTGCCGCATATTTATTAACTCCTTGTATAATACTGAATCTAATTATATTCCTTAACCCTTTATTTGTCAAGCTGACAAACTAAAGCAGAAAAAGCGGCAGGATTTCCCCCTGCCACTAATCATCTGTTTATGCAAAAATAATTTCCTTTTCCACAATCTCCCTCGCACAAGCCCTTATGTTATTGAGGCATCCTGTCCATTCTAAGGCGTTTTCTGCCTTTAGCTGTTCCGTTATGCCCTGTGCCTGTTTCATACCCTCTATGAGCCTTTCAAAGCGTTCCTGTGCCTGTCTGTTGATGTCGGCAAGGTAGGCGTTTAGCCTGCCGCTTGTAAGAAGATTGGTGTATGTAACTTTACGGTACTGTTTTAGATAATCTAAATGCCGTTGCCCCCAGATGCCTATTGCCTGTTCTTCTTCGGCGGGTACAGTTAAGCACGGTATCAAATAATCCCCTTGCCTTTCGTATTTGCCGCCCAGTTCCTCAAATAATGATTTTGCCATTGTCTGTTACCTCCACATTCTTTTTTATTTTGAATGTCCGCAAAATCCGTCCTACATCGTCCGGCCTCCACGGACAATCCACATGGTGGATGGCTACGATATGGCGCTGTACATTGACGCCGACACCGCATTTTTCCGTAGAGCCAATCAGGATACGCCGCTTGCCGCTGCGCATCTCCCGAAACAACGCCGCGCGCTGCTTATCTGTCTTGGCGTCATGGATAAACGCAATCTCTTCCTCCGGGATTCCTTGTTCCATCAGCTCGTCCTTGATATAATGGTAGACGTCGAACTCCTTGCCTCCCGGCGTACCGATATCCGAAAAAATAAGCTGGCAGCCTATCCGGCCATCAGCTTCTGCTTTCTTATATTCATAGAATACATTTTCTACCACCTTATTCAGTTTTCCATCCGGATTGTTGGGCGCATCCGCACGCAGCAGACGCGCGTCCGTTCCCAGAAGTCTTGCCTCATGGGTGATTTTCAGGAAATTGTCCTCGTTCGGTGACACTGCCCCGTTTCGGATGCGATCTGCCCGTTCCACTATTTCCTGCATGAGATCTTTTACATAGAAATCCGGCTCCGTTTCCACGATAATGGCTTTTCCGCCCCGCAGCTTCGGGATATTTAAGTTTAGCATCTCCGCTGTCTGCACGTCCGCCACCTCCCGGAACATACTCATAAGCTCCGGGAGATTCACAAAACGGTTAAACCGGCTTTTAAACCGGAAGCCGCTTCCTTCCACGGTCAGTTCCAGCGCCGTGGTCACCTCTCCGAAATTGGCGGCCCATGCGTCAAAATGGCTTAGTCCCATCTGCTCCAGCGTCTCTTTTTGCAAGTAAGTCTGCATCACATACATCTCACACATGGTGTTACTGATGGGCGTTCCGGTGGCAAACACGATTCCCCGGGAGCCGTTCAGCTCTGTCAGGTACTGACACTTCATCTCCATGTCCGTACATTTTTTTGCTCCATTTGCTGTGATACCGGACACCCTGCTCATTTTGGAAAAGATGGCCATATTTTTATAAAAATGTGCTTCATCGACCATAATACTATCAATGCCAAGTTCTTCAAAGTAGACCAGATCATCCTTCCGCCGCTCGTCCGCAAGCATGGACAACTGTGTTTCCAGCCGCTTCTTCTGCGCTTCCATCTGCTTAATCGTCCAGCGTTCCCCATTTTTCATTTTTTCCTCTCCAATAGCCTCTTGGAGCTCTTCCACCTTGTCACTGAGCAGCTGTTCCCTGCGCTCCGGCGAAATCTGGATTTTCTCGAACTGCGAATGGGACATGATAATACAGTCGTAGTCCCCGGTCGCGATTCTGCTGATGAACTGCTGGCGTCTACTTTTCTCAAAATCCCGTTCCGTGGCAATCAGGATATTTGCGGACGGATAAAGGCGCAGGAACTCACTGGCCGTTTGCATAATGACGCTTTTGGGTACTACCATAGCGGTTTTATAGGCAATTCCAAGCCGTTTCTGCTCCTTACAGGCCGCTACCATTTCAAAGGTCTTCCCAGCCCCCACGCAATGGGCAAGTAGGGTATTTCCCCCGAAAAGAATACGTGCTACCGCGTTTTTCTGGTGTGGGAGCAGCTCGATCTCCGGGTTCATGCCCGGAAATTGCAGGTATGAACCATCGTATTCCCTCAGACGGATACAGTTAAAGGTTTCATTATAATACCGTTCGTATTTCTGCCGACGCTCCGGGTCCCGAAAAATCCATTCCCGAAAGGCCTCCTGAATCTGGTTCTGTTTTTCCCGGGCAAGCATGGTTTCCACCTTGTTCACCACATACCGGTACTTTCCTCCGCCCAGCTCTTCCCGATCATTGACCACGACTGTCCGCAGATTTAACGTCGCTTCTACGATAGAATAGGCATCCATCCGCTCGGTACCGTAGTTCTTTTTCACTAGCACGCCGGAACTGTGCATGGACTTATTCAGGATGTGATATTCCATATTGTAGCGGTTCAGTTGGATCCGTATTTCATATCTTCCGTCCCAGTTTCCTCTCTGGTACCGATACGGGGTATCCAGAAGCTCATACAGGAAGGCCTCATAGTCTTCTATATCGATCCACGTCGTACCGAGCCGCACATTGATATCCGCTGCTGAAATATATTCCGGCTGCACCAGCTCAAGGGCTTCTACATTGGCCCGGAACTGCTCCGGATTCTTCTTTGCTGCCTCCTGGGCGATTTTCAGCTTATTCCGGACATTGCCTGACAGATATTCCCCGGCCATCTCCCAGCCGTTCCACGGACTCTGCGCGTGATAGCGTTCCGGGTTCAGATAAATAATGCCTTTTAGCTCCTCTGCAATGGCACTAAGGGACAGTTCTTTCTTCTCCGCCTCCGTAAATGCAATTTCTTCCGGCTGCTGGCCGGTGACCTCTGCCACCTCTTTCTGGTATTTCAGTAAATCCGGCTGATAAAGTCCATACATAAATTCCAGATCCACGCAGCCTCGCTCATTCATGGAGATATACAAGGCTTCGGTGGCCGTATCCACGTGCTCCACCCGCACATCCGGTTTGATGGTCTGCTTATAAAAAATATCTGCCTTTTTGACAGCCCCGTTTTCTTCCACACATTCCAGCGAACACAAGAGCGGATAATCCGCGTCATCTCGGAAGACACGGCCATTCTCTGTGCCCGTCAGATACCCATATTCTTCCACATACGCATCGTAGATCTGATTTAGCTTTTCCAGCTCCGGCTTCAGCTCTGCCGCTGTGCATCCTCCAAGCTCCAGACGGATCAGGCTGCGTACCTGATTCCGGATCACGTCAAGCCCCTGGATTCGCTCTTTTTCCCGCCCGGACACCTCACGCAGATACATCTGAGAATTTTCCCGGTAATACAGCTTTCCATTTAGAAACGTAAAAGTATAATTTTTTACCTCCGGGTCTGCGGGAATGATTTCCTCTGTCGTCTCCTCTCTTTCCACGACATGTTCAAAGGCTGCCAACTCCGCATGAATATTGCCGATGGCCTTACGCAGAGCCGCATACAGATTGAAATCCGGATCACGGTTTACACAGGCGGTATAATGGCTGTCTGCTCCAAAGGGACCGTTGTCATACTCCATCCTGCCCAGCATCATTTCCGGATGCTCTGCGAAATAGGAATTTACCGCAATGCCGTCCTCCGTATATCCCAGATGTACCCAGTCCGGTTCCACCTCCATTTTTCGCTCCCGTTTCTGCAAAAACAGGATATCTGCCGTCACCTCGGCTCCGGCCTGCGCCTTGAACGCTGTACTGGGAAGCCGAATCGCTCCTTTCAACTCGGCTCGCTCCGCTAGATACTTTCTCACGGTCGGATTGCTCTTATCCATGGTTCCTTTGGTGGTAATTGCTGCCACCATGCCTCCGGGCCTTACCAGATCCAGGGCTTTCGCGATAAAATAATCGTGAATCCGGAAATGATACTTATCGTAGGCCGGGTCATGGACCTTATAATCGCCAAAGGGCACATTTCCAATAACCACATCAAAAAAATCGGCCTGAAAAGCAGTCTTTTCAAAGCCGGTAATCTGAATCTTGGCCGTCTGGTACAACTGCCTTGCTATCCTTCCGGATATTCGATCAAGTTCCACACCATAGCGTTTGCTGTTCTGCAAAGAAATCGGCATACTTCCGAAGAAGCTGCCGATTCCCATAGACGGTTCCAATATATTTCCGGAGCGAAATCCGAATTGTTCCAACGCCTGCCCCATGCAGGCCGCCACCTCCGGCGGTGTGTAAAACGCGGTATTGACTGAGGCACGCGCTGCCGCATATTCCTCCGGGTTCAGAAGCCCTTTAAGTTCCGCGTATTCTTTGGCCCAGCCTGGATTTTGTTCATCGAATGCCTGGGACAGACCGCCCCAGCCCACATATTTCGATAGAGTCTGCTGTTCCTCCGCTGTCGCCCTCCGGCCCTCTGACTCAATCCGCTTTAAGGTCTGAATAGCCTCCCGGTTCCACTGGTATCTGGTCTTGGGGCCTCCTTCCGGAAGCTCCCAGAGATCATAGTGAAAATCTAATGATACTGCCAGACAATCTCGCGCAATACGATCTCCTCCGCCTGCATCTGCGCCTGTTCCCGCAGCTTCCACTGTTCCAGAAAGGATCTCCGGTTCTGCAGGGGCCTGGATTTCAGGTAACTGTCCATCAGCTCTGCCAGCATCTCGTTCGCTTCCCGGTCTACTTCCCGCATCTTCTCCTCCAGTTTCCCACAGCGGTAAAGAAAGCTGTACCGGCTCTCCTCGTTCTCTTTCAGATAGCGCATGGCCAGATGGCCGTACTTTCCGACGCGACTCAGATCCTGACCGGGTACTTCCATCTCCGGATACAGCAGGCCGTCTTTTCGTTGATAATGCAGATTCATCCCTTCCATCGTATATCCTTCTCCTTTCGCGTTCCATGTATCGGATATTTCGCGCGAACTCCCTTAAGATCTCACAGGATATATCATTGACCAGTGTCCCCAGCCGATACAGGATCTCTTCGTCTGCGTAATCCCGGATATCTGAAAAATCCGGCTCTACGGTATCCAGACTGCACCTGCTTCCTACCGTATATAGGACGCTGCGATAGATCATATCTTTGGCCTTTTCTTCTGTCATCCCTTTCGCTGTCCTGACCAGATCTGAAATTCGTTCGCTGTAATCTGCTTTTATCATAGACCAAACATTTGTTCCTGTAAATATATTTAACAGATTTTTTTGCGCCTTTTCATCGCCCTTTTCGTCGTAGGCTTCCATCTGCCCGCTTTCTACCAGATAGTCCAGATATTCCTTTAGATGTGGCCCTTCCAGATCCCAGGTAAGTTTCCGGTTTCTTCCCCCGGTGTCCTTGAAATCAAATACATAGCGCAAATGCGATTTTAAAGCCCTGGAAGGAAAGATACCGATCCCCCTGCTTCCCCGGCGTACATAGCGGTCTACCTTTTTCCAACTGTCATAATCAGCCGCCAGCACTGCATTCGGACGCTGTATCCAGATTAACAGTATATTTTCCCACTCGTACCGGTACAGCCGCCCATTCAGCCGCAGCACCTCTTTCCAGGTCTCGGAAGACGCGGCTGCCCTCTGCACTGCGGTGTCATATAGCTGATTCATCTGATACATGATATTCTATCTACTCCTCCTTTTTTCCATTCCGCATTAACGCAGACAATGCCTGTTCCTCTTCCTCGTCCAGCAAAAGCCCCAGATCACCGCTGTCGTTATCCTTGCTTTTCTGCGCCTGTTCCGCCTTCATCTTTTTCGCCAGCCGAAGCAGGATATAGTTCATCCGCAGAAGCTGGACGCTTTTCTGAAAGGTCAGCTCCTCCCGTTCCAGTAAAAGCTGCTGCTTCTCTACCTGCCTTGCCAGCGCTCCCTGTACCTCGCTCACCTCCGCGCTCTGCAGTGTACAGGAAATCCGGGAGGGGCCGGATCTGGCCCACTCCCTGTGTAACTCCTGCATCAGGTACTCCATATTATCCATGACTTCATTTTTCATATTGTCTTCATCTCCCTTCTAGGGCCTGCATACCGTTACAATGCTTCTCTGGCTGTGAAGCTTACGGTATACGACGCCTGTGCTTTCATTTGCCGCCTCGATTATCATACCGTTTCCGGCATAGATGGCGACATGGCTGATATTCTTATAACGTTCATTGTGAACAAAGCTAAAATAAATCAAATCTCCGGGCTGCAATTCTTCCAACGGGACGCTCTTTCCGGCCTGTTCCAGTCCCTGGGCCTGGGCCGCCGCCGAGTAGGAGCTGCCGTAGCTGATATCCACTCCGGCTGCCTTCCACGCATAATAGACCAGAGAGCTGCAATCATAATAGTCTCCACTGTCCCGCAGCTCCTGACTGTATGGATAGCCCACCTTACTAAGCGCATAGGACAGAGCTGTTCCCACATCACCGGAAGCATCGCCAAGAGCAGTCCGGATCTCTTCTTCCGTAAGCTTTTCAAAGCTGTCCGCGCCATTGCCGCCAAGCAGAGCCAGATTTTCCGGACGCATAAGCTCTTCCAGCATGGCTACTTCATCTTCGCCGAAGCCGTACTCTGCCACCATATCTGAATAGGTTTTCAGATGAACCTTCACATACAGGACAGAGACGGTCTCAGTAATGGCCTGACCATTCTTATCCTTTTCTCCGGTGTCCCGTTCCTCGGTTCCGGTCTCCAGTATATAGCTGCACATATCCTCCATAACCGTCCGCATCCAGCTTTTTGTTGTGTCGTTCACAATAGAGGCCGTGTCCCCGACACCATACCGGACCATATAGACGGCAATCATGTCATAGAGATTGGAGGGCTCTGCCCCGCCTCCCTCATAGTCCACATAGATCAGTTCTCCCTCGTCGTACCCACTATGCTCCTGCGCAAGCTGCTCTGCTTCCTTCCGGAAATCAGACAGATAAGAAGAAAATACGTCCGTGACCTGTTCCCCTTCTTCCAGTATCGGCAAAAATATGGCAAACGGCGAATTGTAAAGGATAGTCACCACTGCCACCACCGGGATAAAGGCCACTGCGATAAAAAGGGCTGCGCCCACCAGAAAGCCGCCAATGGCTGCTACCGCCTTTTTCACGAGAACCTCCAAATACTTGACGGCAACATCCCGGGTGAGCTTGGCAATACTGTCTTTTTGCTCTTCTTCAGCTCTGGTCTTATCCAAGAAATAGGCAACCTTTCTCTGCCTTAGCTGCCGTTTTGTGGCTTCCTTTTTTGTGTCTGCCTGCTTCTGCTTTTTCCCGGCTTTTCCCCTTTTTGAATAGTCCTCCACCTGTCTTTCGTCATGTCGTCGTTCCCAATGGCTTTTTCTTTTCTCTTTGTACTGCTCCCTGCCTGAGCGCTCTGGTAGTCTATGACTGCCCTCCGTTTTATACCAGTCTTCCCCTGTGATTCCCGGCCGGGACTTCTCTTTGCCTTTTAACTCTTTTCCTTTCCGATAGCCTTCTTTTTGGATGGCCTGTACCTGTCTCTTCTTATTATAGTAAGGATCCGCCTGATACCGTCCTGTCGTGTAATACCGCTTTCCCTGTCGGTAGGCGTCACTGCCTTTTCGGTTGTAGCGGCGTGAAGTGCCTGCCCTCGTGCTGACCCTTTTCACCTTCGGCCCCCGCTGTACGGTATAAATCCGGGCTCCTTTGACTGCAACTCTCTGACCGGATGTCCGCACCCGGATACCGCTGCCTTTCTTCACATGCAACCTGACAGGCTTATCAATCTTCTGCCGGATAACCAGTGCTGCCACCTCCATCCGCTGACTCAGCCTGTTCCGCCAGTTCATAGGGATTTGTATTATACATTTGATAGAGCTTCGAATCTTTCGATACCGTCTCATCAAAAGGAATCACTACAGACCCAAATCGGAGCAGGCCGGTTCCTGCCGGGGCATTGTTGACATAATCCAGTTGCGCCTCTGAGATATTCAGGGCGTCCGCCACTGTATCCAAATCGGTACTGGACTGCCGGAGCAGAGCTACAAATTCGGAATTGGCCAGCATGGTACCGATGGTATCCCGGCTGTCGCTCCGCAGGATATCTGCCAGATTCTGGGTAATACCGGTGCAGATACCCCGGCGCTTTCGCACCTTTTTCCAGAGCGCCCAAAGATAATTCGCAGAATAGGGAGACTGGAGCAGTACATGGAACTCGTCGATCCATAACCATGTGGCAATCCCCTTTTTCCAGTTTTCCATAATTCGCTGCTGGATACACTCCAGCATGACCAGCATGGCAATGGGGAACAACTCCTCGCCCAGATCCTGAATACCAAATACCAGAAACCGGTTGTCCACATCCACGTTGCTCTGATGATTAAAAATATTCAAGGAACCTTCCGTGAATAACTCCATGGATAAGGCCAGCCCCTTGGCCTCTTCCTCCTTCTGCTCCAATAGTGTCCGATAAAAGTCTGTCATCACCGGGATCTGCTTCTTCCGGGCTGCCTCCTGATATACTTTTCTAACACAACGGTCAATCAACGTTTTCTGCCGGGAATTCAAGGACTCTCCGGTGGACTGCTCGCACAGGCCCAGCATGAACTCAGACTTCTGCCGGATCACCGCCCGGCGTTTAAGGACAGACAGATCTGCCAGATCCACTTCCAGCGGGTTCATGTAGTTATCCGTGTAAGAGCTCAGGTTTACAACTGTTCCGCCATATAATTTTGCGATATCAAAATACTCATTCATGGGATCCACCACAATGATATCGTCTGTATGGCAGTCCGGGCCATTGCTCAGATAGACGGCTCCCATTGCCATCTTGGAAAAGAAAGACTTGCCGCTTCCGGGAACCCCGAAGATGAAGCCATTTCCATTCATGAGTTTTTTCCGGTTACCCACGTTAATATTTTTACTGACCTGATTGATCCCGTAGTAAACGCCGGTTTCGTCCTGCAGCTCCTGTACGTTGAAGGGCAGAAGGGAAGCCAGCGATTGGGTCAGCATGGTTCGCATAGTCTCCACCTGACGGACACCGATGGGAAGCGCCGTATTCACTGCCTCTCTCTGCATCAGGTAATGCTTGTCTATTGTCACAGAGTTGCGCTTGCCAATCGTCATGACTGTATCGGTGATACTGTCCAGCTCCTCCCTGGTCTTCGCCAGAAATACCATGGTCACCGCCACATAAAAGAGGCACTGGTCGTTATCCCGCACATCGTCCATGATGTTCTCGATCTCCTTCTTTTCATTTCTTTTAGTGTAAGAAATTTCCGAAGAGAAGTCGTTGTTCCGGTTCCGGACACGCTGTTGCCGGATAATATCGGATTCAATTCCCAGATACTTTTTTTGCAAAACCTTAGTAGTCAACTCTTTGGGAATCGGAACTACATCAATGCTAATCACGGAATGGACCGGCAGACTGGCGATTTCATTTAAGAAACCATCCGACAGGCCGGACGGATATTTTTTAATAAACAGCGCCCGACCCACCTTATTTTCATCCTGGAAGTAATCGGAATAATATTTCAGCATCCCATTACACAAGTCGTTACGAAAATCGGTGCCTGTTTGCTTCGCCTCCCGGATATCAAAATCAAAGGATTCCTCGTCGCCCAGATGGTAATAATCATAAAGTACCTGCATCCGCTCATTGCCGCTTAAGGGCACAATCGGGCTTCCCAGCTCCCGAAACGCCTTCTGCAGCGACGCTTCGATTGTCGCGAACTGGGCTTTGGCTTCCTCAAAATTGCCACGCTCAATCGTAATCGTCAGATATCGCTCCTGGGCGATTCCCTGTTTTCCTTCCTGAATCTTTTCCTCCACGATGTGGTTATACATACCCCGATACTCATCATAGCCGTCCTGACGCTCCTTCAGGAACACATTCTTCCGCAGCTTCTGCATGTCCTTATTCTTATTGTTCAATGTGATTTTGAACTCCACGTCCAAGCTGTTCAGCAGCTTGCAGTACCGTTCTATAATACTGAGCTGCTCGCCCTCTGTGGTGGTTGTATAGTTAATATCCTGAAAGCGGTAGCTTTTGGAATAATGGCCTTTCCGCACTTCAAAAATGCCATTCTCCGCCACCTTCAGAATCTCAATGGTCTCCTGTATGGACTTGGGCGTCCGATACAGGGGCACACTGGCTTTCTTCAGTTGCTGAAAACTATCTGTAAATAATCTCATGTTTCACCCCTTCTCTTTTTCTTCTGCCGTTTCTTCTTTTTCCGATTCTCCGTCTCATTACGTTCCGGTGACCGGTACAGTAATGTCCGATTGAAAAATAGCTGACGGATTCTCCGCCTGGTCACCTCATAAAAACTCATGCCGTGATAGCTGTAAAAGCCGCCCAAGGCAATCGGCGCGGCCACCGGAATCGCCAGATAAGCCGCCGTGGTAAGACCCACCGTCTGGTAGGTCAGAAGTACAATACCGCCTCCGGCCAGCAGGCTGAGGGCTGAAAAAAGGAGCTGCTTCACTGTCAGCCCCCATACTACCGATTCCTGATATTTTTCAATGTCTTTATTCATCTCAATCACCATTGTTCTTTTTTCTCCTTTCCTCTCTCACAGGCCCAGCGCTTTGCTGGTCAGCACCTGCGCGCCTTTTACACTGCCCACGGTCAGTGCCACCGTAAAGGTCATATCGCACAGATAAATCAGGGTCTTAGCCCAGTCCGCATAGTCTCCCGTAAAGGCCGGGAGGCCAGCGTTGATAAATGCGTTGCATACAATAATCGCAAGGGCCATGGTCACCGCTTCCAATAACACAGATAAAAAGTATTTACTGTAAGATACCGCCGTGCTGCTCACCATCCGGTTACCGCCCGTAGTCGAAAAGGCCAGCGCCCCGAAAGGCACCAGAACCAATATTTTCAGGAAACGGAAATACACCGTATACACCATGAAAAAACCACAGATAATCACGATGATGGACAAAAGCGCCGCCAAAATCAACATAATCAGGCTCTCACCAAAGCCCAGTCCCTTGATAATCTCCGCCTGTTCTGCGTTAATTGTCAATGTGGTGCTCTCGCCCGCTGACAAGAGCCCCACCAGCCTGCCCACCGACGTGAAGAAGGCCCGCATTATTGTTACATTTTTCGTCACAAGCCATTCCGCTATTCCCAGCCGCATGAGCATCCGAAGGATCGCCTCAAATCGAAGCTCCTCTTTGACATCCACACTCTCCGAGCAGAAGCCAATCACGAAAAATAAGACCACTAAGGACGACCCAACTGCTACAAAAGTAGGTTCAATATCCATAATGACCTTCCACGGGCCTCCACCCTTGAAGGTGGTCGGGGACTGGCCCAGCAGTGCGAAAATCATGCCAGTCTGATTGTTCCAGAAACCGAATACCATTTCCAGCAAATCCAGAATCTTATCCCCCAGCTTAAATACATCCATATCCTGTTCTCACCTCTCTTTCCCTTTTCTCCTCTATTGGAATCCAATTTCAGAATCCAAGGAAGGAAAGTACCGGCGAAATCATCGCCATAATCGTTCCCGCCACGATTCCCTTCAACGCCGAGTTCATGGACGAGGAATCCTGATTCTGATATGCCTGGGCAAACTCCATGATGTTCTTTGCCAGAATAATCAGGCCCACCGCTCCAATCACGGCGATCACCAGTGTCTTCAGATTGTCTAACGGCTGGGTTACTACTTCCGTTCCTGCCGCGTGGCTGGTAATCACCCACAGGGCCGCCACATAGATGCCAGACACAATGGCCGTTACCGTCAGCACCTTTTTTCTCATATTTCTCTCTTTTCTTTTATTCAATCGTTCTTCACTCCTTTTTTGTAAGCCATCCGAAAGGTTCGCATTTCTTCCACGCGTACATCCGGATAGAATATTTCCAGTAGTTTCTCCTGGGGAATCCCTGCCTGGATTGCTTTTTTCAACTCTTCGATCTGCTCAGCAGAATAGTCCCACCTCGTGATCCGGACTACGATAGTATCCGCCTGATTTTCCCTGGCTTTCTGTCGGTTTTGTCCCTTCTGACCCTTATGCCCGTCTGCGCTTTGGTTTTCCCTTTGCCCATCATCACCCAGTTGCATAAACGCCTCATAGGTCACCGTATTGATATAGACCGGCGCTCCGGCTTTCTTCTGCTTTTCGTAATAACGTATCGCCTTTTCATTCAACAGTTCATAAGGCTTCTGATTTTCCTTGGGCTTATGCTCATAAGCAGCCCCACCACCGTCTGCTGTCTGGTGAAACATGGGATGGGAAAATGGAATAAATTTATCATCCAGAACCGGATTCAGGCCACGGATAAAGAGAATACATTTCTTGTTATCCAGCTTCCGTACCTCATCCGGCGTCAGAAGCTCCCGCCCAAGAACATCGTAGTTTCGGCTGGAGCTGCCCTGCCGCCCTTTTGTTTCTCCCGTGGACTTCTTGTCAATGGTACTTTTACCCAGAAGATCCGACACATATTTGTGGGTACTCTGCTCATTGCCGCCCAGATAAATAAACGTATCGCAGTTTCCGGGTATCGTCTCCCAGGTATCCTTGAACAGCGCTTTAAGCTGCGCGAAATTCTGGATGATGATAATGCTGCTGATCTCCCTGCTTCGCATGGTGGAAAGCAGGGAACAAAAATCATCCGGCAGTGCCACATTCGCAAACTCGTCCAGCATAAAGGTCACATGAATCGGCAGCCGCCCGCCGTACTCAAAGTCGGCCTGATAGTATAGTTCCTGAAAGATCTGGGTGTAAAGCATACCGATAATGAAGTTATAGGACTTATCAGAATCCGGGATGACACAGAAAAGTGCTGTCCGAGTCTTTTCGTCCCGGTTGACGCCGGTCCCAAGCTCCGCCAGATTCATATCATCCCTGGACAACAGCCGCAGTACCTTCTGATTTTCCAGATAGGCCAAGCGAGAATTGGCGCTGATGATAATGCTCCGCACCGTATCCCCGGCTCCCCGCATACACTTGTTATACTGGACAATGGCCGGGTGCTGGTTCCCCAGCTTAGAGCGCTCTGCCAGCTTCTGCATCCGCAGATCCAGCTTAGACGGCTTGTTCCGCTCCGTTACCTCCGCTTCTCCCAAAAGCTTCATCACGGTTCCCATGTTCTTTGTAGCGTCCGGTTCCTCCAGCCAGACATAATAAAAGAGAGCCTGCAGCAGCATACTCTCTGCTTTCTCCCAGAACGGATCGGAAGAATTGGCTCCCTTTGGTGTGGTATTGGCAATCAGGTTCGTAATCAGCTTCACCACATCGGTCTCTTCACGGATATAACGGAATGGGTTATAGCAATCTGATTTTTCCATCTCCAACAGGTTGATGACCTTCACCTGATAGCCGTTGTCCTTTAGCATCTGTCCGCAGCTTCGCAGGATCTCTCCCTTCGGATCGGTACAGATAAAAGAGCAGTTCCTGGGGAGCTGCATCAGGTTGGGCTTTACAAAGTAAAAGGTCTTTCCGGCTCCTGAGCCTCCGCAGATCAGGATATTCCCGTTGAGTTTTAGTTTCCGGAAATCCATAGACATACGGACATTTTTACTCAAGATCCGGTTTCTTTCCGGGTCTTTATCCTCCAGAAGCCGGGCGGCCTGCGCTGGAGGCTCCAGACGGGCTGTACCATGCTCCTTACCGGGCATAAGGTTCCGTCCACTGGTGTAGTACATGAGCATTGCCATCGCATATATCAGCTCCGCAAAAGCAATCAGTTTCAGCGAATAGGCGCTCCAATAATTGGCTAGGGGTCTTTCACAGACTGCGCTCAAGCGCTCCATGAACTCCACATAGGTTATTCCCTCCTTCCAGATTCCGCCAAGCATGTAGCCCAGATATCCGGCCAACACTGCACCAGCAAGCAGCCACGGAAGGGCGGGCTTCTTCTTTCCCGTCTGCATACGTTCTCATCACCTGCCTTTTTTCCTGCCAGTTTTTCTACTGTTTTTCGCGCCGGTCTCTCCGGATTTCTTCCGATTCTTCGTTCTTTCATTCTTCGCTCTTTCATTTTTCGTTTGCTGTTTCTCAGTCGTCTCCGCCTTCTTTCGTAATTCCTTTTCTACCGGATCATAATGCTTCTCATACAGTTCGGCTCCCCGGATCTGCTCCCTCAGCTTTTCCTCTTTTCCAAAGATGGTATAGTCTTTTTCCGGATCAAGAAATGTCAGCATTGTCTTCCCGCCGTGGATTTTCACCATATCTGCCTTATCAATCCACAGATACCGGATATGCTCGCCCCAGGTGCCGGGAATTCTGGTTTTTATCCGATCCGCCGTCTCCTCTGCAATGAGCGACTGATCCAGTGTGATCGCGACGCAGGGGGTATCCTTTCGGATTGCGTTCGCCTGTATCCGGGCCGCCAGCTCCTGCAGTTCCTCCAACTCTTCTTCCCTGTAATTACCGCCGGGCAGCCGTTCCTTTAAAAAACCAGGCAGCTTCTCCATTTCTTCCTCTACCCCGTTGTTCAGATAATCCTCTATTGTCGCTATCTTTCCGGCTTTCAGCTTTTCAATCAACAAATTGACCCGTGGGACTGCTTCCGAATGGAACAGAATCTCTGCATATCCATCCTTTGCATTGATATCCGGCAGTCTCGTATACAGAATCCCGTATTTCTTCGCAGCCTTTTCTATCCGTTTCAAATCCTGTTCCGGAAACTTTAAAACCTGCAGATCACCGCCCCGCATCAGAAGCTTTTTCATACTGGTTTTTCCGCTCAGCTTTTCCTGGTCAAGCAGATATTTGAAGAGCTGCACGATCTGCTGCAGCGCTTTCAGGCCGCTGGAACCTGCTTTCATGCAGATCTCCACGCCGTCATAGGCTACCCGGATAATCTGGATCGCCTCCTGAATTTCTTCCGCCAATCTCACGCCTCCTCTCTTCTCATGCTGTTCTCCAGCACGGCAATTTCCACAATTATCTGCATCTTTTCCGGGGTAGCCCCGCAGTGTACCAGCTCTGTAAGCTGCTCCTGGGTAAGCCCCTGCTCCATTCCCGCAAGAATCGCCGCAAGCTGTCCCTCCGACAAATCGGCCTGGGACACCAGCTTTACCATGTCGGTCCTGGCTTTCCTTTTTTCAAACAACATCTTGAATCTACCGACATCATTACTTCTCTTACGTTCCACCTCTACCGGTTCTACCGGTATCTGTACAGGCGGCTTTCCCTGCTCCATCTGCATCTGCACTTCGTAGGACACCTGCGGACGAACCGGGCGCTTTTCCGGGCGCTTTTCCAACTGCTCCTCCAGCTCCCGAATCCGGGCTGCCTGCTCCTCGATGGTGCCTCGCTGGCTGGCCACTTTCGCAAGCCCTTCCTGAATCTCTTTTTCCTTCGCCGCTATCTGCTGTTCCAGATATTCTTTCTGCTGTAGCGCCTCATCCAGTTGCTCCTGCAGGCTATCCGAAAGCTCCGTTACCGGGACAGCCGCGTCTTCCTCCTGACGGTTTAAGATATCCTGCATCATGTCACTCATTTCTTTTGCACTGCGTTCTTCGCTGAGGACTTCCCTGAGTGCGTCTTCTGAGATTCCCTTCCGGACATACCCGCAGGCCACCTGCATCTGCTGAACCTTCAGGCCACGGGCAAACGCAATTTCCAATACTTCCTTCGAAAAGTTATCCCGGAGCGCCTCGGAATATAGTTTTTTCTGTCGAGACGAAAAATCGGCCCGGTTCAGATAACTCTCCACTTGGGCCGGGCTCAGGCCATACTCCAGATCATCCTTCACCAGCTCCATCACATCGCCACTATAATGTGATTTTTTCATTTTCTGCAGATACGCCTCGATCTCCCTGGCGCTGAGCTTCCTGCTCTTCTCTTCGTTCTGTTCCATCTATTTCCCCCTTTGTCTGTCTCTGTGTTTTATCCTCTGTTTCCATTTCTTTTAACAGTCCCTTTCCGGTTTTCAGTTCCCGGTAGAGCTGCCGTTCCCGGGAAGTCGCTTCCGCATACTCCCGGGTAATCCGCTCCCTGACCGCGCAGATTTCCTCATAGGTATATCCCTTTTCCGCCAAGGCCTTCTGGCACGCCTCATATTCCTGATGCTCTTCCGTAAAAAAGGAATCGCCACGCTCATAGGAATGAAACGCTGCTTCCAGCTCCTCCATCTTTGCCGCCAATTCAAACAACTCCTGAAATCGGTGCTTCTGTTTTCCCAGACGGCTTTTCTCCCTGGCCGCTTCCTTTTGCCTGGCAGTCAGAGCCTGTACGGCATTCTGAAGCTCCGGAACCGTCGTGATGTCCTCTCTGGCCAGAAACAGATATTGATTCTGGAGCTTTTTCATTTTCCGGATATCTTCCCAGTATCTCCACACCTGACTGTAAGGTCGCTTTTTCAGCTTGCCGATCCTGTACAGGCGGGCAAAGTACCGCTTCTGCAGACCCGTCAGTTTCGGCCTCCGGTGTCTGCGGACACTGCCGCCCACGATCCGCGGGGCATGGCCCTGGCCTGCCCTGGCGACTGACCGCAAAGTTTCGGTCTCAATTCTCTCCTGTATTCGTTCTATCGTATAATCCTCTCCCAGTCGCTGCGTCCTGCGGAACCGCTTCATGCCCGGCGGACGGATAGCCAGATACTTGCCTTCTTTACACTCATAGCCCCGTTCTGTAAGCTCCCGCTGAAACTCCTCATACGTGGCTGACAGAATGATACAAGCATCCAGATCCCGCCGAATAGCCGAATTCCAGACATGCTGAATTGCCTGCTCTTTCCGGGTTTCCCGGTATTCCACATCCTGATTCAGCTTATCGTCCTCAATTTCGATTGTGGACAGACCATACTCCTGACAGAGTCGGTTGGTGATAGGCTGTATCTCCCTGGCCCAGTCACCTTTTTCATAGCGGTACTTTTTCCCGGTTAGGAAGCTCACGCTGTTGAATACGATATGGGCGTGAATATGCCGGGTGTTGTCGTGGACGGCGTAGACAGCCTCGTATTCGCTGCCGAGATATTCCTTTACGAAGCGGGAAGTTAATTCCATGGCGGTGTCCGGGGTAACCTCATTTTCTTTGAAGGATAAGACCAAATGATATCCCTGCCGCTTGTCTAACTTCCCGTATTTCCGTTTTGTATCCTTCATCTGCTCAAAAGCAAATTCCGGTACGCAATTTATACCTGCCACCAGCCTCCCTTGCTGTGTCTTTTCCGGAACTGTGATATATGCAAGAGCTGCCCTCAAATGTTTTCCGTGATAACTCTTTCCGCAATCTTTCATACAGGTAATTTTACTGATTGCCAATTTTCTCTATCACCTCACGCATGGACAGATTCAGCCGCCTCATATAAGCCGAAAGCTGTTCTTTGTCTGCTTCTGTATAAAAATCCATGTGATTTCCGTGAACAATCTGGTTGATATTGTTCCCTATCCGGTTTATCTCATTGAGCAGCTCTTTTAACAATTTTTGCACCGCCGGATAATCTGACGGTCTTTGCCGTATCTGGAAACGAATGTACTGATTTTCCGGTAATCCGCTCTCTGCAGCTCTTTCTGCCAAAAGCCTCGCTTCCATCTCCGTTAATCGTACGGTTTTCCGCACCCATTTAGCGGCCATACTTCTTTTCCTCTTCCGCAAAACTGCAGATTTTCTCTGCTATATCCTGAATTTCCTGCTTGTACTTGCCCTTCAGGATATTGTCAAACAGTTTTTCTGCCAACCGCTCCGCTAAGACATCTACTGCCTTCCCGTAACAAGTCTTCTCGTACAGTTTTCCGACACGCCGCTCATCCTCCTTCAGCCGCTGATACTCGCTCTCATGAACCGCCCGTTCAATGTCATTGCGACAATCATCCCGAAGCGCGTTCAGTTCCAGTATTTTCCCAAAAATCCAGATATCTACATCATCAATCAAATCCTCATACCGGTATGACTCTACTTTCTCTTTTCCAATCTTCCGCCGTACAAGCTCCCCGTCCCGACTGCCAATCTCGTACTGCATCTGCTCTACATAGAACAGCACAGCCGCCGCATCCTTTTTGAAAACTGCCGAATAGCTTTGGTGGACCGTCATCCAGTCCAGAAAATCATCCGCATTTTTTATCCACTCTATTTTTGTTTCTTCCGTACTTTATTCCTCCCTTCTTTTCAAGAGCCCTGTCGGTCTCTTGCCAGATACGCATTTGTGACGTCACCGTCCAAATGCCTCTGGTTAGGGGAAAATCCCCTAAAACCCCTGATATCATAGAATGACGGCACTTTTTGCCGTCATTTTCTTACTTTGCCGTCATCTTTTGCCGTCATTTTTTCATTTTGACGGCATTTTTTGCCGTCACTTTTCCTCTGTGCCGGCACTTTTTGCCGTCACTTTTCCAGCTTTGCCGTCATCTTTTGCCGTCATTTTTTCATTTTGCCAGCACTTTTTGCCGTCAAATCACGTTCCTGCAACATCTGTCTCTTCAGGTCTGCCAGACACTCGTTGTAATCCTTATAGGCTGACGGCGGCGGTGCGTCCTCTACTTCATACCCCCTCTCGTAATACTTTCGCATCAGCCGCTCCGTCGCCTCTCTTCCCGGCTGGTCATTGTCCAAGCAAAAGGCTATGCTTCGGATCTGCGGATGTTCCCCCAGAAAAGTTTCCAAAGGTGCATCTGACAGCATTCCAAGCGCCAGCTTGTTCGTCTCATAGTTCTGTGTCAACTCCGTGAAACTCAACAAATCTATTGCGCCCTCAAATACCTCCAATTCTGTACTGTCATCATTCCAGCAGTTAAAGCCGTAATGCTTATCATTTCCGGCCACATCCCGCTTGATATCCGGCCCACGCAGGCTGGCAAAATGGGTAACCCCATTCCGGTCATTTCCCTTGAACACCACATCCCTGTATCTTTTGGAAGCATATATCAAGTCCTGACGGATAAAGAAATCAATCACCTCTCTACCAATGCTGCGCTCTTCACCAAGATACCGGTAAACTGCATCATACCCTGCCGCAGGCTCTGGCAGACAAAATAGTTTCTTCTTTGCTTCTTCCTTCACCTGATATTTGAGTGGCTGTAACCCTTCCTCGTCCAATCGCCGATATCCTGCAAAATCCAGAAGCCAGAACACTGCATCCTTGACCTTCATGCCACCAAATACCCGCAGGAAATCAATCTGGGTTCCTCCGTTACTGCCCTTTTCAGCAACCCTTGACCACCGGAACCAGCTCCGGCGATTATAGATACGGATGGAATCCATTTCTTTTAAGGTGTACATAGATCCGACCCGTACCACCGTATAGCCCAATCGCCGGGCCACTGCCGTCAAATCTACGCTCTTCGCAATCTGCAATTCTTCCTCTGTATACCATCTGCCTGCTCCGCTCATCTTCCTCCTCTCCCGCTCCTTTCCTCAGCCGCTCTATCGCTCTGCTGATTTTGCTCTACCAGCATCGAAGCATCCCGAAAGCTGAAATAATCTTCCCGGCCAAACCCGATAATGATACTGTCCATCAGTGGGATCCCGACCAGATCACACACCTTTTCCATTCTTTCCGTCATTTGCATATCACTTCCAGAAGGTGTTATGCTTCCTGCCGGATGATTGTGCAGAATCATCATAGAGTTTGCGTTGGACAGGATAGCTGCCTTTAGAATTTCCCGGGGCTCACACAGCGCCTGATCCAAGGTTCCTATACTGACGATCTGAAAATTGATTGGCTGCAACCTTGCATTGAAATTCACTACACAGACTGCTTCCCGATCCATATCCCGGATATATTTACCCAACACTTCTACCGCCCGTTCCGGACTTCGAATCGGATCGGTATCCCACACGGCTGCTTCCGGAACCAGACGTATAGCTACCTGCTCCAGCTTAAATCCATCCTCCATAACTGCTCCTATCTGGCACTGACTACAAAGGTGGGCCGAAATACCGGTTCATACACTTCCTGACTATTGGTTCGTATTGGATGTACGTCCGCCGGTTTGAGTTCATGTGCATGGGCATCGTACATATACAGGGTGTTCGACAGAAGATCTCCCGGATACAGCGTCTGATTCATTTCACGAAGTAAATCCTGTACTTCGATTGCCTCTGTGATGCCTGCCGGAATTAAAAGTGTCTCGTGAATGGAAGACGGAATAACATATACATCTCCACCCAGCTTTTCTGCCGCCTTCTCCAACATATCGTCATACAACATCATAGCTGCCCCTGCCGTATTTTTCTGGTTGGTAAGGACATACATTTGAGCTGGGGCAGCATTCGTCATATCGTCTAAGCCTCCCAACAGTTTCAGCATATTCCCCATACTTTCCAGTCTTGGGGGATTCACCTGCCTGGTATTCTCATAAGCCATCCGATACAATTTTTCTTCTGTCCAGCCCATACTCTTTGCCACTTGATTTGTAATTTTTCCAATCATCTCATCTGCCACCTGCCAACAATAGACTACTGACATATCCCCCATATCCCGGTGCGGCATGTGGTTCAGTATTTCTCCAGTTCTTTCCGTATTTACCAACTGAAAATGCAGACTTTCTTCGATTGATTTCTTGTCCAGTCTCACCTCTCCAACCTTCTCATGAAACTCTTCCATTGCAGTCCGCAGATTTTCTTTAATATCCGCATATGCCCTGGTAAAATCTCCTGTAGCAGCATACCAGTCATAACACCCTTTCGGTTCCAGTCCGGTACTCACACTGCGGCCATTTTTTCTTTCCGTTACACGAATTTTTTTATCCTCATAACTGGCAACGCTCTCCCCCAGCGCTTTTTCCTGGTTTATTTCCTGCACTACACGGTTACAAAACTCTTCAAAATTCATTCTTCCTGCCATTTTTCCTCCTATCTTACCTTATCGGCAATATCTAAATTTATAGGCTGCTTTTCCGTTTTTTTACTTTTTCGTTTCCTACCACCGAAATCTACTGGTTTCAAAGTATGAGCCTTCGCATCATATTTGTATGCCGTATACGATAACGTGTCTTTCGGTTTTACTTCTTTCCGATTTACTTCACGTAAGCGCAACTGCGCCATGACACCATTCGTCAGTGATACCGGCATCAAAATTACTTCATGCACAGACGATGGAAGTACATATATATCCTCTCCTGCACGTTTTGCCGCGCTTTGCAGTAAATCATCATATAGCATCATGACCGCTCCATAATCCTTACTCTGATTCGTAAGAACCAGCATTCTTTTTGCTCTGATTTCTTTCTCATAGCTTGTATCCCATGTTGGGCCAATCGCTTCATAGATGCTTTCCAGTACAGGCGGATTCATTTCTCTTGTATTCTTATAAGCCATCTCATACAGCATCTCCTCTGTCCACCCCAGCTTTTCCATCACGTTATTTGTAAGTTTTCCAAACAATTTGTCCGAGATTTTCCAGCAATATACCACTGACATATCGCCGATTTCTCTATGCGGAGCATCCTGCAAATAGTCACTGTTATAACGTGTATTGACCAGCTTAAAAATCAAGTTTTCCTTTATCAGTTTCTCTTTCTGATTGCTCTCCAGGCACTTATCCAAATTTGCTCCGATTTCTGTCAGATATTTTTCAAGACTCTCATATACACTTGCATAGTCACCTGATTTACAATACCGTTCATAGGAATCATCCAGCTTCATTTCCACACTGCTTGTCTGTCCGTTTCTTATCCTTGCAATTAGAATCGCGCCATTCTCTATAGTAAACTGATATTTTTTAAGCTCTTTTTTCTGTTCCAGCCCCTCTTGTATGCTTCTACAAAAAGCTGAAAATTCTAGGTTCGCCTCCATCTTTCATCCCCTTTCCTTTTTGGTTTTCTCTTCCAATATCCCGGAACCCTGTCCGGCTTTTCCTTTCTCTGGTCTGATTTCTGTACTTTTACGTTACACACCCTCTCTCTTTAAATATCATTTACAATAAAAAAGCAGCCAGCCTATTGCCAACCGCTCCATCCAGCCTTTCCCCGGCTTGTCACGTATATACCTCATTTTTCCTCCTTTACCCCACAGAACCTGACACCTGCAGCCCCTTACGGGACTTTATAATACAAAAAGCGCCTCCGAAGAAGCGCTTTCCTTACCTTTCCCTATGGTTCCACAGCACTGATAAGAATCAGCACCATTCTGGCAAGTGTTAAGAACAATACAAAAAATATCTTTGCCGCCGTTATTGCGATTGCCCATACAAAAATCGCAATCCACAGAGATACCTTTCCGATTCCACAAAAACCTTTTCCGATTGTCTCAAGTACCGATTTCATTTAAATCTCTCCCATCCATCTGCATGCCAGATTGCCTACTACAGAGTTTTCCCCCTCTGTGTCATTTTCCAGTTCCATTTCGTCCGTCTGACCCGTCAATGCCTTTATCTGACCGGTCATCGGATTCTGTGCGCCTGCCGCATACCGTCCCAGCAGTTTCAGAAGTTCATTCCTCGTCTCTTCCAGCAGTTCCCCACGCAACTCCTTTTTTATCTGCTCCAGTTCCTCTGCCGTGATGTATCGCTGCTGTTCGGCCTGCTCCTGCTGGGTCAACATATCTTTTCCGCTATGTTCAATGTAGAACTCCAGCGCGTCTACCAGAAACTGATTCTGGGATTTATAAATATATTTATCCAGATTGGTCAGTATCTGGTAAATCTCGGCCTGCTTCGGTTCTTCCATATTGAGTCTGAGCGTCATTTTTCGAATCGTTGATAAACTCATGTCTGCTCCTTATCTGCGCATCTGCCGGAGCGCCGTATAGGTGAGATATTCATATCCCCTTGCATTGGCCTTGATATCCAGATTGTAAGTCACATTTCCCTGCTGTATCGGGCCATAATTTTTCATCACGACTGCCCCGCCTCCTACGAAAATCAACGGCGTGGTCTGAAGATTGTAGCCATGCTCCCGGATGGAATGATAAATCTGCCCCATGAAAGTCCGAACCTCATTTTCAATGATTCTGGTATAATCTCCATTCAACCCGCTACGCTCCATCCGCATCACTGCCTGAATATCGCTTTCATCTACCTCTCCATTCAACTGCCGGACACACTGTTCATTGATGGAGCGCATACAGGTAATCAACCCTCTCTGTAGCGTAGAGCATCTGGGCTCGTCCGGTTCTTCATCGACTACCGGCATCATATCAATCGTCCAGCTTCCAATGTCTACCACCAGTACCTTTCGCTTATAGGTGCTAAGCTTATCAGCAACCGCCGCATAACACTGGGGAAACACGAACGCATTCAAAACCTCTATCCGGTACTCTTCTTTTTCAAACTGGTACTTCACACACCTTCTGGCTGTCAGATATCGAATGAAATCTGCACGCTCCTGCCCGAAACGTGTAAGTGGAAGCCCCACTGCCAGATAAATCTTTGCTTCCCTTTTTCCCCTGCTTTTCAGCTCCTTAGCAATGGCCGCCAGCGTCAGCAGGAAAAAGTTATCATTCTTCGTTTTTACATCCTGTACTTCAAGACGGGTACCGCCTATCTTATAGAATTTTCCACCAAATTCCAGCAGATTCTTCGTAAAGGCCGGTTCCGTCGCTATCTCTTCCACGCCTGTCACAAACACATGAGAAATTGTCTTCATATACGACCAGCCATGATCTATCCCGATAACCTCGATTCCCTTGTACATCCTTCCTTATCCCTCCATTTCATATTTTCCATGTAAGTACACGCTTGTTCCTCTTCGCCCCGTGTACGTGGGAGTTACTGGCAACCCTGCCGCATGACATCCTCTGATGTTCACAAGACCGGTATTCTATATACCGCTCGTCCCCTCTGCTGCTTATTTCGAGGGCCAGGAAACCACTTCAGCTCCCTTCGTGAGTTATTATCCTTCCGCCGTAATCAATCCAATCTGTACCTGCTCCATCTTCACCTCTCGGTCCATCAACTCTCCTCGCAGGCCCCGCTGATATTCTGCCGAATATACGCCGGAATTTTCCATGCTGTAACTGCTATTCAGTTGTCTGTGAACAGGTTTTTGCTGTTCCTGATATAATCATAAATGATGTTTGGGGATTTGTCTTCGGCCTGAGAGGCCGAATTTGAAGGAATTTTAGAAAAAGGGAAGCCATTTAACGCTTCCCTAGACTTTTATATTTTATGCACTTTTAGAAATTTCATGAATTATCTTTGCAAAAATTCAACTACTTTAGCAAAGGATTTATGAGCTTTTCCTAATTCTTCAAAATCAGCTTCTTCCACCATAGAATTCACTAAATACATAAATTTCAGTTTGCTAAATTTTTCTGTCTCAGGCATAAACCAATCTTCTATACAACTATTAACTATTGCCAATTCATAACCTCCAACGCCCAATTTTTCAACAATTATATTTCGAGTTTGCTCTTCATCTCCGTCAGAATCAACAACCACCAAAATTTCCGGTTTGCTAGATTTCATTCTCACACCCTCTAAAACAGCCGGTACATTGTATTTCCCATTAGCTACTACAATCGTAACCTCTTTATTTAACTTTTTGGCAATCGCTTGAAGTACTATTTCATCCGTCTGTCCTTCACATATAATTACCTTCCCAGGCAAATTCTCTTTATTCGCATTTCTTTCTTGCACACGTTTTTGCAGCTCACCAACGATATAACGCACTTTTTTATCTTGCAAAATAGCTTGTAGTACATTACAAAAAGCTTCTTCATCACCGATTCTAAAATAATTAACTTTTTCCATTGGAATGGCTACCCTGTCTAAAGTATTTCTTATATTTTTGCATATTCCTTCATCAATATTGATTTCTACAGGATATATTGGGGTCATTCTTAACTCAAATACCCTAAATCTATATTCTTCAGTACATATTTCAAATCCATAACGTTTATCAAAATACATATTATTCGCATCTATTAAATTTTTTGTAGATGATTCAGCAATAGTTTCTTGTAATTCCATCTTTCCTGACAGAATCCTAAATGCGTTTGCCATAGTTTTTGCTGTCGCAATTATTGAACCCTCCGTTTTTATTTCATCAAAAACCGCAAAAACACACCCATTTGTATAATCAAACAAATATCGGCATTGTTGCTCCATTATTTTACAAATATTTTCAGTGTATTTTAAATCCTCATGGCCCTCATCATCAACTATCCAATAATTTTCATACTCCATTTCCTACCTCCTGTAATTTTACTAATAATGGTAAGTGATCACTTATTTCCTGATCTGGTATTCCGTTCTTTAACAACTCTTTCTTATCTATCCTCTTCAAATATTCCATATGACAAATACTATTTATTAACTCTTTTCTTACTAATAGTTGATCTAGACAATACCAATAGGGAGTCACTGAACCATTTTCATAATAAAAACTTCCATACATTTCCGTTTCTTCGGATATGTAATGTAAAATAGGATTATAAAATCGTTTCTTTTTTAATGTGCTAGGATTTCTTAATTCGTTTTTATTTATAATTGTTTTAAATAAAACAGAATTAAACGCATACCGACTTATTAATTCTTCATCATACGGATTGGCATTAAAATCTCCAATAACTATTGTGTTATTGCATTTCCACAATGCTTCTGTTTGTTCAATATTTTCCATTATATCCCGTATCGTTTCAAGTCTGTCTCTTGTTTCATAATTTCGTCTGTCTTCCAAGTGAATTGCTGCTAAAATGTATTTTTTCAATCCTGTCTCAATATTATAAATGTTATACCGCTTTTCTTGTTCTATGCTCTTAATATCAAAAGTAGTCTTTGCTATAAGCGTTACCTTTCTATCCCTATCTTTTTGTACCCCCAAAATTCGCTTATACATTTTTCCCAAGCTTTCTTCTATCTTATTAAAATCTATATTGTCAAACTCTGCAAAAATTGCAATGTCAATGTTATTCTCAGCGATGCACGTTATAATCATATCCTCAATAGCATTTCTTTTAAGATTCCAAAACATAATATTTAGCAACTTATATCACCTTCTTTTTATCTTTATTTTTATGATACCATAAAATTGAAAATAATGTATATATTATTCACCTGCATATTTTCAAATTTTTCAAATCTTTTCCTTTTTGAATATTTTTCGCATTTTCCTATACATATTTTTTACATATTTTCATTTGCTTATGACAAATCCAGACACACCCTGTCACAAAAAGAAAATGCCAAAAATCCTTATAAAATCAAGGTTTCTGGCATTTTCTTTTTCTCTACAAAACAGGATAAATCCCATATATTTATAATCAAGTAGGGGTGCTAATATTTTAGAAATTGTTTATAATCGTCATTTTTGCATAATAGTCATAATAATTCAGACATATTTATCTGACACTTTATTATAACTTCACCCGCTCCCGGTCCGGGTGCTCTCCGGACCAGCCAAGCTGGGGCAGCGTCATCAGCTGATGCATATCGTCATCCTCGATGTTAAAGCCAAAGACGTCCAGGTTCTGACACATCCGCTCGCCGGAAGAAGACTTGGGCAACGGCAGTACGCCGCACTGAAGGGCGAAACGGATGCAGATCTGCGCTACAGATACCTGATACTTTTCCGCCAGTTCCATGAGAAGCGGCTCCTGAAGCACTCTGGCCCGTCCGATGGGGCTCCAGGCCTCCACCTGAATGCCCAGGCGCTGGCTGAAATCCACCGCGGCCTTCTGCATATATCCCGGATGGAACTCCAGCTGATTCACCATAGGAATGATACTGGTCCGCTCCAGCAGGTTGTTCAGATGGTGAGGCAGGAAATTGCTGACGCC
Organism: Laedolimicola intestinihominis; assembly: GCF_040096155.1. Classification (NCBI taxonomy): domain Bacteria; kingdom Bacillati; phylum Bacillota; class Clostridia; order Lachnospirales; family Lachnospiraceae; genus Laedolimicola; species Laedolimicola intestinihominis. The sequence continues at coordinate 375,527 of NZ_JBBMFE010000001.1, read as the reverse complement.
GATGGCCCGCACCTTTTTCGACTTATAGAGATCCTCCAGGGCTTTCCAGGTTTCCACGTCCAGATCCTTCCACTCGGCTGTCAGGTCGTCGGGTCTCGGCCAGTGAATCAGATACAGATCCAGATAGTCGGTACCCAGTTTTTTACAGGACTCTTCAAACTCCCGCAGGGTTGAATCGTAGCCGAGTCGGTCTCTCCAGACCTTCGAGGTCAGGAAAAATTCTTCCCGGGGAACGCCGCTTTCTCGGACTGCTTTTCCCACTGCTTCCTCATTAAAATAAAAGGCAGCCGTATCCAGATGCCGGTAGCCCTGCCGGATAGCCTCGCTGATAATGGCCTCATCGTTGTCGGCGGCGGCCTTGTAGGTACCGAAGCCCACCGCCGGAATCTCTACACCATTGGCCAATGTAAATGTATGTCTCATATGCTGCTCCCTTCTTCCGTGCTTTCACACCTGTGATTTCCTACATTATACCTTCTTTTCCCCGGCCGCTCAAGTCCGTCCGCCGGAAAATCCCGTTTTCCCTCCGAAATCCTGAAAACTCAGAAATTTCAGGAATTTAACCGTGGAAAGGGCTTGCAAATTCTATATTTTCCTGTAAAATAGATGTGTATGCCCGCAGATAAAAGCTGCAGGACAAAAAACGTATCATACACCATATTTACCAAGTCATAAGGAGCAAAACATGATCAGTGCAAATAACGTAACGCTTAGAATAGGAAAAAAAGCCTTATTCGAAGATGTCAATATCAAATTTACCGAGGGCAACTGCTACGGCCTTATCGGAGCCAACGGCGCAGGAAAGTCTACCTTCCTGAAGATTCTCTCCGGCGAGCTGGATTCCACCAATGGCGAAATCGTCATTACCCCGGGACAGCGTCTCTCCTTCCTGAAGCAGGATCATTTCCAGTATGACGAGTATCCGGTTCTGGACACCGTTATTATGGGAAATGCCCGTCTCTACGAGATTATGAAGGAGAAAGAGGCCATTTACGCAAAAGAGGATTTTACCGATGAGGACGGTATCCGCGCCAGCGAGCTGGAGGCTGAATTCGCGGACATGGACGGCTGGGAGGCTGAGTCTGACGCCGCTACTCTCTTAAACGGACTGGGTATCGATACCGATCTTCACTACACCCTGATGAAGGATCTCCTGGGTGCCCAGAAGGTCAAGGTGCTGCTGGCCCAGGCATTGTTCGGCAACCCGGATATCCTGCTTCTGGACGAGCCGACCAACCACCTGGATCTGGACGCTATCGCATGGCTGGAGGAGTTCCTGATTAACTTCCCGAACACCGTCATCGTAGTATCCCATGACCGTTATTTCCTGAATAAGGTCTGCACCCATATCGCCGACATCGATTACGGCAAGATTCAGCTCTATGCCGGTAACTACGACTTCTGGTACGAATCCAGCCAGCTGCTGATTCGCCAGATGAAGGAGGCCAACAAGAAGAAGGAAGAGAAGATCAAGGAGCTGCAGGAATTTATCTCCCGTTTCTCTGCTAACGCTTCCAAGTCCAAGCAGGCAACCTCCAGAAAGAAGGCTCTGGAAAAAATCGAGCTGGACGAGATCCGTCCCTCCAGCCGGAAGTATCCTTACATTGATTTCCGTCCGAACCGCGAGATCGGAAATGAAGTGCTGACCGTAGAGGGTCTGTCCAAGACCATCGACGGCGTGAAGGTTCTGGATAATATTTCCTTTATTCTGGGCCACGACGACAAGGTAGCCTTCGTAGGCGGCAACGAGTTTGCCAAGACGACCCTCTTTAAGATTCTGTCCGGAGAAATGGAGCCGGACGAGGGTACTTATAAATGGGGTATCACCACCAGCCAGTCCTATTTCCCCAAGGACAACAGTAAGGAATTTGACAACGACGATACCATCGTCGACTGGCTGACCCAGTATTCCGAAATCAAGGACGCAACCTATGTGCGCGGCTTCCTGGGCCGTATGCTCTTCGCCGGAGAAGACGGTGTGAAGAAGGTCAAGGTGCTGTCCGGAGGTGAGAAGGTCCGCTGTATGCTGTCCAAGCTGATGATTTCCGGCGCTAACGTGCTGATTCTGGACGAGCCCACCGACCACCTGGATATGGAGTCCATCACAGCCCTGAACAACGGTCTCATCAAGTTCCCGGGCGTGCTGCTGTTCTCCTCCCGTGACCACCAGATTGTGCAGACTACTGCCAACCGTATCATCGAGCTGCTGCCAAACGGCGCTATGATCGATAAGATCACCACCTACGACGAGTACCTGGAGAGCGATGAGATGGCAAGAAAGCGTACCGTCTATACTAAGAGCGCGGACGAGGAAGAGGATAACTAAGATTTCTGTTCTGCAGGAATTTTCACGAATATTTGTGGAAATGAATGGATTTAGAACCTGAATTTTTCTGAATTCGTCAAAAATCAATTTTGTTACTTAAAAAGGCATTCTGCAGTTTTTATTTCATAATCTGAAGCTGCAGAATGCTTTTTTTCATTTTATGCACTTTTTCTCTTTTGGTGACCCCATCTTTTCCATTGACATGGCTTAGTTTACACCCAGCTGGCGTTCTTCGCCTCTGTCCATCGCTCCTGCTGGGCCTCGTACTGCTCGTTCAGCCAGGCGATGGCCTGTGTAAAGCCCTCGTCTGTGAAGGGAAACTCCCTGGCCTCCTTCTGATCCTCCGCTGTCTTTTCAAAGCAGAAGGGCTCCGGATAAATCACTGCCTCCAGTGTCTTTTTGTCCTCTTCCTCTTTCTTCCGCAGCCGGTAGCGCATGCCCTCATAGCTTCCGGTATAGACGCCCCGGTTGATATAGGGGAGGCCGGCCTGGCCGTGTAAATCAATCATAGTTGAAGTCCTTTCTGGTATGGTATTTATCTTTGTATCTGTTTTCCCATATCTTTTCAGGTGATTTATGAGAAATTATAGCACAGTTTCCTCTTCTCCTCAATGCGCATTTTCTCAGCCGTCACCCACAGATAACTGAAAACTGCCAACATCCGCTTAAAATATACCTGTCCAAAACTGTGATAAAATGTTATACTTGGTGGTAGATTCATTTCGACAACAGGAGGTTTTACACCATGACAGACCGTTTATATTACGAAGACAGCCATCTGACCGCATTTCCGGCGGTGGTGACTGCCTGTGAGCAGGAAAAGGATTACTGGAAGGTGGCGCTCGACCAGACCGCATTTTTCCCGGAAGGCGGCGGACAGGCCGGGGATACCGGGTATCTGGGTGAAATCGAAGTGTTCGATACCCATGAGAAAAATGGAGAAATCTGGCATTACACCAGACACCCCCTGGAGATCGGCGCGGAGGTAAAAGGCGTTCTTGACTGGAAGAAGCGCTTCTCCCGGATGCAGCAGCATTCCGGCGAGCATATCGTCTCCGGTCTTGTCCATACCCGCTTCGGCTATGACAACGTAGGCTTCCATCTGGGCGAGGAGGAAGTCACCATGGACTTCAACGGCCCGATTACCAAAGAGGAGCTTTTAGAAATTGAGACTGCTGCCAATCAGGTGGTCTTCGGTAATGTGCCGATTCAGATCTCCTATCCAAGCCGTGAGGAACTGGAGATTCTGGACTATCGCAGCAAAATTGAAATCGAGGGCCAGGTTCGTATCGTTACGATTCCAGATGTAGACGTCTGCGCCTGCTGCGCACCCCATGTGAATAACACCGGAGAAATCGGTCTAATCAAGCTCACGAACGTGCAGTCCCACCGTGGCGGCGTCCGGGTCAATCTCCTGGCCGGAGATCGGGCGCTATGCGACTACCGGGAAAAAGAGACCAGCGTGAAGGCCATTTCCGTGCTGCTCTCCGCCAAAGAGTCGGTTGTGGCTGACGCAGTAGAACGGCTCAAGCAGGAGAATTTCCGCCTCACCGGACAGTTGATGGCGCTGAATAAGACGTTGATTCAGAATAAGGCTGCTTCCGTAGCCGAAGGAACCGCTAATCCCGTCTTCTTCGAGGATAACCTGGATGCGGATACCAGCCGGGAATTCGTAAACCTCTTATCCGCCCGCTGCAGCGGCATCGCCTGTCTCTTCATCGGAAATGATGAGAGCGGCTACCGCTACATCTTCGGCAGTAAAACCGAGGATACCCGCCCTCTCTGCAAGGCGCTGAACGGCCAGTTCGGCGGAAAAGGCGGCGGAAAACCGGAAATGGTGCAGGGATCGCTCTCCGGCAACCAGGAAGAGCTGATGGGCGCAGTAGAAACTTTTCTGCGCAGCTAAGTAATGACTGCTATTTGCGCCTCTATGCGCGCCTCGGACGACGGCTCGTATCCTTTGCCGTCAAATACCATATAAGGAGAATTTTATGATGTCCCTATACAAGGATGTACAGAAAGCGACGGCCCGCAAGCAGGGCGTCGATGTGAAAGAACCCGCGGAAGTGACCATGTCCAATATTCTGGACGGCCCCATCAAGAGACCGGACGAGTCCAAGCTTTTCAAGACCGTAGAAGAACGCTGCGCCGACGCCAGGAGCACGGCCATGACACTGCTGCTGGTGGGCGTACTGGGCCTGGCGGCCATGATACTCGCCATCACCGGCTCCCTTCAGCTTCCTTTACCGAAAATCGCGCCTTACAGTATGAGTGTGCTGTTTTTGGCTTTTATCGGGGTGGCTGTGGCACAGATGCAAAAGTCGAAGAAGATTCTGGCCGAAGGACCTGCGGAGCATGCGCGGATCAAGAATATTAAGAAGTGGTTTGAGACGGAGGGCATCGCTGCTCCGGAGATCGCAGAACTGCCGGTGACGGTACCGGTCAATGAACTGGAGTCGCTTTATCGGAAAAAGTATGAAGCTATCAAAGAAGTGCTTCATAAGCAGTTTTCTGAAGAAGATGTAAAGCTGTTAGATAAGCTGGCAGCGGACTTTTCCGAAGACGCGCGGATTGACGCCATGCTGGAGGAGCAGGTGCGAATTGAAGCGGCAGTGCGAGATAAAAGGACTTCGTAAGAGGGGGCTTCTACAACGGACGGTCGGAAAATCAATTTTCCACGTTCGAGGCGACCTAGCCTCTCCTTAGGAAAGTTGATTTTCCAACCTGGGGTTGACCGGGAGAACTCCCGGAAGATTATCTCAAGGGGGGTTACGCTCGTGCGCAGCCCTTTTTGTTTTCAATTGCGAACGCACGGGAAATGGAATTTCCCGAACTGACTTCTACTTCAATCTTGCGATCTCGTCTCGTATCTCACGATCACTCTCATTAAAAAGCAATCTCTTATTATAGCGTTCATAACGCTCACAGTCCGTGGTCTGCAGGAAAGCCACCGCAGCCTCCGACATGTTAAGGCCGGTCAGGAAGATGACCATCTCCTGGCTGTCGCCAAAGGCTGCCTCCAGAAAATCAAAAGCATGCTCAAGGCAGCCGCTTCCGGCCTCCTGCTCGCCGGCATAGCGGGCCCGCTGCTCGCCGAAAAGGCGGCGTAGAATCTCGAAGGCTGCAGATCCATCTTCGGGATGTTCGGCTTTCAATGTGTTCTCATAGGACAACAGAGTTTCTTCCAGACGCAGGAGACGTTTCTCCTCATCCTTGGTCAGGAGCTCTGCCTCTTTTTTCTGCTGCCGTTTTTCTTCCACTGTATCCCGCAGATTTTCAAGAACCTTCGGAATCCCTTCGCCGTCTGCCGCAAAGTTTTCTGCGTTCAGCACGGAGCCCGCTGTTTTCATCTGGGCGAATAGAGCTTCGGTGAAGCGTTCTTGTTCCCGAACTTTTCGCAGGCGTTCGATGCAGCCGGACAGCAGCAGATTCACTACGCTCAGCCGCTCGTCAAAGGAGGCGTGGGACAGCTTTTTCAGGGTTGCCTCCCGGATGGTACCGCCCAGGATTTCCTCTATCTGATAATCACTCTCATATTTCCGGTAGAGCTCCAGATAGTTGGCGAATTCTCCGGCGATTTTGTCATGCTGGATGTACTGGCGCACCACCTCTTTATCCGCCTTCTTTCCCAGCTTTTCATAGACTTCTAAAAGGCGGGACAAATCCTCCCAGCCACGGGGCGTGGCAAAACGGCGGCCGTCCACCGTGCTTTCCATCTGATAAAAATGGGCAGGGCGGGCGTCCAGATAGGAAATCACCGCCGGATGGATCCGGGACTGTACCGCGTATTCCCGCCATACGCCATAATCCGGCTCCACTTCAATCTTCTTCACACGGTCCAGGGTAACCACGTCAAACTCCCGGACGGATTTGTTGTACTCGGGCGGGTTGCCTGCGGCTACAATGATCCACCCCTCGGGAATTGGGTGATTGCCGAAGGTCTTACACTGGAGGAACTGGAGCATGGCCGGGGCCAGGGTCTCGGAGACACAGTTGATCTCGTCGATGAAGAGAATGCCTTCTTTCAACCCCGTTTTCTTCATTTTTTCATAGATGGAGGCCACGATTTCACTCATGGTGTATTCGGTGACGGCTTTTTTCTGGCCGCCAAACTCCATTTCCGAGATAAAGGGCAGTCCGATGGCGCTCTGGCGCGTGTGGTGGGTGATGGTATAAGCTACCAGACCCACGCCGCACTCTCTGGCTACCTGCTCCATGATCTGAGTCTTGCCGATACCTGGCGCGCCCAGCAACAGAACCGGGCGCTGGCGCACGGTGGGGATAACGTAGTCGCCGTATTCATCTTTTAAAAGGTACGCCTCGATGGCGTCCTTGATCTCCTGTTTTGCTCTCTTGATGTTCATTTTTTTCTCCTTCTTTTATCTGTTTTCCAGATCGCTCTCCTGCAGTATCAGCTTAATCGCCCACGCCGGCACATCCACGTCCCGGTAATGGTTCTGCACAAAGATAAACGCGGTTTCATAGGGTGGCATTTTCACCGGAAACACCCCATAGCCATCCGTAAAGTACAGAAGCCCCCGCAGCCGCCAGAATTTCTTCTTCGCCAGTTGCTCTTCCACATAAGTAAAGGCCGGGCGGAAATCCGTACCGCCTCCGCCCAGGATCGTGAAATGCTCCATGTACTCTTTCAGTGCCTCCTGGCTCTCGATGAGCACGTCGGACTGGACCCGCTCGTCGCACTGGAGGATGTGGATCCGCATGCGCCTGAAGAAATTTTCTGTCTGGGAGAGCACGTCGTAGGTTTCTTCCAGAAACCGCTTTACCAGCCCCTCCTTGCAGGACATGGATGTGTCAATGACGATGACAAATTCCTCGATTTTTCGCACCTCGCTGGTCTCCAGTGGCTCAATCAGCGGCATATTTCCATACATTTCCATTCCATAGTGGTAGAAAATGTAATCAAAGCTGTCCGGATCAATCTGCATTTCCTCGTGCAGCACCGTAAATTTCCGCAAAAATTCCTTATAATCATAACGGGAGCGATTGCTGACCCGCAGCTGCTCCTTCAGATCACCTTCCCCCTCCGAGGCCTCGTTGGAGAAAAGCATCACCTCAGTCTCCATCCGTTCCCGGATATCGTCCCATTTCTTTCGGTTGGGATTCGGATTCTTCGGGCCGTTCTTCGAATCCTGCTCCCAGAGACTGTGGTCGTCCAGCCGGAACTCCATCTGCCAGCGGCTGATTTCCGCCTCCACAAGCGTTTCCTCTATAAATTTATAAATTCCTTCCGCAGTCAGCACCGGCAGCTTTTCCCGGAGTCTTGCGTACACGCTTTTTCGAAAGGCACCCGAAGAAATGTGGACGCAGCGCAGATACAGGCTGTCAATCAGCGCTTCCGTAGCCACGTCGCAGGCCAGATTCCAAAGTCTCTCATTCCGCCCTTTCCGATCAAAAGGATGACAGAACAGGCAATGAAGAATTCCATGCAGATAGAGCCTGGTGCAGGCCGCCCGCCCCCGCTGCTCATAGAGTGACAGCAGCCCATCCGGGAAATAGTACAGCGCTCCGCCATCGGTTCCGGCTGGCGACACCGTGCCCGGGGCCAGGGCCAGATTGCCCAGAGCCAGATCCAGATAGCGCAGCTTCAGGTACAGCTCGTTCCTAGACTGATTCAGGATCCGGGCCGCCAACTCCTCCTTTTTCAACTGCGCCTTTTGTTCTTCCAATATCGCGCTTTTTATCATGATGCCCTCCTACAGCTCAAACCGATCCAGGAACGACTGTTTTTTTGTATGCCCTAAAGCGCTCAATCGATCCTGCAGATACGCCACGCCCTCCGGGAATCCGTCCGACGCCGCGATGGCCGTCTGTGATAGCAGGCCATCATCCGGTTTTCCGTGTTCGGTCAGCCACATGAGCATGTCCAGATCCCGATGCTCCACTGCCTTTTCAAAGGCCTGCACAAGATGTCCGTTAAGCCAGCTCTCATAATCCTCCCGGCGATCCTCCGACAGACCCACCGGGTACTGAAGCCGGTTCAGGGTTATTTCCAATACCGTATCAAAATCTTCTTCCGCCTTCGCCATATAGTAGCAGGCATCGTAGGCCCGGAAATCCAGCTTTTTCATGTAGAAGCTGTTGCGGAAATTCATACCGCTGCCGTGCATGTGGGTCATGAGAATCCGGGCCGGGGTGTTCTCCACGCTCTCCTCAAAGAATTCCGGAAACAAAAGCTTCGCCCGGAGCTGTCCTTCTACTGTGACGGCCATTTTTTCCGGCACCTCAATGAGAATTTCCTTCAGGCAGGATGTTTCCGTCTCATCCAACGTCACATTCAGCCGCCGCAGATGGTGACAGCCGGTAAACAGGCCCGCCCCCAAATCTTTCAGACTGCTGTGGAAATGTAGCTCCGATAGTGCGTTACAATTATAGAAGGCATACGCTCCGATTTTACGAAGGCCCTCCGGCAGGCGGACTGTTTCCACCTGCATCCCCTGAAGCTCCGGGACCGTCTCCGCATCCGGTTCGGATACTTCCTGTTCTCCCGTTTCGGGATTCCATATTTTTACAGTTCTATTTCCAAGCTCATGCCAAAACTGTTCCCGATCCATATGGGCGGAAAAAGCATAGGCTCCCAGTTCCGTCACCGGATGGCCGTCAATTTCGGACGGAATTTCCGCCTCATTTCCAAAATCATAACAGCGGCGCACCACCGCGCACCCGTTTTTTATCTCGTAGGCAAACCTCATTTTCTGCCTTTGTCTCCTTTTGTCAGTCTTCTTTTTTCGCAAAGCCCTTATGCTCTTGCATCATACCATAAACTTTCTGTTATTTCCAGAAAGAATGTGTAAATAGCAAAGAATTCCTGTATATTTTCACGCATGTATACAACAATATATAGTAAATCATCATTGACACCACTACTATATCTTGTTACAATAAACTTGTCGCTAATTTTGATTACAATTTTTATCATAGAGGGAGTGTAGCACATGAAAATCATTAAACGAAGCGGAGCAGAGGTTGAATTTGATCCTCACAAGATCGTCGTTGCGGTCTCCAAGGCCAATGACAGCGTCGTTCCCAGCGCCCGGATGACCCCGGTTCAGATTAAGCGAATCGCCGAAGACGTGGAGAGCGCGGCGCTGAATATCAAGCGTTCCTTAAGCGTGGAGGAAATTCAGGATATGGTCGAGGATCAGATCATGAATCAGCGCGCCTTTGACGTGGCGAGACAGTACATCACCTACCGCTATACCCGCGCCCTGGTGCGGAAGTCCAACACCACGGACGAGCAGATCTTAAGCCTGATTGAATGTAATAATGAGGAAGTCAAGCAGGAGAATTCCAATAAGAACCCCACTGTCAACAGCGTACAGCGCGACTATATGGCAGGCGAGGTCAGCAAGGATATCACCCGCCGTATTCTGCTTCCGCCGGATATCGTGGAGGCCCATCAGGAGGGCATCATCCATTTTCACGACGCGGATTATTTTGCCCAGCATATGCACAACTGTGATCTGGTCAATCTGGAGGATATGCTGCAGAATGGTACCGTTATCAGCGGTACTCTTATCGAGAAGCCCCACAGCTTCTCCACTGCCTGCAACATCGCCACACAGATCATTGCCCAGGTAGCTTCCTGTCAGTACGGCGGCCAGAGTATTTCCCTGACCCATCTGGCTCCCTTCGTGGATATCAGCCGGAAGAAGATCCGCCGTCAGGTGGCCGATGAGCTACACTCCATCCGCGAGGCTGTGACCCAGGAGGAGATCGATTTCATTACCGAGAAGCGTCTGCGGGAAGAGGTTAAAAACGGCGTACAGATGATTCAGTATCAGGTTGTCACGCTGATGACCACCAACGGACAGGCTCCTTTCGTCACCGTCTTCATGTATCTGAACGAAGCAAAGAACGAACAGGAAAAGAAGGATCTGGCTCTTATTATAGAAGAGACTCTGCGCCAGCGTTATCAGGGCGTGAAAAATGAAAAGGGCGTCTGGATCACCCCGGCCTTCCCGAAGCTGATCTACGTGCTGGAGGATGACAATATCCACGACGAGGACCCCTACTACTATCTGACGAAGCTGGCTGCCAAATGTACCGCCAAGCGCATGGTTCCGGATTATATTTCCGAGAAAATCATGTTCCAGAACAAAGTGGACAAGAACGGCGAGGGCCACTGCTACACCTGCATGGGCTGCCGCAGTTTTCTGACCCCCTATGTGGATGAGAACGGCAAGCCGAAGTACTACGGCCGCTTTAATCAGGGCGTGGTTACGGTAAATCTGGTAGATATCGGACTTTCCGCCGAAGGCGATCTGAATAAGTTCTGGGAGATCTTCGACGACCGTATGGAGCTTTGTCACCGGGCTCTCCAGTGCCGCCATGAGCGCTTAAGCGGCACCGTTTCCGACGCGGCTCCGATTCTGTGGCAACACGGCGCGCTGCTCCGTCTGGAAAAAGGCGAGACCATTGATAAATATCTCCACGGCGGTTACTCCACCCTGTCTTTGGGCTACGCAGGCCTCTGGGAGTGCGTATACAGCCTGAACGGCAAGAAGCTCACAGAGCCGGAAGGCGAGGAGCTGGGCCTGGAGATTATGAAGAAGCTCAACGAGTACACAGCCAAATGGAAAGCAGCTGAAAATATCGACTACTCCCTGTACGGTACTCCGCTGGAAAGCACCACCTACAAGTTTGCCAAATGTCTGCAGAAGCGTTTCGGTATCGTAAAGGGTGTAACGGATCGCAACTACATTACGAACAGCTATCACGTACATGTGACCGAGAAGATCGACGCCTTTGACAAGCTGGCGCTGGAATCCAAGTTCCAGGCACTGTCGCCGGGCGGAGCTATCTCCTATGTGGAGGTTCCGAACATGCAGAATAACCTGGAGGCTGTTCTGTCCGTCATGAAGTTTATCTACAACAACATCATGTACGCAGAGCTGAATACCAAGAGTGATTACTGCCAGGTATGCGGCTATGACGGAGAGATTGAGATCAAGGAAGACGAGCACGGCAAGCTCATCTGGACCTGCCCCAACTGCGGCAACACCGACCAGAATAAGCTGAACGTGGCACGCCGTACCTGCGGCTACATCGGCACTCAGTTCTGGAATCAGGGAAGAACCCAGGAGATCAAAGAGCGTGTGCTGCATCTGTAACATAAAATTCAACTAAAATACAACGGCTTCCGGCATAAGCCGGAAGCCGTTTTGTTACAAATATCCGTAAGGAGCTGCCGTGGCAGACCCTGAAGATGAACCTTCACGAATTATAAGTTGTCATTTTTCCTGTCAGAAGGGAGATTTATCACATGAATTACGCAGTCATCAAGAAAAATGATATCGCCAATGGTCCCGGCATCCGCGTATCCCTCTTTGTCAGCGGCTGCCGTCACCACTGCAAAAACTGCTTCAACTATGAAGCCTGGGATTTTTCCTTTGGCCAGCCCTTCACCGAGGCCGTCATGGATGAGATTCTGGAGGCTCTGGCCCCTGCTTACGTGGCCGGATTATCCTTTCTGGGCGGCGAACCCTTTGAGCCTGAGAATCAGGAAGGTCTGCTTGTACTGGCCCGCCGCTTTAAGGAACGCTTTCCTGAAAAGAATCTCTGGTGCTACACCGGCTTTTCCTTTGAACGCGACCTGCTGACCGGTTCCGTCGGCGATCCGGCTGTCGCCCGGGATCTGCTCTCTCTCATCGACGTGCTGGTGGACGGGAAATACGTGGAAGAGGAGCACGACGCTTCTCTCCTGTTCCGTGGCTCCGCCAATCAGAATATCATCGACGTCCCCGCCTCTCTGAAAGCCGGACACATGGTACTTCTGCCGGGCGTCTGGCAGCGGAAAATGGGTAGCGGAAACATCCATGAGGATTAGTTTTTAATTTTTTTAATATACCGTACCGTCTCAGCCAGTTCCTTTCTGGAATTGTGCTTCGGCTCATAATCCTTGCAGGAATAGCGGTTTTTGATTACTTCTGTGAATTCCATCGTGGTTACCTCCTCATGATATACTATCGGATTCGTTCTTATTATAGCACACCACTTGCTTGGAAATTTTATCAATCATTTCGCTCAGGGAGTTCAATGCAAATTGAACTCCCTCTTCGCATATTCTCCGGTAGACGCAGAAACAAGGTCAATACAGCCCCAGGGTGTATATCCCATCAGATACCATATAGAGCAGCGTCTGCTTCCGGCTCTGAAAACAGCGCTTATAATATATTACCCAGAGGGGAATGCTAAAAACGGCCGCCGCCATAATTTCAATCAGGGTATTGACAAATTTATCAAAGCCGGACTGGAAAGTTTTCTGATCCATGATCAGAGAGAAGAAAATGCTTCCGATAATTTTTGCAGCAAAATTTCTCCAACTGTTACCGCATCTTCTACACCCAGATAATGATCAGCATGATCCTGAAGAAATATTTTGCCAGATACAGGAAATTCTTCATCTGCGAACCATATCTTTAAAGTTACCGGATATCTTGGCAGAACTGGAAAAACAGCACACAGATCTGCCGTTGTCTCTATGAATTCCGCACCCAGACTTGTACATGCTTTCTGAATTTTCTCAGGATCTTTGTCCTGCAAAAGCTTTTCCAGTTTCTGCTCTGCAGTCCGGTCAAACTTGGTCCCCCGAATCAATCCTTCTTTCAGGTTGCCAAAAGTAATGAGCTTCTGTGAGCCTTCTGTTCCATCTGCCATATCCAGATAATGCAGCAATGTCAGGTAATGCCATTCATCTATATCTGAGTTAATATAAAACTCAGGAAGTTGAATTGCAAACACTTCATGAAAGCTCGGTACCTCAAGCATATTTCGACTGCTATGAAAAACAGCTCCGCTTTTTGCAGCAATCTCCTCTCCGGAACGATTTTGCAGCCGTTTTACAGCTGCCTGCAGCATTTCCTGAAATGCACGATTTTCTGTTTGATTTTTGTATTCCATAAGTTCTCCTTTGTGAATATTTTATCGCATCATATAATAATCAATGTTTATGCAAGAATTTTGGTGGTTTCATAAATCTGGCTTTGTCCGGATTCTCTTTTATCCATTCCTGTGTTGACTTTTCCTTTAAGCTTTATTATAGTTGTAACTATATTATTTACAATCGTCAAAATTAAAAATATGTGAAAACAAAATCATTATATCATACTACAAGGAGTTTCTTATCATGAAATACTCAACGAAATTAAGCGATACTGTTCATGTAATGGTTCTGATTGCTATCAACCAGGAAAAATCTCTCTCCAGTGCCTCAATTGCAGAAAGTGTCCATACAAATCCCGGCTTTGTACGCCAGCTTATGTTAAAACTAAAAAAAGCCGGACTTATAACCAGTGTAGCCGGACATGCCCGTCCTTCTCTTTCAAAACCAGCCGAACAGATCACATTGCTGGATATTTATAAAGCAGTTGAAGGTGAGAAGCCGCTGCTTCATTTAGATACTCATACCAACCCTGATTGCGGCGTTGGCATTAATATTCAGTTGTCTTTGCAGGGATTCTATCATGAAATCCAAAAAACTGCTGAAGAAAAAATGAATATGATTACTTTACAGGATATCATAAATACCTATTATCAGCGAATATCCATGCAAAATTAATAATAGATGATGAGCGGCAGCCCCTTTTATAAATTATCATAAAGAAATTAATTTCAATTTTTCTAAAAATTTTTCAGACGCTTTAGAAAATACTTGATATTTTTCCAGATGATATGCATGCTTGCTTCTGTTTGCGGCGAAAGAGGTCAAAAACATAATTTATGTTTTCCGTCGGTATGGATGATTTTATCTAATCTTGACAATATCATTGATATCTTCTGCTTGCCCGCACTTCAAAAAATTTATGATGTTCCGGATTCGGTTTGCTTCTATAATGGTATGTAATGCGTTCACTCCGAGAAATCATCATACTGCTTCAGATTCATTTTTTTACGTTGGTCCCAGCACTCAAATGGAGAATTTCAAAGGAACCGGTATTTAATTCAACATAATAAACAGAAGTAAAATCTGCAGACATCTTATCCAGAAGTTGTGTTTCCTAGCTGCTTTTCCCATGCATTCAGGAAGGCAATTACAGCCAGTTTTCCAGAACATCATTCAGCTTATTCATATCCAGCGGTTTCGCAATATGTCCATTCATGCCTGTATTTTTTGCCAACTGTACATCTTCTGCAAAAGCATTGGCAGTCATGGCAACAATAGGCAGTTTTCCCTTTTCACCATGAAGGCTCCTGATTGCTGCAGTTGCCTCATAACCATTCATGACAGGCATTTGGATATCCATAAAAATAAGATCATACGAACCTTTCGGAGAAGCTTCCACTTTTTCAACTGCGATTTTTCCATTTTCTGCTGTTTCCACTTCTGCCCCTGTCATCCGCAAAATTTCAACACCAATTTCTCTGTTCAACTCATTATCATCAACCAGCAGAATCCTTTTTCCTGTGTAGTCTGATTCTGACAGCTTTTCCAAATAATTTCTTGCTGTTTTTTCTTTTCTTCCTGAAGTAAACTGCCGCAGTGTAGCCGTCAGCCGGGAACGGAACAGCGGTTTTGCAATAAAAGCATCTACACCTGCCGCCTTTGCCTCTTCTTCAATTTCACTGAATTCATAGGATGTCAGTACAATGATGGTAATCTCTTTCCCAATCCGTTTCCGAATCTGTCTGGCAGTTTCTATACCATCCATCTCCGGCATCTTCCAGTCCAGGATAACAGCAAAATAATCATTTTTTAGCTCATGACGTGCATAACAACGTTCAACGGCTTCCTTGCCAGAAAGAACCCATTCACCTGTAATACCGATTTCTTTCAGTGTGGCAATTGTACTTTCACAGCATGTCTTATCATCATCCACAACCAGAACCGGCAGATTCATCAGATCTCTGCCCTGTTCTTTTCCTTTTTCCTGAATCTTCAGATAAATTGTTACTGTGATTTTAGTTCCCTTGTGCAAGGTACTGTCCACTTTAATAGTGCCATTCATCAGGTTCACAATATTTCTGCTGATTGCCATTCCAAGACCGGTTCCCTGAACTCTGGTTGTCCGGTGGTCATCTGCACGGCTGAAAGGATCAAACATGATTTTCTGGAATTCCGGTGACATACCGATTCCATTATCCTCAATCGTAAATTCATAGCATCCAAGTTCTGAAAATCCATTGGGTTTTTCCTCTATGGAAAAAGTAATATCCCCACCATCCGGTGTATACTTGATCGCATTACTCATCAGATTCACAAATACCTGCTGAATCCTCAAGCTGTCACCACAGACAGCCTCATGTTCAATATGATTGATGTGTATATCAAAATTATGTTTATGTTCATCAAGCACCGGTTTCGTAAGTGTAATAAGATTATCTACCAGCTCTGACAGATTGAAATCTTCCTGTGCCAGTGTCATTTTTCCACTTTCAATACGTGCCATATCCAATACTTCATTGATCAGCCCCAGCAGATGGCGGCTTGATTCTGTGATCTTGCCGAGGCATTCAATGACTCTGTCCGGGCTCTCAACATTTGCTCCTGCGATTGCCGTCAGACCCACAATCGCATTCATTGGTGTCCGGATATCATGGGACATATTGGAAAGGAATTCTGTTTTCGCACGATTTGCATTTTCTGCGGACCGGTAAGCCTCTTTCAGTGCCTGACGGGATTCAATTTCTGCTTTCTTCTCCTGTGTCACATCCATGGATGCCAGCAATACCTTTTCCAGCTTTCCATTCTTCCATTCCAAGGGAATATAAGAAGCGATTTTATAAGTCTTTTCATCCAGGCTGCAATACTCAAACTTATAAATATCATTTTCATTTTTCAATTTCTTCCGAATATTATCCGGGGCTATCAGGATATCTATAGCTTCCAATGGTTCCAGTGTCTTATATTTTTCAAGAACCTGCATCTGAAAATCATGATAAAATCCCAGAGGTTTATATATCATCTGTCCATTCAGATTGTAGAATTCATATCTGTCATTTTCCAGATCACAGACAACAAAGCGGTCAACCAGACGCACAATACTCTGAATCAGCTGCTCCATGGAAGCATTATCCGCTGCCATCTGCAGATGCCGTGCGCTCTCTACCTTTGCCTCTGTGATATCACGCAGAAAGATCATGGCATATTCCGAATCCTCTATCTCGCCGCGTATGATTACATTACGAACCCATCGTTCTTCTCCATTCAGAGTGATACGACACTCTAAAGCCAATTCGGTTTCCAGGCCTTTCAGCTTTTCCGCAATATAACCACGGTCATAAAAAGAGGCTACCGCCTTCTTATCGGTTTCCACAACATAGGAATCCACAAAATGCCGAACCAGTTCATCCCACGTATGGCTCTGTTCAAAGACTGTCATCAGGGACGGTTCAACCTTAAAGGTATCAAAAGTATTCGCTTCCAGATTCACATAATACTCGCACAAATCTGCTTTCGTAAAAGCCCGGTGGAAAGCAGCAGATTTTTGTGCCTGCATGGTTTCTTTTTTCTCCCCATCAATGTTAATAAAAATCCCGGCAATCCTGCTGGCAGAACCATCCAGACGACGTATCACTTCTGCCGATGCCCGAAACCACTGGTATTGATTATCCTTCATTCTCATACGATACTCTACCTGGTATTTTATCTGGTTCGTCTTATCCTTAATTGCCGCCTGGAGCTGCACCATTACTCTTTCTTTATCCTGTGGATGCAGAAGATCTGACCAGGATTCCAGTTTATTCGGAAAGTCCAGAGTGTCATGATAGCCGAGCATTTTTCGGAATTCATGACTCCAGTTCGCATTCACAATCTCACTGTTTTCATCACAGTCAAAATACCAGAAGCCGGAATAGATAGCCTCATTGAGCAGTGCCAGATTTACATGATCCCAATTGACCTGTACGGACATAACCCAGATCTGTCTGCCCGCCTCATCTGTCGCATCCTCTTTACAAAGCCGTACATTATTCACTGTACCGTCTGCTGTAAGGATCTGTGCTTCCCCTGTTCCGTGAAGCTGCAAAAAACGGTCTCGCTCCAGTATATCTTCCTCGTCATAAAAGAAGTTTCTCAATGAGCCTTTTGTCTGTTCCATGAAAGTATCGAATGTATATCCTGTACTATGCAACAGCAGATTATCCACAGATAAAATAGACAGGTTTTGGTCATAAGATCCTGTCATTATACCTACCCCGCCATTATTTTCCAGTGTTTTCTGTACGGCCTGTGACATGGCCTGTGTCTGCCCCGTTACAGTCTCACCTAATGAATATATTTTGTCTTCATAATTTTTCATTTTATAAAAGTCCTCTCTCCGTCTTATGCCTTCTTCATCCTGCTTTTATCTGTATACAGAAAACCTGTCCCTGCTAGTTTTGTTACCCATTTTTGCATACAAAAAGGACACTTGCCAAAATCTGCCAGTGTCCCTACTATATTTCTCTAAAATCACACATCTATATAGTATAACAGGTATCGGAATCTCTTCTGTTCAAACATCTTTTCCATATATTATGATGATATGGAAACAGTGGCAACCGGCTGACATAGTCAAGTTTTCTGACTTTAGTCCCTTCTGGCTTTGCGACCCTGCCTTTCAACAGGTTTGCCTTTAAAATAATCTCTTTCTTTAAAAAACCATACCATGCGGTTTTCCGCACGTCAATAATTTTTTTTGAAAAATCTACACATTTTTTACTTCTATTTTTGAACTTCTCTTTATAAAAAATCTAAATCAATGAATCCTAAAAAGCTAACATTTTTTTCATATGAAGCTCATTCATCATTTATATTCATTTTCAAAATCTTTCGTGTAAATCCCAATATCAATTCCTTTTGCGTGAATAATTTCCCTAACTATTTTATTTGCCATCTCTATTCCTCCACCATGTTCTCCATCTGTTCCAACTTCTGCAAGGCTTTCATATACGCCATCAATCTTTTATACTGCGCATCTCCAAGGCTGTGAATCTGCTTTAAAATCTTAATATCCGACCTGGTAACTTCATAATCCATATCTGCATCTTTATATTCCGGATCAATTCCTTTTCCAGTCAAAAGCTGTTCGGGAGTAATCTCCAATGCATCACATATAGACAACAGACAGTCCGCTTTGGGATTCGTCTTTTTCTTCTTCCAGTCACTGATGTTACTTGTTGCAATCCCGGTCCTTCTTGAGAGTTCCAACTGCGTTATGTTCTTCTGCTCCATCACACAAAAAATTCTTTCACTGATAATCATGATTTTTCCTCCATCAACATTCCGTGCATATCCGTATTTACAAATTCATCCATCCGTCTATGCGGTTATAGTATCATGCTGCAACTTTTCTTTCAATAGAGATTTTTGTATTTCTGAACTTTGTTATATTCTTCTCTTTATATAGCTCCATGTACAACTGTCTTATTCTTTCCCTACGAAGATAAAAATCCGGATCAGGCAAATTATCCAAGTCCATTGCTTCCGCATACTTTGCTACCATTTCTCCAATAAAATTTGCTAAATTGCTCCATACATCTCTTTCTTTTAAAACCACTTTATTCTTGACCATAATTAAAATCCTTTCTGACATTGTCATTAAAATCCATCGTATCCCATCCATAGTGATGTTTCTTCACTTCCTGATAGGATAAGATAGATATTATTAAAATTAGTATTGTTATTATTAGTCTTATTAGATTTTGATTTTTACTGTTCAAAACCTGTCTCTTCCGTTCAAGTGCTCCCACCTTTTCCAAGTCTCATCGGCAGTCACAGTCTTGTTTTCAGCGAAAATAGGCCACGGGTTACAACCACCGGATTCAATCTCAACCTGATCCATCGAAAAGCGGTTGCCGCAGTTCTGGCAGACCAGATAATCTCCAGATTGTACATAGTATCCCCGACCGGAATCATAGCAGACTTGACAGGTATTAAACGCCGTGCGGATATTTCCTTCACTGTCCTTAACCGCAATTACCTCCATTCGTGTGCCATTGACCTCAACGGGAAAAAAAGAAGCATCTGTTGTAATATCTGCAGTGTGAATCACGAGCGATTCTCTGGAAGAGATGGTTACTGCTCCGTTGGCCTCTCGACCAATAGCACCGTTCCCGTTTGCGTTACCGTTTCGATTTACCAAGAATACGACAACAATACAGATTACAACTGCCGCAACCGCGAAAATCGGAAGGAAATTTGTTTTCTCCTGTGGTGCTTTCGCCGTCTGCTCCTTATCTGGTTTTCGATTATTTGACATTTTTACCTCCAAATGCACTTTGCTTTTGATATCCCTACTATATCTGACAAATATGTGTTTTTTATGTGGACTAACAATTTCGTGTTGTCAAAACGTTTTATCGGCGATTTAACTTGCAGCAGTCAGGCCGCCCATCGCCAAAAAGCTCTTTGTTTGATTTTGCCATCCGCTCCAGATAGCGATTGGCATCGGCTTTGATTCGTTTCCAGATCGACATATCTCTGCTCCTTTATCAGTTATGATTCATGGGTATCTTTGTTTTCTCCGTTTTGATTCTTATCGCTATCCTTGCTGCGTAGAAAAAACATTGCCAGCAGCATTACAACAGCAGGAATGATACAGTGCCAATGGTTAATCAGTATATCCATTCATTTATCCTCCTTGTTTGATCTTGTTTTTATTTTATCCGGAAGATTTGTGGGTTTTATGTGGGATAGAAATTTTCTTATCAAAAGTTCCGCAGAATAACAAATAAAGCCACGGCTGCTATTCCTTTTTCGGAACAACAGCCGTGGCTAATCATTTAATTCAGGTAATGGTAGTCAGTCACATTTTTAAGTGAATTTCAGAATCACATTCAAAATCAGGTCAGTATATTCAAGTGGCGTATTGTAAATCAGATAGGCCAACTCTTACCGCTGGTACATATTGTCGGCAAATTTCAGTTCAACACAAGTAGTATCCATATTGAACTCACAGAAAATCAACCGCTCCATATTCGCCACCTCAAATCATACCGAAATGTTTCAATGCCTCTTTGATTGCTTTCTCTTTTTCTGGCGGACACTGGGGCTGTCTGGAATCCTCGGACTTTGGTGGATTATAGTTTTTGCCAACTTCAATCCCACATTTTCGCTTAATTTGTGAGATATAAAGATTGGATACCTTTAACCCGCTATGCTCCAGCACATAGTCCTTGATTTGGGTGTAGGTTGCCCCATCCTGAAATTCGGACATATCCATATCTTCCAAAGAGAACTCAACCCGAATCTTTTTCGAGTCGACCTCACCCTTGGAAAGCAAGACTACCGTCTCAACATTCCCCTGAACTTTGATTTTATACTGCATAGCGAAAGTATTCAATAGGTTTCAAAGTGGGGTAATATATTTAGCCCGTTTGAAATACTCCCCACCAAATAATCATCTAATCGCCCTAACTTCTATATCACCCAATTTTTTGTCACATGCCCTATGTGAAGGAAACGCTGTAAATCCTGGTCTTGAGATATAGTTACGAGTCTTGTCATAATAAACACTCAGAATTCCTGTTAACAAAAACTGAAATCCCATGTGTACTTCTTCCTCACTGTGATTAAAAAAAATATATTCTCCAACTTCTCCATCCTGAGGACGTCTTTTAAAAATGCTCCATTTATTAAACGAACCAATATATCCTATTAAATCATCAAAATAATCATCTTCCTTAGAATAAACTCCTTCTAATTTTTCAAAAATCCATTGTTCCGTAGTTTTCTCTTTTTTCTCAAATGCATCCATTGACACCAAAGCCAAAAATGGACCTCTTAAATGTTGACCATTATCATCGACACAACGACATAATTTTGATGCGGCCTTCAATGCTTGAGCTTCATGTACTATGTCATTTTCATGTAAATTCTTTTTCACAGAAATAATACCTACAACGCCCTCTGGTGGAACTATAACATTTTCTCCAAATCTCTGAAAAATAGGATATTTAGCACTATCATAAATTAATATATCTAACTGTGTGGAATGGCTGTCCACTTCATTTTTCCTGCTTCTATTTTTCAATCCTGTTTTTACTGCTGGTCTCAAAATAAATCCCGTTAAAACTTCCAAATCTTTTGGTAAATATCTCTTCAGATATTCTCGTATTAATGTTTCTACATATCTTCCATCTTCTCCGTTATGGGCAGCTCCATTTCTATTTTCTGCTGGAATTAATATTTGAAATTGTTTATAAGTATCCAACATGGCTTGCATCTCATTTGACCAATAATTCTGGATTCTTTTACCATCCATATTATTACACCTCCAACTCCTCTTAACACCATTTATGATTATAACTCGAACATATCATAGGAAGGCGCTTCTGTTCTATCAACTTTAATCCCCATTTCTTGAGCTATTGTTTCCATCCCCCAAACATATGAGCCAAACTCGTTCTTCTGTGACTGACTGAGTTTTTCCCATGCCTCCGGATTAACAACCAAGTTTTCACTTATCATTGGTAAGAGATTATTAATAAAATTTCTTTTCTTTACTTCGTCCAAGCCATTTAATTGTTCATAATATGACAAAAACATTCCATCATTTTTCTTAAACCACGAAATAATACAATATGTTTTCTCGTTTTCAGGAAAAACGCAGACATATACATGTTGTGCTGGCTTACTGAAATCCAGCAAATCCTGCACTCTCCTATTATTCAAATCATACTGCAATGCTTCAAACCCTGTACAGGCAAATTTTACCGCTTTGTCAAATTCCCAAATAATACTTGTTAAAACAGAATAATCTTTTTCCAAAATAGCTTTATCAAAGATTTTTTTGTCCTCAATAAAATCCTCAATCGCCATTTTATTCCCTTTAAAAGGGTCCTCTGCATCCGGCATATTAACCAGAGATGGCCTCTTTGCAAAAATAATCTGTTCCATTTTTTTAACTTCCTGCTTTTTATGATATTCTAAAGCAAAACATCTATATGTATACAAGAAAACTTGTTCTTCAGTTTTCTCAAAATCTCTATCCTCAATTGGTTGAAATAAAGTTTTATCATGATGACCACAAAATCCAGTGAATACTGTCGCTTCTTTTCTTCCATAACTCGTCATTGGTGCAAAGGGATTATCAGGTTTCGGACATGGCATAAAAACCATTCCGTTACTAGATATCCTTTTTAGTATTTTATTATTTTGGATTGAATGGGCTCCTATAATCTTCTCTGAACACTCTTCATTATTTGGATGTAAACATTGTTTTATTCTGGACTCTTTTCGAATCAGTTTGTAATTGTCTAATAAATTTAGCGGGTTTACAAAATCTGCATCATCTTGTTTTCCTTTACAACAAAGCTTATATTTTTTTCCACTCCCACAAGGACATGGATCATTAGGATATACTTTTTTACTCGTAAATATTCCCCCTTTTTGCGAAAAAGTATCCTTTCGCCAAAATGTATATTTCCCGTTCTCCAAAGCCTATCCCCTGGGGTGAATCTCCGATTATATCATCACTCTACGGAAACAGAAACACACATCTATTTTATTCCCAAAATGGCGAAATCCTTTGATTTATTGGGCTTTTTTCGACAGAAGGCAGACTGTCTCACAATGCGGTGAAAGTTACTTCTTATACTAAATAGCGAAACCGTCACCTTTTGCGAAAAGGTTCATCCCCCACTTAGGGAGATAGGATAGCTTGCGCCCCGATTATGGCATATAAATCAAACAAGATTATTAAGTAAATTATTTACATAAAGAATATTTCTTATCATGTCTGCATCATTTCTTACTAATAACCCTGTATGTGCACTATTTCTACGCAATTGATTTACAGCTCGTAAATCTGACAAATATAAGGTATAAGGATGTATATTATTTGTCGAAATCACACCGATTATCTGTCCTAACATGTGCATACTGCTAGGTATTTGACTTCCCAACAGTACCCTTAATTGCTTTTCAACAACCTTACAATATTCCACTATTATAGGTGCAAAATCGATAATGCTCATTTTATGTATTTCATAAAGAGTTTCTGCTGTAATTAAAAATTCCTTTGCATCTGCATCAAGATGTGTATATGTTGAATTAACCCAATTCCGGCTATTTTGATATATGATACTATCTTTATTTACCGCCTGGACCATTTGATTGAGAACCTCGTCCATTTTTTCTAAATATTTATCCCAATCATCGTTTTCATCCAGATTTAATTGTCCAGAATTATTCTGAAGCTGTATCAATTGAAGCGCCCACTGGCGAACAGAACGTTTCTGCTCTACAGCTTTTTTACTGTTTTGACTAAGTTGTTCCTTAATTTCTATATAACGCTGATTTGCACTTTCTATCTCTGGTAAGGTTTGTTCCCATATTTCCCACTCACTTTTTTGAGGCATTCTTTCTTTCGCAATTAATAAATATGCTTTTGCTTGCTCATACTCTCTCAAAAAACTATATGCTGAAATAATTCCTTTTAAAGCTTCAAACATTATCACGCCAAGACTATTGTTAGATGCTATTGAATACAATTGCTTTCCATTTATATCTTGAAACTGATAAACATTCTCATCCACACTAATATGTTCAAGGCATTTTTGATACATAAAAACTGCATTCTCGTATTGCTTCATTTTCTTATAAATATCAGCAACAACTAATAACGTTGTATCATCCTCTACAATAAAAAGCGCTTTTTTTCCCCATTCCAATGCATCTTCTAATTTCCCTTGCCGTTTCAACAGTTCTGCATAATTTGAAAAATTTTGATTACATGGATATTCCTCAATCAAATCACACATAACTTTTTCAGCCTCTTTAAATTGTTCGTTCTCCAGCAAAGCAATAAAATAATTTCCAGTAATATCTTTTTTCAATTCTTCATCTTCTGCTAATTCTATTGCTTTCTCAAAAAATCCAACTGCAATATCCTTCCTATTAATTTCTGGTGTTAAACATACCCAGCCTAAACTATTATAAGTTACCGAATTTGGATATTCCTCAACACTTCTTTTGCCAAGTTCATACGCTTTAAGTGCATCATTGCCAACCCCTAAATAATATGAAATAGCAACTGCACATAAACCTGCATTCATACCAAATTTTTCAAATAATGTATTGGTTATTTCATCTAATCCTTTTTTATTATCTTCTCTGTACTCTTCTCTGTTAGCCCATTCTATTGCATTTTGATATTCTTCTACAATCTGTACACTCATAGGACTAAATATATTAGTATCTTCATATTGCGCTAATACTTTGTTCGCATCTCCGTATTGTTTTAAATCTAAACAAATACCATACAGCATTCTCAATGCCACTTGATTATTATGTTTCAACTCAAGAGCACGTGAACAAAAATCTTTTGCTTCCTCTAAATCTAACTGATTATGATTTAATAAATATAATACCCTTTTAGCGAGTGCCATATTTACATATGTTTCTGTGGCACATATACTATTTTGTTGATGTTCGATTATCCTTTTTCCTATATCTAATATTTTGTGACACTTATTCGCCTCATTCAGTCCTTTGGTCAATTCAAATTGCTCTAAATACAATGCTTGTATTTCTTCCTCCGACATCTTATTGATGCAACACAATTTATATTTTTTTCCACTCCCACATGGACATGGATCATTTCTTCCAATTTTCTTCCCCATACATTCTCTTCTTTCATCTAAAACATTATTTTAAGGAACAATAAGCATTCTTCTACTTATTTCTATATACACTGTTCTAACCGCTCACTTTCATATAGCAACAAGTATTTTTTTATATTGCTGCGATTTTTCTTAATAAAGTCAATGACTTCATCCTCTGACAGATTAGACGGAATTACATTCTCCAATCTTCTTACAGCGTTACTTGGTATCCCAAATTCGACCAGAATCGATAAATTCTCACGTATAAAATCATTTTCCAATTGTTGTACGAAAAAGCTATAAGACCCTGGTTTAATGTTTCTCGTTTCACATATCAGACGTTGGATACTATCTACAACTCTAAACGCCTTCGGCACAGTAAATTGAAACCAATGTCTGTAGATATGAAATGCTGTTTCTACAGCTTCATCATAATATCTTGCTTTTCTCTCATCTGTCAAAGTCTTTACAGTCGCAATTTTACTATTATAAATATCATTAACAATATCAATAATATTCTTTTTCGTTCTGTACATATTCAAATATCTTGCAAGCTGCTTTACTGAAAACACGCCCCTCTTGCTATCAAAGTTAAATAGATTATTTTCTGCTAGTTCTAAAACATAGTACATTTGATCCCATGTAGGTAATTGGCTCCACTGAATATTTTGTAATACACTTTTTGATTTCAAGTCACTAATTAATTTGTTATAAATCCTGATTTGTCCATTTACAGAAACGCCATTTTGTTTAATAATACTTAATAAATCAGCGGGAAGCGCATTAATCTGATCATAACGATTTCTGACCTCTTGCTTTACATCATTCTTTTTTATGTTAATAAGTATTTCATTTGTCAATATTTCTGGATCTTGTTCATAAAATGGGATATCTATTACAATAGACTTCTGCACCGGAACGTGACAAAAATTAAATATTCTTCCCACATAATGTTCCATCATCCTTCCAGAACGACCCTTAATATTACTGTAGTCAAAAAAATCTATTTCATTTCCTCCCTTTTTTTCATCGAACAAAATTACATTTTTAGCACTAGTATTGACACCTTCAATTATCGTAGAGGTACAAAAAATACAGTTTAACCGTCCCTCATTAAAATACTTAATAATTGAAGCTCCTATATGCTTTTGTAAAGAGCCATCATGAATTGCCACACCGTATTGTAATTCCTTAGCTAAACTCCATTCCGGCGAGACATTTTTATTAATCCATTCTATTAATGGAAGTTGATTATTCTTTTCTCGTTCTATTCTTTGCAAATATTCTAAATATACTTTGGCCATACGCCTTGCTCGTGCAGGAGTTGAACAATAAATAAGCGTTTGTTCATTTCGCAACTCATCTAACAGTTCACACAAAATTGTGATTTTTTCCTTATCAATCTGTTTATCGCTGTTACTCCAGTTAATTAAATTACTCTTATCTATTACATTACAATCTACTAAAGAAAAATCTGACTTATAAAATATTGCATCATATTTTTCTGCAAATCCATCTGTTATTCCATCAATATTGGGGCCTAAGAAGTAAAATCTGGGATGAAATTTATTTACCACCTTCAAAAACGCATTGTTTAAGGTATCTGCCCGGTCATCCTTTCTTCTGAGGCTCAATTTGTAGAATTCATCTATAATAAGAAAATCTATTTGAGGTAGAGGCTCATACTCCATTACCCTTTCCGCTGTTAACAGAAAAAGATTTCTCTTGTCTTCAGAATATGGTTGCGAAGTTCTCACTATAATTTTGTAATCATCGGCATATTTCTTCAATTTTAATCGAGTTTCATCTAACAATGCTAATGTTGGCTGTATGATAACTATGTTTTTATATTTTTTTGAAGCTACGATTTCTTCTATAAGCAAACTTTTTCCAAAGCTTGTTGGCGCACTAGCAATTATATTTTTCCCTGACAAAAGATAATTAGAAATTTTCTTTTGCTCTTTATGTAGATATGTATTCTTTAAAAAATCTGACTTAAAATAACTCATTCGCACATCGTCTGCAAAAGACATAATTTTCAAATCAGAACTATTTTTTTGAATATACGGATAAAATCCTAACGTTTCAATCAAATCCGCCCACACTACATATAAATTTTTATCAATTTTTCCCCAATTATTCAGAAC
Source organism: Laedolimicola intestinihominis (assembly GCF_040096155.1). Lineage (NCBI taxonomy): Bacteria > Bacillati > Bacillota > Clostridia > Lachnospirales > Lachnospiraceae > Laedolimicola > Laedolimicola intestinihominis. The sequence continues at coordinate 348,509 of NZ_JBBMFE010000001.1, read as the reverse complement.
ATGTATTACTATCTTTCTCGCGGATAATTCTGCTTCCGCTGAATGTTGTGACAACAATTGTGTGCAATATGAAACAATTTTAAAACTCTGTTCAAAAGAGATTCTTTCTGCATTTTCAATTTCTAATATGATTTCGGTTGTCTTGTCCATATTTCACCTCAAATATTCTGCATATGCCAAAGACGTTTATGCAAATTAATGACTAATTCATTTTTGTCATTTACAGGAAATAGCATAAGTATAATATTAACTCTGTCTTTTAGTGGCATTTTGTTCTGTTTATCAAAATACTCTTTTAACTCTCTGACATTTAATTCGTGGTAGGCTATTGCATTAGGATCATTCATATCAGAAAACTTTTTGTAAATGTCATGTGTATAAGTACAAAGCATTGGTATGTTTATAATATTAAGTTTGTCGCTTAGCTTTGTACAATTCGTTATTGTATCAATCCATTCCTTTCTGCCAGGTATAGAATTATTATCCAGATTCTTTTTAATTATCACAAACTGGTCATTTAAATAGTCTGTATTAATATGTTCATTCAAATCTTTCACTAATGCTTTTATCCCCTCTTTACTATCATCATAAAGCTTACTTTCACCAAGCCATAAAATTTTTTCATTCGTGGAAACATGTACCGCATCAAATCCATGTGCAGGCACACTCGCACTATCTTTGAAATAAACTTTAGAAATTAGTGGTATTGTATGCTTAAATTCCCTTAATATCAAATGCAACAACAACTCACCAAATTCTCCTCTTTTTGCTGTACTAGACCTTTTTAATTCGTTATATGCATTAATATCTTTATCTACACACCACTGTTTCATTAATTGAAAATCTTTGATTTTATAAATACAATGAGCCGCTTCTCTTAACTTTTCAACAATGTCATTTTGAGGAATATTGGGATCTTCATATTGTGCAAAAACATATTCTGGAATTGTATTACATATGGCTTTGGTAAAATCATCCAAGCAATATTTGGGATTTCCTTCATCATCAATATCCATATCAACTAAAAAGGTATTCAAATCATCTTCGTTAACTTTCAGTAATATTACATTCTTTTTATCGAAAATTCTGTTAACCATATTAAGCAGTACCTCCACAAAACCAAATAAAGCACATAATAACACGTTCTTTTCATCGATATCTCTACTCGCTATTATAATATTTTACCATAAAACTCCACCTTTTACCATCCGCAAAAGAGCAAGAAAAAAGGCCGACCAGGAATCGCAACTCCCAATCGGCATCTTTTCTTATTCCTCTTCATTTTTACATTCAATCTCCGTTCCGTCCAGGAAGACCACCAACAATGTTCCATCTTCAAAAACCTTGATGTGGTCCAATGTTTTCAGCATGAAGTCCGTATCCATCTCCGTCAAAGGCTTTGCTCCATCGGTATATTCTATAAACTTCTCCGCCCGATAACTTTCCAAGAGGTTCTCGCTCTGCAGCTGTTCTGTCCACTGCTCCATGAAATCCTCTCGATTCTCCACCAATGCGTTCCAAGCCATCAGATAAGCCTTTATCAGCGTTTCTTTCTCTACGTGGCGGTTGGCACATCCCATAACTCCTTTGACCTTGTATCGTTCACTACATTGCCATACCTTACGGTCAACGCCCGTGCTGCTCCGCCAGCCTTTCCGTGCAAACACCTTATTACAGTCTCCGCAAATTATCTTGGATGCAAATGGATTGCTTTCCGGTCGGTGGGAATAGGAGTTTGTCCCATGCTCCTCCAGATACTTTTTCCTGCGTTTTATTTCAAGCTGTACACATTCCCAAATCCGCTTTGAAATGATGGCATCGTGGTCATCTTCCACATAAAACATCTGGATTTCCCCTTTGTTCTGCGTCCGCTTCTTGGTAAGGAAATCCACCGTATAGCTTTTCTGCAGCAATGTATCACCTTTGTATTTTTCATTCTCCAACATACTCATTAAGGTTGTGGCCTGCCATTTCGTACCGCCATCCCAGTTCCGAACTCCCTCTTTTTCAAAAATCCTCTTGATGTAATCCGTTGTTTTTCCATCCAAAAATTCCTGATACAACCGTACCACAATCGGCTTCTGCATTCTGTTGATTACCAGCTTGCCATCCTCGTCCGTGTCGTAGCCAAGAAAACGCTTTGTACTCATTTTGTGTTTTCCTGTTTCAAACCGTCTTCGAATTCCCCATGTGCAGTTCTCTGAAATGGACCGGCTCTCATCCTGTGCCAGTGAGGAAAGAATAGTAAGCAGCACTTCGCCCTTTGCATCGAGGGTATTGATATTTTCCTTTTCAAAAATAATCCCTATCCCCAAATCTTTCAACTCTCGCACATAGTTCAAGCAATCCAGCGTATTTCTTGCGAATCGGGAGATGGACTTGGTAATAATCATATCAATTTTCCCCGCCCTGCAATCAGCAATCATACGGTTGAATTCATCCCTCTTTTTTGTATTGGTTCCCGAAATACCTTCATCCGCATAAGTTCCTGCATATTCATAGAGAGGATTTTCACTGATATAATTTGTGTAATAATTGACCTGATTCTCATAACTTAATAACTGTTCTTCTTGGTCGGTTGACACTCTGCAGTATGCTGCCATCCTCAACTTCTGCACTGCCTGTGCTGTTCCTGATTCCGCAGTCGAAATCTGCTTTGCTGGTATAACTGTAATACTTCTTGCCATTTCGAATCACCTCCTCAACTACTGTCTGTTCCGCAATATTCAATCCCTGCAATTCTGCATCATCAATTCGTATCCCTTTACACGCCTTGACTCCCTTTTCAATGTAGGTGCTACAGAGCCATTGGATTTTCTTCTTGTAAACCTGTCTGCGCCGAAGCGTTTTTCCGCAGTAAGGGCAAATCAGCATTCCGCTCAAGGGATAGCGGTTTTGGAACTTCATTGTGCTGTCCTGTCCGATATTCCTGTCACGTTTTCTCTGTTCCCTGACTTCCTGCACCTTTTCCCATACCTCTGGCGATACAATTGGTTCGTGATTTTCCGAAATGTAATAACTCTGTACTTCCCCGTTGTTTTTCCTTGTATGGTTTCTTTTGTTTTCAGGGGTGTAATACTTCTGCAGATGAAAATCCCCTTTGTACTTTTCATTGCAAAGCATCCCATTGATGGTCCCGCTTTCCCATGTTGTTCCCGTCACCGTTTTCACGCCCAGGTAATCAAGCAGCTCCCCAATCCTTGACGAGCCGACATTCATCAGATAAAGGTCAAAAGTCAGACTGACAATTTCCGCTTCCTTTCGGTTCACAATCAAATCTCCATATTCGTTTTTGTCATAACCGAGGAAACGGGATGTGGTAATCATCACTTCCCCTCTCTCAAACTTCTTCCGAATGGACCATTTATTGTTTTCACTCATGCTTCTGCTTTCTTCCTGTGCAAAAGAAGCGAGGACGGCAAGCATCATCTCACCGTCCCCTGATAGAGTGTTAATGTTCTGTTCTTCAAAAAAAATACCGACACCCAGTTCTTTCAGTTCCCTTGCGAACTTTAGAACGGTGACGGTATTTCTTGCAAACCTCGATATGGATTTTGTAATAATTAAATCAATTTCTCCTGCCCTTACCTTCTCCATCATTCTCTGGAACTGTGGGCGGTTTTCACAATAGCCAGATATACCCTGATCAGCAAATACTCCGATAAATTCATATTCCGGATTTCCAGTAATCAGTCTCTCATAGGTTTCCATCTGATTTTCAAGAGAGTCTTCCTGTCTTCTGCTGTCTGTGGAAACTCTGGCATAAGCACAAACCCTTTTCTTTTGTAAGACCGAAGCTGGTCGTTTGTTAATCACTTTTACTCGCACGTTACATCACTTTCTTCAAAAAACCTTTTCTTAAACTCTTGAATTCTTCGGAAAATGGCCTGTGCATCTTCTACCTTGTCAATGCACACCACATCCACATTTTTCTTACTGCAGATCAGCATGAACTCCATAAACTGTCCCCAGTTACGGGCAATCGTGGCAGCCCTCATGGTAACCACCACATCTATCTTCTTTGCTGCGATTTCCGCTTTCAGACGATTAAATTCTTTTCTGTTCGGGTCGGCTCCTGAAGCTTCCTCAAAGAATATCTGCAAATCCCATTTCTGTTTTCCATATTCTTCTTCCAACCGCCTCATTACATCGTCCAGATATTTTTCATAGTCTCTGTCACGATGGTTGACTCTGCAGTAAAAAGCCACCCTATTTATCGTTCCTGCAATCACCATATAAATAAGTACTCCTTTCGTTTTTGGTAGTATATAAATCACTCTAAACCCCTGTAAAGTCAAGCAATTCTACGGTTTCCACCCACTCTTTTTTCACTCTGTCCAAACTTGTCAGGGGCCGAAAAAAGCAGCCGGACAGAACCTTGTTGTCTCTGTCCGGCTTATCTTTAAACCCTCTCGGTATAATCCAGTGAAATCCATCCGTCACGATTTTTCTGATAAGATTTCAGAAGTCCCCAAAGGCTCGCACCTTTGCCTTCTGCTTCTTCCACAATAGTGAAAGCACCTTTTCCGGTGTACTTACCTGTTTTATCATAGTCTGTTCCCGGACCCTTGCGGATGTTCAAATCTTCGATGGATACTCTCACAAGATACGGTGTGAATGTATCATTGGAATAAATCACTTTACCGGATTCATCAAATACGGAATATCCCTTATTTTCATCCGCACACCTCTTGGCATTTTCCAAACTATGGAATGCACCCTTCTGTGTGGCAGCATCCGCCCATGTCTTACGCACACGATACCAGACTTCCTCCGGTTCTGCTGTCTCGTTCTTAATTCCAATCATGGCATTTAAGATTGTGATAATCTTTGCACCATATCCAGCTCCTGCTGCCCATCCCCTTCCGTCTGGATTTTCTTTCTGCCCAAGCCACTCCACATATTCCGCACAGCCTCTTGTGACATACTTAAAGCGTGGATCAACGCATTCATTCTTCAAATCCACTGTGGAAGCATAGGCTTTCAAATGCTGAACCTGCGTCCTGATACCAAGCTGTGGTGTAGCAAAGGAATTTCCTTTCATTCCATTTGAAGTCACTCCCATGCCGCAGAAATTGTTCTGGTCGAGCGTAACTGCAGAACCGGAGAATCCAAAATTACCTGTTTCCAGACAGGACTGTGCAAAGGCAATATCACCACGGACACCCTCTGCCTTTCCTTCCGAAAGATAAAGCGGAATCATATCAACAACCGACTGTGCAACATCTGAATTCTTTGCTTTAATATAAGCTGTCATCTGCTCCACCGTTGCCACTGCGTTACCCATAATCTTTGTAAGAGCAGTTTCTTCCTTTTGCGTTACTCCATAATAGGAAGCCATACATTCTGCTTCCGCTTTGGCAAGTTTCTGCAGATTACTGTCACTGGAAAGCCATTTTGTTGCTCTGGTGTTTGTATGGAATGAATGCTCCAGAATAATACCCGGTGTCCCTACTGCATTCGCACCACGAAGCACACCATAGTATTCTCCGTTTGTCCCCTGACGTGTTGCGATTCTTCCACTCTGGGCAGTTCCCATCACTGATTCCACAACCTTTGCCAGCTTCAAGCCAATATCCGTGCTGCTTCCATTTAAAAGGACATATGCAACCGGATAGTCCACACTCTCGTTTACACCGTTCCCTACAGCGTTGGAATGGACAGAAATAAAGAGGTTACAGCCTTTGGAAGCCGCACCTCTTTCATACAATGCTCTGTCCGTATTCTGATTTGTCCTTGTGGTTACCACACCGATACCAAATGCCTCCAACTCCTTCTTAAGGTAATTATGGAGTTCCCAAGTCATGTCCGATTCATAATAAGACGAAACCGCAGGGCTGCGGTTGTATTTACCGTAATGCCCTGCGTCCAGACATACCTTTATTGCCATATTACATTTGACATAGATGCGTCCTCCTTTCGCATAGATTTAGCCACTTTGTCAAGGTGGCTATGTAAACAGTACCAGAGAACGCAAAAAAGCCGCCTACTCTTAAAATCAATAAGAATAAGCGGCTTTGTAATTTGCCTTAGACATATTCAATTTTTATTCTCTTGGTCGGTGCATTTATGACCTTAAAAACAAGCTCGTCAACACAATCCGTATATCTGCCTTGCTGAATGAGCTGATTTTTTAACTCTACAAGGCTATGTATCAAAAGTTTTCTTTCGGGGCTATCCAAATATATATGGTAGGTTTTATCTCTCATAATATCGACCTCCTCACAGCTATATTATAGAATAGAACAGTTGCAATTTCCAATGTGTAAAAGGCTTGTCCTCCTATGTAACATTTGAAACGGCGGCATAGATGTTGATTGTGCGTACATCTCCACATTGTATCACCGTTGGATGCTCAAAAAAGTCAACTTGATTGTTTCCTCCATACCTCACCACCTTGTCCATGGTTTTTATGGTATGTAACAAAAAGCCGTCAAAATGGGGATTTTCTGCCGATTTATCTATGTGGAACATTTCCGATGCTTCTCTGGAGCGATAGTTATCGGAAATTTTCCACTCCACCGCTACTTTTCATTTTTTGCTTTGTGGTTGAATGCAACCCAACTAATTGCAGTTTTTTGCAATTCTTCTAATAGTTCAAGATGTTTGCTGTAATTAATAGTGTTAAGACATCTACGTTTTTCTGTGAGCTTTATTACATTGCTCGCTTTTCCTTCCAGCCCAGTTTCTCGTTCAGTTCCAACAATGACCTGCCCCGCGTCAGACAAAAATAATTCTAATGATTTGAATATGCTCCCTAAGTTTTCGGCATCTTGACCTTGCTGATTAGGAGTGTCAACCACATAAAAATTGAAAGGGCTATTTGTTCTATATAAATTATATAGATACAGAGCCGACTGATACATATAAACTAATCGAGGAGTTTCGCTTCCAGTACGGTCTATTATTTGCACAAAATCCCTTAGTTTGATGAATGTTTTAGGAAGATTTATCGCATCTGCTAAGGTTCGGCAATATCCTTCTATATCTTCTCTTATATCTTTGGAACGCTCTTTGGATTTCTTTTCGTTTATTTTCTCGTCAATTATTGCTATTTTAGAAACATATGAATCTATTTCTCCTTGTAAAACTTCCAATTGCCTCTTGCAGGATTCATATATCTCATACTGTCCCTTGTTTTTATAAAAAGAAGAATAAGATAGAAGTTGTTGAGAGTTCCGAACTTTTTGCTCAATAGACTGGATTTCTAAAGAGACACCGTTATATTTCTCCTTAAGTTCTTCTAATTCTTCTGTAGCAATAGATATGCTATTTCTCAGTTCTGTAATAAGCTTTTCACAATGAGCATAATCTGAAGTTATATTTAATTGTTCCTCTAATCCGTTTGAATAAATAGTGCCACAAATTGGGCAGACCAACTCATCTTCTTGAGTCATTGCAAATTCGATGTCCTTTTTTGTTTCTATGAGATTGTGTTCCACAACGTGCAATTTGTGTTGATTCACATATATATCATTTTCCAAAACTGTCATCTCTGCATTATAAGAAAATTGCATTTTCCTTAATTCTTCCGCCTTAGCAAGCAAAGATTCAATATCTGTTGTAACCTCTTCAACGGATTCAATATGCTCAATTTGCGTTAGTGTAGATGTGATACGGGAGACAAAGCTTTGATTATAATTCAATTCTTTTTTCTTATCATCTTTTTCAAGTATATATTCTGCTTTTTGTGCTTGAAGTTCATAATACCTATCATCAAGGTAACCGCATACATATTTATTTGTATTTGGTTTCCAATCTTTAATATACGCAACATTACTGAAAGAATCAGCTATTCTGCTCCATCCTTCATCTTGGTCAATATATTGAAATCTAAAGAGTAATGGCGGTGTTACATTGAATTGCTTACCATCTTTTGAAATGCAGGGCATTTTGATTTCTAAAATATCCATTAAACAGTTACTATATTCGTGAAAAGTTTCCGTTTCGATAATGCAAGAATAGGAATCCTCATTATTCTCAAAAATCTGAAATTTTTTGCCTTGGCGAACAACACAAAACTGCTTTTCCCCATATTTAAGAAACAACAAATAAGCAGAAATTAGTTTCTTCCAATCAGTTTCAATTCTTTTGCATTCACATCCCAAAGTAGTAAATATACTTTTGATAATTGAAGATTTACCTGTTTTATTTCCTCCCAAAATAATATTTAGCCCATTTTCAAAAGGAACCTCTAACGACCGAGACTCACTTTGACTAATTACTATCAGTTTTTTTATTGCTAGCCTTTTCATTATCTTTTTCCTCCTGCTGTTTTCGTAAATTTCTAATTAAAATTTTGTACTTTTGCTCTTGTTTAACTTTTTCAACTGAATTTTTGCTCATAATACAACACCTCAACTAACGATTTATCAAGAGAATCAGATAGGAGATTATGCTTTTGTAATTCTTGAATGCATAATCTTTTCAGGTCATTATTAAACCCATTTGTCTCACATGATTCACAATATGTAGAAATTGTTTTTCGCAACACAACAACAATTTCTTGATATTTAACATCATTAACATCAAGCCACCTTGTATCGTGGAGCGTTTTTGCTGATTCTATACGATTAATATCCTTGTCCGACAATGATTGGGTAATCAAGTAATCGTGAAATGCATCATAATTTCCGCTGTTCTTTATGTTGCCATCAATTTTCTTGCCTATTTGAGCAATATCCACACCTTTTTTCTCAACTAAACTTTTCATACTAATAGGTACTTTGATTTTTTCTTTACTCTTTTTTCTTACATCATTTAGCAATTGCTGAAAAATAAGATTGGCAGTATTGGACGGAATATTTTTGTCTGCCAAGTGGTTGAAAAATTTACCCATAGTTTGAGATTCATAAGTTGTTAGTTGTAGTTCCGATTTATGGACAAAAGTATTCTGAATAAACTCCTCAAAGACAGAATCAAAATTGCTCGGCATATCATCTAAAAATTCATTTTTAATCCTGTCTTTGATTTTTTCATATAACGCAATATTTTCTGTCTGAAGTCTTTTCCCGTCTTCAATATATGACTGCCATAACAAAACCTCTTTATCAAAATCATTATTTGATACAAAATGGCAATGCGAACATTCAGCACCAAATGTCAAATAGTTGTAGAAAATAAAACCTAAAAAAGATTTTTTGTAGCTACCACTTTTTTTCTTTTCCCTTTTAGACATTTCCGCAATAGTCCAGTCAGAAGAATCTTCTTTTGTCTTTATTTGAAAAAACTGATACTGCTGATTATTGGGAGAAAATTCAGCCATATCATCATGAAATTCACAAAAAACAATACACTCTGCATCTTCTTGAAGTTTACCTATTATATGGCATACAATCCAATGAACTTGATATTCAAATCTATTATAGGAGTCAGAACCTGCTTGTTCACGCTGTTCAACAGTAAGTACACTACTCATAATTTAGGACTCCTTTCATTTTTATTCCATTTCATAATAAAGTTCCACTGTTCTTGCCATTCGTTCTCATTCACAATTGCGTCAAACACAGGCTCAAGGAAAGTCTGGATTTCTTCAATGACGAATGGAAACTCAAGTGTATTATCTTTTATGGTTTTCAAAAAGAATTTCCAACGCTTCTGCATATCTTCATCATCGGCAAGTTCAACAACACGCTTAAAACTGTCTCTGTCATAGGGAGTACCGCGCCTCTGTAAAGTTTCAAATATAGCTGCCTGCAATTTTGCACCATCAAAATCGAATGTCCTTGAAAGATAATAGATGTCATAAAAATCTTTCATTCTGCCTGTCAGCTCAAAGCGTTGCAGTATGGCATCAAACTTCTCGGCAATAGTGCTTTCTAGGGAATATGTTTTGATTACAGGAGCTTCAAAATCAGGAAGCTGAGTGTTGATTGTACGTTCTTCAGCACGAGGAACTATAATATCACCCACACCTATATCAACATTAAACGGCACACGCACATTTTTTATTTGAGCAATAATCTGCGTACTGATACCGTGATATTTTCTTTGCGGAGAAATTTCCTCAAAGCCTTTTGCTCGCATTTCTATATAATCGTTACCTGTCGGTGTGTCGATGATTTTACAAATCAACTCTTTTACATCATCTATTGAATTAGAGTATCCACGGAGCAGGAAATCGACATCGATTGTTGCTCTACTTTCAAAATTAGTTAAAGTATAAATGAACAATCCACCTTTGAGTATTAGCGTATCCTCACACCCGGATTTTGATAGTTTTCTCAAAAATTCTTCCTGCACAAAAAGCTGCAAGCATTGCTGGTAGCTGATACCAGAAGCTTTTGCTTTATTTCTCAGCTTTGCCAGAACGGAAGCTGCAACATCTGCCATTACAACCACACTCCAATCAATTCTTTTACACGCGTTTGAACACGCAAAACTTTTGCATATTCTATAAGATTCGGTATATTCTTTTTCGGGTCTTTAACATAGCCCTGTACTGCTTTATTAAAAACCTCCTTATCCATCTTGTTCATATTTCGCAGCACATCGCAAATAGTACGGTCACGGTCATAAATGCGGACTTTGTGGAAATCAATTTCACCTTCGGTTTCGCCTAGCGTAACCAACTCTGACTCTACACGATATGCCTTTATAAACGGATAATCGATTTTTGTACGCCGCTTAGAGACATTTTTATCTATTGCAAAGTTCCATTCAGCAGGATTTCTGTCACTGTATCTATAATAGAATAGAGCAGTCTCCATACAAAGCACTGCATCGGGAAACAATCGATTGATAATGACAACTTCGCTTTCTCCATAATCTTGAGTCCAGTGATAGTAACCTCGCCTGACTCTTTCAATCAATCCTTCGTCTAAAAGTTGTTTTATATCTGCATAGTATAACTTTGAAGCTGTAAGTTCAGCAGTAGTCATAACATAATTATGACTGCTAAACAACATTCTCAGTGTCTCAATATCTTTATTCTGAAGCATATCTTCACCTCTATTTAATCGCCCTTAATCAGACTAACGATTGGGCACTTTACTATATTATATTTGATTTTTCTCTTTCAGTCAACAATAGCAAAGTGAACGCTTTTAATTATATCAATCAGGCAATTTAGTATAAAATCTGCCCTCCGCTTTTTTAACCAGATAAAATATTGGTCAGCGAAAAGACAAATAGGTAAAAAAATAAGCGTACCACTATTTTTAATGATACGCTCATCATTATTAAATCACTTCAAAATACTTCAATGCATCCTTTATCGCTTCCACTTTCTCCGCTGTCGGATGTTTCCTCGGCTGTTTCAATTCTTCTACCGCATTAGGAGCATCATACATTGGCAAGCCTAAATCTCTCTTTACCTCTGCGATATATGCGGTATGTACTTTGAAGCCGTATTTAGCTTCTATGTACTCCTTTATCATTTTGTAGGTCACTCGCTCTTTGGGCTTGTAGCTTTCCGCTCTTTTAGCAATATTATCAAGCGGAACTTTTCCCTCACCCTCGCCAAACTCAACTTTTACGTTGATATGTCTGTCTGGTTTTTTGTGGGAAAGCAGTACTACCGTCTCAACAGTTGTTTCAGTTTCCAAGGGAAGTTCTTTCACTTCCTCACCATCAACAGGCACAGGAAAATTGAATACGATCTTCTTTATCCAACTACCGTCTTTTCTCTTTTCCGGGAACATCTCAATTCGCTCAATAAAGGCTTTCATAAACTCTTTCTGCTCCGCTTCTGTTGCGGAATGGTAGACTTCATCAAATGCCAGTAAGAGCCGATAAATGTTATCGCCAGAGATTTTCTCCTGCTGGATGCTGCGTATCTGTCCTTGCAGTTCGGCAATCTGAACTTCAATTTCCTCTATGATATCATACTGCTCATCATAGCGGCGCTGCAAGTCCAAAATCTTTCTGTCATAGTGGGCATCATTGAGGTCCAAGGTATCCATCTGACGCTCCAAGCGGCTTTTCGTTCCAAAGGCTTGCTTTAGCCGCCCTTGTAGGACAGCAATCTGCTTTTCCATATCTTCTGTATCAACTGCTGTTCCGATTTTCGCCTGAATCGCTTCTACAAACCGTGGATTATTGACCATAGCGGAGATAACCTTCGCCACAAATTTGTTGATTTCCGTCTGCTCAATATTCAGACGGAAGCTGCACTCATGCCCGGTAGGTGTAACCGTATTTTTGCAGTAGTAATAATACCGGGTTTTCTTATCCTTACTGTGCGCCTTGGCGATATTGCCGTACATACTCTTGCCGCAGCATGGGCATTTCAAGATACCGGACAGGATGTGGGCGTGGTCTGGATTATTGACCTTTTCCCGCTTAAAGGAATTGACCTTGCGCTTTTCCTGTGCCAGATACCAATCTTCTTCGGAAATGATAGCTTCGTGCTGTCCTTCATAAACCGGGAACTCCGACTGCTCAACCACGTGCATCTCGTTTCTTGTACCCTGTTTCTTTTCTGTTCTTCGTCTGCCGTAAGCAATCTTTCCCATATAAACAGGATTGTACAATACATTTTTCACAAAATCTCTTGAAAATCCCGGAATGGTATTATTCTGTCTTAGTTTCTTAGTATAACCATTGCGGTTCAGATATTTTGCAACTCCTGCAACACCCTCGTTTGTATGAATATAACGATCATAGATTACTCGGATAACTTCTGCTTCATCTTCGGCAATAACAAGTTCACCATTATCCAGTTTATATCCATAAGGTGCAAATCCGCCGTTCCATTTGCCCTCACGAGCCTTTTGTTCCCGTCCTGCCATTGTTTGTGTGCGGATATTCTCTCGCTCGATTTCTGCCACCGCAGACAGCACAGAGATCATCAGCTTTCCTGCATCCTTGGAGCTGTCAATGCCATCCTCCACGCAGATCAGATTGACACCGAAATCCTGCATGAGTTGCAAAGAGTTCAGAACGTCCGCTGCATTTCTGCCAAATCGGGACAGCTTAAAGACCAACACATAAGAAACATCATCTTTGCCGTCCTGGATGTCATTCAGCATCCGTTGAAACTCCTGCCGCCCTTGAATGTTCTTTCCAGAAAAGCCCTCGTCAGAATACTCCCCGGCAACGATCATATCCTCGTATGCCGCATACTTCCGCAGCTTGTCACGCTGGGCATCCAAGCTGTATCCGTCAACCTGCATCGAGGTGGACACTCTTGTATAAAGATAGCATTTAAGTTGTTTCTTTTTCAGAATCTCCACCTCCCTCATTCCTTCCTTTTACCATAAGTCCCTCGTTGCGGATATAATACTCCAAAAGCCACAGCACATAATCCGGTGCATGGCGGTTGTCCAATTCCCATTCAGTCATAGTCCGGTAAGGAATATGGACGAGCTTGCAAAAATCTTTCCGATTCAGTCCTGTGCTTTCCCGCAACTTTATAATTCTGTTTTTACAATCCATCCGTCTTTTCTCCACAAAAGCAAAAAATACACGTTGCGTAATCATTATAGCATAGCCATAGTGAATACGCAACGTGTAAATTGCAAATTTTACGCAGCCTTATCCGTCAGAAGCTGCGCTTGATTACTTTCCTCGGAATACTCCACTTCCTGCGGAGCGTCCTGTTCCAATTTATCCAAAACCTGATGTCCATATTTCTGGAGCATCTGGCTCATAACATCCACACAGCGGTCAAATGCCGCATTATATTTCGCTTCCTCATAATATTTCTTCAATAGGCGATTCCTCCATCAAAGTTCCATATCCTGTCCACGCTTCCGTGCAGTGTGTTCGTGCTCCTGCGTTTCTTTTCCTTTGCTGAGGACAACATCAAGAAAAGCCCGAACCCTTTCGGATGCGATTTCCAGTGCATCCAAGAAGGGCTGGGCTTTCTTTTTCAGCTCTTGATATTGTTCATGCAGCGCATCGTACCGCTGCTTCCATGTTTTTGCACTTTTCTCCGCTTGCTCGAATTTCTGCTTGTACTTGATCTTCTCTGCCTTTTCCGCAAAGCTACTGACAGCATAATCTTTGAGTGTGCGGCATTCATCCGGTGTCAGAGTGATATTGTTTCCGAATGTGGCCTTCTTGCCCATCGCTTCAATATCCTGCACCGTCAGTGCAAGAGTCTTTGCCGTCTTGGTTTCCTTTTGCAGCGCTTCCAGTTTCCTTTTCTGTTTCTCCGTGGCAGCTTTGGCATTCTCCAAACTCTGCTCCGCCTGTGCCACCTGTCCGGCCACAGTTTCCAGCCGCTGCTGTTCTGCCTGCACCTTGAACTGGGTCACAGTCAGATGTTCCTCGGTACTGCCACGCTCTCCACGCTCCAGATCGGTATATCCGGCAACTCGCATGAAATGAAAAAAGTCATCCTGCAACACACTGTAGGATGACCTCAAAATCTTTTTTCCTCTTGCGTTCAACATTGGATTACCGTCCTCGTCAAGCACCGGCTTAGACTCCCATTTCTTACTGCGGCTGACCTGTGTGATGACCTCCTTAACGGTTCCCCGGAGGGCTTCATCCTTGCATCGCTTCGACCAAAGGATCTGCTTTTCCACCACCGGGATATAAACCACATGAAGATGATAGTGGTACACATCCTCGCCCAGAGCTTCGGACATTGCCCGGTTGCGCTCATCGGCGTGCATCACAGCGGAGAGGATATACTGCTCACCGCCTACAATCTCCACGGCGGCTTTGTAAGCATCAGCATAAAACTGTTTTGCAAATTCATAGCCGCCATGATTGTAGAAATAAGCAGAGTTCACATCAAATACTAACTCGCCGTATTTGACGGCATCCGGTTTCAGACCTCTGGTGGAAATTACGCCGTCCTGTTCCATCTGCTCAAACGTTTTTACATAATCGTCCGTGGGTGCTTTGAAATGAACGTTCAGAGAAGTGCGTTCCGGCACGATGTCCTGATTGCTGTAGCTGTCCTTTTCACGCTCATTGTGTTCCTGTACCTTAGCCACATCTGCCGGGGTTTCCAAGTCCTGATTTCTGGCTACGGTACGGTCTATTCCATCATTTCTTGCCATAGAATTTTTGTCCTTTCTTTGAGATTTGCAGACAGCGGAGAACTACGGAGAGGCACTTTTTCAAAGTGTAATAACCCACTATGACACTTTCATCCATACTGGCTGCAAAGTGCCGTGGGCTCTCCGAGGGCTCTCCCGAGGGGGAATGCGGTCACTGCGGTGACCTCTGCTGAACTGCCCGAAAACTGTCTGCATCGTTTTCTGTTGTTCAGCCCGGATAGCTGCTGTTTTGCGAAACACCACCCATCCCGGCGGCAGTGAAAATCAAATCTTTCACTGCAATAGAAACAGCCCAAATAAAGGAAATGAGCTGTTTCTATCACAAGCGTTTCACGCTCTTTTGCTGCGTACATACGTACCAGCCAATGGGATTTACTCGACCTGCCGCCATTCCTCCGGAATGTTCTCCGGTACGTACGTACACGGCGAATCTCCGTAAAACCCATTTATATGAGGTCGTGCAATGGCTTCCACTCCCATGAATTCCCAAACCCGCCGTCCGGCAGAGTTGGTGATATTGTTGCAATGTTCCAGATTAAATTTCTTGGCATTGGCAATCATGGCGTCGCTGAAGCTGCGGGCTTTCAGCGGTGCAAGGGAATTTTCTTCGCACCACATCCGGTAGATTTCATAGAAATCCTTGGAACTGATGGACGCATCCGCTTTACGCTGGATGTATCCCTCGGAATCCATGAAATCAAAGATATTGTTGTTGTCACGCTTGACCGCTTCCCGGTTTTCCCGGATACGCTCACTCTCCGTAAACTTAAAGTTGTTGGCAACAAGCCGCTGTAAGCCTTCAAATGCCCACAGGAAGATACCCTCGGCTTCAGCTTTCATCTTCTCCGCAAGGTCGGGATCGTCAGCTCTGTCCACTGGCTTTTCCTTGGTGGTCAGCACAAGCTGTCTGCGATAAAATCCGTCACTGCGGTCATACAAGGCTTGCAGATCACCGTTGCTGAATGCCAGCAATCGGGCGAACATCCAACCCTGATAACTCTGCTTGCCTTTGCGTTCCAAATCCATCTTGCCCTGTGCGGTGACAATGGATTTTACATAGTTGGTCTGGCGCAGAGCTTCCATCCGCATATCATCATCCACGCACAGGAGAATGTGTTCCAAATCGGCACGGGCGAAGCGGTTTTCAGAAATCTTGCCGATGCTGCCGTCTTTCATATTCGTGCCGAAGATGGTAGACAGTACCGCACCGATTTGAGATTTACCCTCGCCGCCGTTGCCTTTAATCACCATCATGCGCTGCCCCTTGTTGGAGGGAATCAGGCAATAGCCGATAAACTCCTGCAAAGTTGGAATGTCCTCGGCGTAAAGCAACCCATCCAGAAAGTTCAGCCAGATCACCGGCGCAGTAGCATCGGGATTGTAAGCAACCGGCAAACGGCTCCGCACGATAGCCGGTCTGCCCTCGGTAAATGTGCCGTTCAATAGCAGCGTACCGTTGGACAAATGAATCCGATCCTGCTCCGGTGGAAAGTCCGGCACTTGCGCTTCCAGTTTCAGCACTTCCAGAATGTTGGTGATCTTCCGGGGGATATTGTTTACGGCACAGAATTTCAGCTTGTCGTAAATCTCCCCACGCAGAGGAAGATCGTCCGTCACTCGACCATCGGGCGTGAAAAAAGCTCCGTTTGCGAAGATGATCCTGCGCTCTTGCAGAAATTCTTCACAAAACAGAGCTTCGTTGATGTTCTGCCCGTCAAACCACATGGGCAAGTTCATATCAGGCGTTTTCCGGTTCTTCGCCATGGTGCGCCACCTCCTTTTTCTTTCGTGCGGTATACTCTTGCAGAAAAGCAATTTTGCCGTCCTGCATCAGCTTGTCCACCAATGCCACCCGTTCTTCCAGATCACCCACCGTCAGCACATCTGCCATATATTCGATATGGCAGTGCATCTGGCAGGCTTCCACAAAACGGTCATCCAGAGCATCTTCCGGTGTCTTGGGAGCATAGCGCACTTTCCAATCTTCCAACAGATGCAAATAATCCGTCAGCACCCGGAAGCACAGCATTTCATCCTCCCGGAACTGACGGATATAGGGACGCTTCGGCTTGATCATAGCTGCGGCAGTGGGCGGTTTCGGGTCAAGCCCGAAGTCCAAAGCCAGCTTTTGTGCTGCTTCATAACTGCTCAGATTGAACAGCCTTGCCACAAGGTCGATCACATCCCCTTTGGCTCCGCAGCCGAAGCAGAAAAAATAGTCCTCATTCAGCTTCAAGCTCGGATGCCTGTCGTTGTGGAACGGGCAGCAAGCCATGCCGTTGTGGCTCACTTTCAGCCCGTAGTGTTCGGCGGCTTGCTTGACGCTGATTGCCGCCTTGATGGTTTCATAGATTGTCATAGAAAACCCTCCGTTCATAATATTCTGGAAAGCACGAAGCACCCGCCGTGATTGGCAGGTGCTTCGCTCCTTCTATTATGGTTATGACGGATTTTTCAAAAAACAGGCTAATGACAGGACAATCCTGTTTCAAAAAACAGGACAACTTATCTGAGGACGTAGATTTCTTCACATTTACATGATATAATTAGAAAAATGAAAAAACAGGACAGGAGGGCAAGCATGAATCAAGAATTGATGACATTGGATTTCTGGCAGGATACGGTCATATATGAGAGCAAAACATTTCCTGTCGGTACGCTTGCCTGTGATGCACTGAATGTTCCTGTGAATACCATTGCAAAAATAAACGAGCAATGCGAGAAAATCAATCTGCTGCTTGGAATATTAAACGCCGGACAGGATGCTTCTGCACTCTGTCCTATTGCAAAGGAAGCTGCTCTGACGATGCTCGATATTCTCAGTCAAACACCGCCGTTCTCCTATATGAATATCTCAAAGCACAGAGAACGGATTGAAAAAGTCTTTACTGTGGACAATGCGCTGAAATATGTGGAGTTTGCCATAAAAGCCGCAACCAATTCTTTGCAATTTGAAGAAATCCAGAACTTTACCGATGCGATGATGCTCCAACGCTATACCGCAGTTTTCGGGCATCTGGCATACTCCCTTGGGGAATACCAAACGGCCATGCTTGATTTTGCAGAAAAAACAGACGGCAACGAAGCAGACCGCACCGCAGAGGGTTTTGCAAAAATGTTCGGCAGCTATTTCCCGCCGGAGTTTTCCATCACGGAAGGCAATGCCTGGATGTCTACCCTGAACAATTCCGTTCAGTATGTATCCGTCATCCGTCCCGGCGAAAAAGTTGCGAAGCTGGTCAAGCGGATGCACTATGTATCCTTTGTAGGGATGTTCCGGTCTGATCTTTTTGAGGGCTTATGTGTTGGTCATGCCCCGAAAAAATGCAAAATCTGCGGCAAGTGGTTCCTCACCACCAACGCAAGGCACACCAAATACTGCGGCGGCTATGCACCGGGGGACAAGCTGCACCGCACTTGCCGGCAGATCGGCAATCTAAAAGGCAGAGAACAGCGAGAGCTTGCAGACGATCATCCGATTATCCAGATATATGAAAAGAGGCTGAACACCATAAATCGCTATGTAAAGCGTGGTACTCTGGACGCTGACCTTGCGGAGGTCATGAAGAAACTGGCAAAAGATAAAGAACTCCGGGCAAAAAGTGATGTTGCTTATGCCAAAGGAGCTTATGAAAAAGAAATGGAACAGGCTGCTTTGCTTGCAGAAGCTAAGATACATATTTAGTGGGGGAACAATATGAAACAAATATATGTGCATGGATTAGGACAAACATCTGACAGTTGGACAAAAACAATAGATATTTTGCAAACTACTGATTACAGCTTGTGTCCGAATCTTCCTGATTTAGTTCATAGCAAAGAAGTGACCTATGATAATCTATATGCTGCATTTTCAGATTACTGCAATCAATATGATGAGCCTATTGATTTGTGCGGTTTATCGCTTGGGGGCGTATTAGCTCTGAACTATGCTATACAATATCCGAAAAAAGTTCGCTCCTTGGTGCTTATCGCCACACAATATAAAATGCCCAAGAAGCTTCTGAAATTTCAAAATCTTCTCTTTAGATTTATGCCTAAATCCATGTTTCAACAAATGGGATTTAGAAAAGCTGATTTCTTACTTCTATGCGAAACCATGATGGAGTTGGACTTTAACAACTCTCTGCACAAAATATCATGCCCTACACTATTGTTATATGGCGAGAAAGATACTGCGAATAAAAATGCTTCTATTGAATTGGCAGAATTGCTTAAGAACGTGGAATTAAAAACGGTTATTGGTGCCGGACATGAAGTTAATATTGAATCACCGCAGGAATTGGCAGAAATACTTCATGCTTTTTATGAAAGAATGTCTTAAGGGATTCTTATAGAAATGAGAAGGGAGGTGCGCTATGCTGAGTGATTTTTCATGGGACATGACCGGATACATACCAAAACACGCTGTCAATCCGCACGGTGACGGCATCATTCCTTATGCGGCAGAGCGCATCTTTCAACTGGAACCGGAGCCTCCAGCGGTGGGCAATCTGAACGAATATATCCTGTCTGCCTTGCAGGAAAAGAATTTGATATATTTCTCATTCTTCCTACACCACTACGAGCCGCAGCTTAACAAGCGCATCAAAGACTTTCTCGGTGTGGATGGCGGCGATCTGTATGACACAGACCGATTTATAGATATAAAGCTCTCCTGCCGGGAGCAAATGCTCCAAAAGCTGATGGACTATGACCTTGCCAAGGGTGCAGAGTATGCTACATACATTTTCCCGTTCATCCGGGATGCTATGCTCCGTTTTCGCATGGGCGAAGAAAAATGGTCGGTGTCCTCTCTGACCAATTACAAAATGGTGCGGTCAATGGCTTGGCTGTACCATAACACCAAGGATGCAGTCAGTGAATTTGCAAAGAAATACAACTGCGACCTTGCCCTTGCGGAAGAATATCTGAAAGTTGTCCGTGGAATCCGCAACCAGCAGCCGTTCTATGTCACAAACGAGGATGGCGAGGAAACTGGCGAAGATGTCGCCATTGACGATAGTTGGAACTATACCGATATCCTCTGGAACGGCATACAGGCTGAAAAGGTTCAACGGGCATTTGAGAAGCTGAATTACCGGGAACAGACCTTACTTGAAAAACGGTTAGCAATCTGTATGACCTGCGGGCGAGTTGGCTCATGGAAGAACCGCCCCACTTTTGAAGAATTGGCGGTTATGTTTGAGGGCAGCACTGCCAGCGGTGCAGAGCGAGCCTACCGGAAAGCGGCGGACAAACTGACAGAACTGCTGGTTGCCGAAGGTGCGCTCCATGCTGTCCGGCTGAAACAGAAATCCAAAACCAAGCGCAAAAAGAAAAGCGCCGCCGCAATCTACGAATACCAAGCAGACTGCGACGGCGAATGGGGCGAGATTTCATTTGATTTTGAGAATGGTACGGCAGAGATCATTCGCCTTGCCGATTGGGATACGATAAAAACCAACCGCTTTGCGAACAAGGCCATAGCCTATCTTCTGAACTGTGAGAACGAAAAATTGCCCAAGGAAACGATGTTGGTATTTGAATAACGAGGGAGTGAGATATATGGAGCAATTACTGATTGTTGAAGATGATATCGGTTTGAATCAAGGCTTATGCAAAGCGCTGAAAGCAGATGCTCGGCAGATCATTTCCTGCCAAGACCTAAAAGCGGCGAAGGAACAGCTGCTTTGCGGCGGTGTATCCCTGATCCTGTTGGATATCAATCTGCCGGATGGCAGTGGGCTTGAGCTGCTCCGGGAGGTCAAGGAAAACATGCCCGGAGTTCCTGTTATTCTGCTGACTGCCAACGACACCGATCTGGACATCGTAGACGGACTGGAGAGGGGCGCTGATGATTATATTACCAAGCCCTTTTCTCTTTCGGTTTTGCGGGCAAGGGTGAATACCCAACTGCGAAAGCAAGCGTCAAGCCATAAAAATGCGCCGTTCCATATGGATCTATTTCACTTTGACTTTGAGGCTATGACCTTTTATGTGGGAGATTCAAAAGTGGAATTGAGCAAAACAGAACAAAAATTACTGCGTCTGCTTGTTGAAAACCGAGGCCGAACCATGACCCGTGGAGACCTTGTCGACCGGATCTGGACAGATGGCGCAGAATATGTGGATGAAAATGCTTTGTCTGTTACGATCAAGCGTCTGAGGGATAAGCTTGGCGCACAGAAATACATTAAAACCATCTACGGAATCGGTTATAGCTGGGTGACAAAAGATGAATAAAACCGGCATTGTGATCATACTGCTGTGTTTTCTGGCGGCGGCAGCTGTTGTGTTATGGGAGCGGAGAAAGACCAGAAAAACGATGGAAGAAATCGAAAAGATGCTGGACGCTGCCATGACCGGCTCCTTTTCTGAAACCAATTTTGATGAAAGCCAGCTGTCTGCATTGGAAACGAAGTTTGCGCACTATCTTTCCGCAGCAGAAGCATCTTCTCAAAATATAGCGCAGGAAAAAGACAAAATCAAAACCTTGATTGCGGACATCTCCCACCAGACGAAAACGCCGATTGCAAATCTGCTGTTATACAGCGAGCTTTTGATGGAGGAAACTCTGCCTGCATCGGCGAAGGCAAATGTGGAGGCGCTGTACAAACAATCGGAAAAGCTGCGATTTCTGATCGATTCTCTCGTAAAGCTTTCCAGACTGGAAAACGGGATCATTTCACTCTCCCCTCAGCAAGCAGCGCTGCAGCCGCTGCTTGAAAGCGTAGTAGAACAATATGCCGCCAAGGCTTCTGAAAAAGGATTGTCTTTGCGACTGCAAGATACCGATGCTTTTGCCGTATTCGACTTCAAATGGACAGCGGAAGCGCTGGCGAATATCGTAGACAATGCCATCAAATATACGGAGCATGGCACCATTACTATTTCTGCCGTAAGCTATGAAATGTTTGCAAGGGTCGATATATCGGATACCGGTTCAGGCATACCGGAAACTGAGCAAGCGAAGATATTTGCTCGCTTTTACCGCTCAAAGGCGGTTCAGGAGCAGGAAGGGGTCGGCATCGGCTTATACCTTGCCCGACAGATCATATCCGGCGAGGGAGGTTATATCAAGATTGCTTCCGTTCCGGGAAAAGGAAGTACATTTTCCATATTTCTGCCGAAATAACAACAATTCTATCAAAACTGTTAGATTTCATTTTCCGCCGGAAAGAATGTGGAAAGATTCCTATGCGATAATCTGTATGTATCAAAGGATCATTTCCTTTCATACATACAGATTTTTTCATGGAGGTACTCATTTATGGAAGTTTTACAGGCAAAAAACCTGAAAAAGATTTATGGCTCCGGCAATAACGCAGTTCATGCGTTGGATGGAGTTGATTTAAGTGTAAAGAAGGGCGAATTTGTTGCAATTGTCGGCACATCCGGCTCCGGCAAATCCACGCTGCTGCACATGCTGGGCGGGCTGGATCGCCCTACAAGTGGCACGGTCATGGTGGACGGACAGGATATTTTCTCCCTGAAGGAGGAAGCGCTGACCATCTTCCGCCGCAGGAAAATCGGCTTTGTGTTCCAAGCATATAATCTTGTTCCGGTGCTGAATGTGTATGAAAATATCGTTCTACCCATTGAGCTGGACGGTGGCAAGGTCAATAAGGATTTCGTACAGCAGATTGTACAGACACTTGGGCTGGATGATCGTCTGGATGCGCTGCCCAATCAGCTCTCCGGCGGTCAGCAGCAGCGTGTGGCAATCGCCCGTGCGCTGGCGGCAGCACCCGCTATCATTCTGGCAGATGAACCCACCGGCAATCTGGATTCCAAAACCAGCCAGGATGTATTGAGCCTTTTGAAAGTCACCAGTCAAAAGTTCGCCCAGACAATCGTAATGATCACTCACAACGAAGAAATTGCGCAGATGGCAGACCGCATTATCCGTATCGAAGATGGTCGGATCGTCTCCCAGAACTAACGGGAGGTGGCTACGATGAATGTCAAAAACAGAAAATGTATTCGAAAGCTCAGCTTAAAATCTCTTTATGCGAACCGTCGCCGCAATCTGATCGCTATTTTTGCCATTGCGCTGACAACGCTGCTATTTACGTCCATGTTCACCATTGCCTTGTCGTTGAACGCCAGCTATGAAACCTACCAGTTTCGGCAGGTAGGCGGCTATGCGCATGGCACCTTTAAGGATGTTTCCCCCGAGCAGGCGGAACGCATCGCTGCCCACCCAAAGGTGAAGGCTGCGGGGGTACGGAAGGTAATCGGTATCACTGCGGAGGGGGTCTTTGCCAAAATACCGGCAGAGATCAGCTACATGGATGCCAACTGCACTAAATGGAGCTATGCCACCCCTACTACCGGACGGATGCCCGAAAGCGGCAAAGAGGTAGCCATGGATACGGCAGCGTTGCAGCTGCTTGGCGTAACGCCGGAGCTGGGCGCCGAGGTCACGGTTTCCTATTCCATTACGGACAAGGATCAAACCGCCTTTACTGTAACAGATACCTTTACGCTGGTGGGCTATTGGGACTATGATGAACTAATGCCTGTTCATTACATCAACATCAGCCGTGATTACGCAGATGACATCGAAGCGCAGGCAGTGAAAACAGGTTTACAGCCTTTCCGCACCGATTTGAATGTCATGCTGGCCTCCGGCACAAACATTCAAGGGCAGATGGAGCAGGTGGATACCGATCTTGGCTACACATGGGACAGCTATACCGATCCCAACAGCGTCCGGATCGGCGTCAACTGGGGATATACCTCATCCCAGCTGGAGTCGAAGCTTGATCCGGAACTTGTGATCGCCATAGCAGCTTTTTTGCTGCTGGTGATTTTCACGGGGTATCTTATCATCTATAACATTTTTCAGATCTCTGTTGTAGGGGATATCCGGTTTTACGGACTTCTGAAAACCATTGGCACAACGCCCCGGCAGCTCAAACGTATCATTCGCCAGCAGGCACTTCTGCTTTGTCTGATCGGCATTCCGGCAGGGCTGCTGCTGGGCTACGGCATCGGCGCTGTTCTGGTGCCTGTTGTCTTGCGCTCCACCCAGTTGGATGCAGGCATCACCACCATCAGCACATCGCCTGTGATCTTCCTTGGTTCTATGCTGTTCGCCTTGTTGACGGTGCTTTTGTCCTGTTCCAAGCCCGGAAAAATGGCAGCTAAGGTCTCTCCGGTGGAGGCTACCAAATATACGGATGCAATGCAGACCAAGAAAAAACAGCGCAGCACCCGGGGAGCGAAGCTCCATCAGATGGCCTTTGCCAATTTGGGACGAAACAAGAAAAAGACGGTACTGGTGGTGGTGTCTCTGGCACTGTCGGTGACACTGTTCAATGCACTGTGTACCTTTGTGGGCGGCTTCAGCATGGAGAAGTATGTATCCGCCAAGACCTGCGCCGATTTTATCGTCAGCACGCCCGACTATTTCCGTTACAACTCAGCAGATGAATTCATCACGCCAGAACAGATCGGAGAGATCGCAGCAAACACAAAGGCCAGTCTTTCCGGCACGGGATATGCTGTGCGAAAACCCGCATATCTGTGGATGACGGAGGATGCTCTGCGGCAGGACTATGCATGGTTCGAAAGCGCCGAGCAGTTGGACAGCCATATGAGCCGTCTGGAGCACCGGGGCAATATGGTGATGGGAAAGACCAGAATCGAGGCTCTGGATAACAGTCTGTTTGACAAGCTGCAAGTGTTCGACGGAGATATTTCTCCCATGCTGGAGCCGGACAATAACGCCATTGCCATTGCGGTTTCCTTAGATGACTACGGTAATCTGCCCAATCTTGAATACTACCCCAAGGTGGGAGACACGATCACCGCTACCTATGCGGACGATGTGAAATATATCGACAGCCGCACCGGGGAACTCTGCACCGAAGATACACCGGAGGAGTACCTTCAGGAAAAACTGTATGGAGCCAGAGATGTAGCGTACACGGTCTGCGCCTTGGTAGAGCTTCCGTATTCCATGAGTTATCGTTATGGTGGTATTGGATATGAGACAGTTTTGTCTGTGGATACCGCACAGCGGGACAGCGGTGGTGCGGCCATTCCGCTGCTCTACCTGTTCGACACAGCGGACGAAGTTGACGAGGCCGAAGCAGAGCAATATCTATCGAAGCTCACTGCCGGTGAGTTTTCGCCCTTGATGTATGAAAGCAAGGCCACGGCTCGCTCTGAATTTGCTCAGTTCCGGCAGATGTTCCTTCTGATAGGTGGTATCCTCTGTGCTATCATTGGGCTGGTGGGACTCTTAAATTTCTTCAACGCCATGATGACCGGTATTCTTTCCCGCCGCCGTGAATTTGCTGTGCTTCAGGCTGTAGGAATGACAAACCGGCAGCTCAAAACCATGCTGATCTACGAGGGGTTGTTTTACGCAATGTCTTCTGTAGCGGCGGCCTTTATTCTGTCGCTGGCGGTGGGACCTCTTGCGGGAAAAATGCTGGGCAGTATGTTCTGGTTCTTTGAGTATCGATTCACCATTCTGCCTGTCCTGCTGACAATTCCGGTATTTCTTCTGCTGGGGTGGCTGATTCCTTGCATGATGTATGACAACGCAGCGAAATGCAGTGTTGTAGAGCAATTAAGGGATGCTCAATAACTGTTAAGCAAAAAACGGCCCTCTGCCAAGGAAAAGGCAGAGGGCTGAGTTTTAATCTAAGGGTTTACATTCAGTTACAGTTTTTAGATAAATTTCGGGATCACCGTTCAAGATCAAGTCTGCATATCCAACCGGATCATTGTAGATTAGATAATCCAGTTCTGACCGTTGATACATATTGTCAGCAACCTCATTCTCCACGGCGATGGTATCAATGGCAATCATGCTGCCATCTAAAAATTTCAGTTCCACACAAGCGGTATCCATGTTAAACTCACAAGAAATCAATCTATCCATAAGAAACCTCCATTTTGCGGGATGTTAGATCATCCCAAAATATTTGAATGCTTCTCGGATTGCTTTCTCTTTTTCCGGCGGACACTGGGGCTGTCTGGAATCCTCGGACTTCGGCAGATTATAGTTCTTACCAACCCCAATCCCACATTTTCGTTTAATCTGTGAGATATAGAGGTTGGACACCTTTAACCCGGTATGCTCCAACACATACTCCTTGATCTGCGGATAGGTTGCCCCATCCTGAAATTCGGACATATCCATATCTTCCAAAGAGAACTCAACCCGAATCTTTTTCGAGTCGACTTCGCCCTTGGAAAGCAAGACAACCGTCTCAACATTCCCCGTAAACGGGAACATATCCACTCCCACGCATTTCTCCACCTGATAGCCTCTCCCCTGCAGCATCTCCAAATCCCTCACCAAACTGGTCGGTTTACAGCTGATATAGACAATCCGGTTTACGCCGAAATCAATGATCTTCTGCAGCGCCTTGGGGTGAATTCCGTCCCGGGGCGGATCCAGCACAATGAGATCCGGCTTATCTGTCAGCTCATCGATAACCTTCAGCACATCGCCGGCGATAAAGGAACAGTTGGACAGGCCGTTCAGCCGGGCATTCACTTTGGCGGCTTCCACAGCCTCCTCCACGATTTCCACGCCCACTACCTTTTTGGCCACCGGAGCCAGCATCTGGGCGATGGTGCCGGTGCCGCTGTACAGGTCGAAGATCACACGATCGTCCGTCTCTCCGATATAGCTCCGGGCGGTCTCGTAGAGCAGCTCCGCACCCAGGGAGTTGGTCTGGAAAAAGGAGAAGGGCGAGATCTTGAAGCGCAGTCCCAGAAGCTCCTCGTAGAAATAATCCCGTCCATACAGAAGCTCGGTCCGGTCGTTCTGCACCACATCTGCCAGACTGTCGTTGTGGGTATGCAGAATGCCCACAATCTCCCCCTCCAGCGGAAGCGCCCGCAGCTCCTCCGCCCAGGACTGATCCGCCGTCAACGCGCTATAGTCGCTGCCATCCTCACGAAGATGCTGCGTTGTGGTAATCAGATCCACCAGAATCTCCCCGGTATTCGCCGCTTTTCGCACCAGCAGATGGCGCAGATACCCGGTGTGGCGCAGTCTGTGATAGAAGGGTAACTTTTTCTTTTCAAAATGCTCCAGCACACAGCAGAGAATCTTCCGGAAATCCGCATCCACAATCTGACACTTGTCTGCCGTTACGATGTCGTAGAAGCTGCCTCTTTTGTGCATACCGAGAGCCAGCGGGCCGTCCTTTTCCTCATCGCCGAAGGAGAACTCCATCTTATTGCGGTACTCCAGCTGTCTCGGGCTGCTCTTCACGCCTTCAAATACATAGGGGGCTGTAATCGCGCCGTCCAGAAGTTCCTTAAGCTGCCCTTCTTTTAAGAGCCTCTGATCTTCGTAGGACAAATTCTGCCAGGTACATCCGCCGCAGTTTGCAAAATGGGGACAGACAGGCGTAATCTCATTGGCCGCAGGCTCCAGAATCTGAAGAAGCTGTCCCTCGCCTACACCTTTTCGCACCTTTTTAAGCCGAAATCTGATTTTCTGCCCCGGTAATGTATTTTTCACCGCCACGCGGCGATCTTCCACTGTCACAATTCCTTTATTCGGAAACTCCGTCTTTTCGACGATTCCCTCGTAAATTTCACCTTTTTTCATAAACTTCCTCTTTCTGTCACAAAATCCAAAACAGAGAACCGAAAAAGAGTGTCTCAAAACATCTGTTCCGTCCTGAGACACTCTTCGCTCACTTCTGTTTCTTTTTCTTATTCTTCCTCGTCATCGAAGAAATCATCGTCAAACTCATCGTCATCGAAGTCATCTTCGAACTCATCCAGATAGGACGGTGCAAAGAAACGATATACTGCATAGGCGATTCCTGCCACTGCCGCTACCGCTCCGATCACTGCCAGAATCCAGAGAACCGTGTTCTTGTTCTTCTCCTCGATCTCTTTCTTGTGAATCAGTTCATTTAATTTGGTTGCTGTCAGAAAATCTTCCATCTTATTATTCATCGTTCCTACATCCTTTCCGCAGACTGCCGCTTGTTTTAGATATTATATCATATTCCCTTTTAAAATACTATGGGTTCCGTCAAAAAAATGCGATTCAGGTCAATACACCTTCTGAAGCTTGGCAAAGGAGGCGAACAGCTTCTTCACACCCGCCACATCGAAGTTCACGCGCACCTCATAGTCCTTGGCGCCTTCGATAATCTCAAGCACCGTACCCTCGCCAAAACGGATATGCTTCACCCGGTCTCCCACGCTGTAGTCCAGATGGGACGCCTTGGTAGCCGCTACCATTTTGGACTGAATGGGCTTGGTCCGAAGACTTTTTCTGGCCTCCAGCATAGCCTGTCTGCGCTGGTTGATGCGCTGCTCCTTAGCCTCTTTTGCCCTCTGTCCCGGGCTTTCGGTCTTATTTTCCAGATACTCGTCCGGAATCTCCTTGACGAAGCGGGAAATCATATTGTACTGGACCTCCCCCCGCAGCATACGCTGTCTGGCCGCCGTCATGGTCAGCTCCTTCTTGGCGCGGGTGATACCCACATAGCAGAGACGACGCTCCTCTTCTATCTCCTCCTGGGGATTATCGGCCACAATGGACATGTAACTGGGGAACAGTCCCTCCTCCATGCCGACCATATAGACATAGGGAAACTCCAGACCCTTGGCGCTGTGAAGCGTCATCAGCACCACATGATTGCTCTCCTCCTCCAGGTTATCGATATCAGCCACCAGAGCCACTTCCTCCAGGAAGCCGCTGAGGGACGGATTCTCCGCATTTTCATCATAATCCTTGACCTTGCTCATGAGCTCGTCGATATTCTCCAGACGGGCCTCCGACTCATCGGTGCCCTCCAGGATCAGCTCTCTGCGGTAACCGGTCTCCTCCAGAATAGTCTCCAGAAGCTCACTGACCTTCGCATGCTCCTGCTTGGCCCTGAGGGTCTGAATCAGCACTGTAAAAGGCAGCACCTTGGACGCGCCACGGCCAATGCCCGGAATCTGCTCCGCGTTCAGAAGGGCCTCATAAAAGCCCATATCGTTGGCCACGGCATATTCACCCACACGGCTTAAAGTTGTCGCGCCGATGCCCCGTTTGGGCACGTTGATGATGCGGCGCACGGCCACCTCGTCACGGCCATTGTCCACGGTCTTTAAGTAAGCCAGCAGATCCTTGATCTCCTTGCGGGCATAGAAATTGACGCCGCCGATGATCTTATAGGGGATATTTGCGTAAATCAGCTTTTCCTCAAAGAGGCGGGACTGGGCGTTGGTGCGGTAGAGGATCGCATGATCTTTATACTCTGCCTCCTCCTTCTGGATATGGCTGGTAATATTGCCAATGACATGCTCCGCCTCCTCAAAGGCATTCTGGAACTGCCGGAAGCGCACCGGCACACCTGCGTCATTATCCGTCCACAGCCGCTTGTCCTTCCGACCCTGGTTATGGTGAATGACCTCGTTGGCCGCGTTCAGAATATTGCTGGTGGAACGGTAGTTCTGCTCCAGCTTGATGACCTTCGCGTCCGGAAATACCTGCTCAAAGTTCAGGATATTCATGATATTCGCGCCACGAAACCGGTAAATAGACTGATCGTCGTCACCCACCACACAGAGATTCTGATACTTTGCCGCCAACAGGCTTACCAGCTTAAACTGGGCTGTATTGGTATCCTGATACTCGTCCACCATGATATAGCGGAACCGCTCCTGATAAAAATCCAGCACATCCGGACAGTTCTGGAACAACTCCACAGTCTTCATAATCAGATCGTCGAAATCCAGCGCGTTATTCTTATGAAGCTGAGCCTGGTATTCCGCATAGACCCCGGCGATCTTCTGCTGATTCCAGTCGCTGCCCGCATCCAGCTGCATCTGCACCGGATTCATCAGCTCATCCTTTGCATGGGAAATAGCGCCGAGAAGCATCCTTTCTTTATAGATCTTCGTGTCGATCTGCAGCTTTTTGCAGACCTCCTTCATCACCGACTTCTGGTCATCTGTATCGTAGATGGAAAATGAGGTGTCATAGCCTAGCCGATCGATATAGCGCCGCAAAATCCGCACACAGGTGGAATGGAAGGTACTGACCCAGATACTGTCGCTGCCAAGGCCCACCAGCTTGTCTACGCGTTCCCGCATCTCCCCTGCCGCCTTATTGGTAAAGGTAATAGCCAGAATATTCCAGGGCGCAACACCCTGCTCTATCAGATATGCCACCCTGTGCGTCAGCACACGGGTCTTGCCGGAACCGGCTCCCGCCAAAATCAGAAGCGGTCCTTCGGTATGAAGCACCGCTTCTTTTTGTTCCGGGTTCAAAAGATCATAACTACTCATAACTCTCTTTATCTCCCTGTCTCGTTACATTCCGCCCTTTTATACCAGCTTCTGTCCGCAATTGGGGCAGAAATTCGCTCCATTGGTCTTCGTACCGCAGTTGGGACAGAAATTCGGAGCTGTACCGCCTGCTGCCGCGCCCTGATTCGGAACCGCGGTCTGCTGTGCGCCGCCGTTCATGGCCTGTGCCATCTGAGACGCCATCTGCTGGCCCATGGCCATTCCCATGGCCATACCGGCCATATCGGAAGCGGTTCCGCCGCCCTGACCCTTAGCCATCGCCTCGCCCATGGCTACCTGCTGGAAGCGTCCCACATCACCAATCATGCTCTGGGCCGCCGCCTTCTCAGCCATCTTCTGGACTTCCTCCGGATAGTTGAAGCTGGAAATCGCGAAGCTGGCAATGCTGATACCAATCTTACTCATCTCCATGTCCAAATCCTCCCGGATACCACGGCCAATGGCGTCCGCGTTGGCCTGAAGATTGAACATATCTTTGCCTTCCTTTGAAATCCATTTCATCAGAAGCTGATCCAGCATACCGATGATGCGCTCCCGCACATCCTCCACAGAATACTGCTGCTTGATGCCCGCTACCTTTTCAATCAGAGCGTCGTAATCGGATACCTTGCACGCGAAGGTACCGAAAGCCCGGATGGGCATACCGCCCGGAAGTCCCGGTGTCGGAATCAGTACCGGACTCTTGGTTCCCCATTTTACCAGCACCTCTTTGGTATTGATAAACAGCACTTCCGCCCGCAGGCCGCTGTTAAAACCGAACTTGAATCCCTTTAAGGTAGACAGGAACGGAATGATCGCCGATTCAATGTCGTAGCTTCCCTCGTCCCGGAAGATACCCTCTACCTTGCCGTTGTAGAGGAAAATCGCGTCCTGGCCCGGACGGATAATCAGCCGGCTTCCTTTCTTAATCTCCTTGTTGCTCCATTTCCAGAAGAGCATATCATCCCGGAATTCCTGCCATTCTACTACATTGGCAAACTGTCCGCTAAATAATCCCATGTCACTGCCTCCTCATTTTCTTCCTGCAGGGTTATCGGCCCCTCTGCCTGGCTGTCCGCCGTCAGAAGCACGCTCTCAGTCGGAACTGCGCGCATGCCGTAATAGCTGTCGTCACTACCGGTGCTGAACAGGTAAATCAGGAATATCACCGCCAGAATACCCAGAATAATCGCTATGATTTTCGCCGGGCTCTTCGGATAATCGCCCTCTACCCTGCCGCTCTGACCGTTGATCAGAACGTGATATTTCTTACCCTTATAGGTATATGCCGTAGCGTAAACCGGAAGCATCACATGCTTGTAGGTCTCGTCGCTGTAGCTGGCGCGCACGCTCACGCCCCGCACTTCATCGTAGCGGCGCAGCACATCCTGCCGGGCCATTTCTTCCAGATTAAACTCCATGTACTGTCTGGCGTCGCTGTGGGCGTCATCCAGATCCACGGTATAGACCTCCGCGTTGTAACCCGAGAAATACTCCGGGGAATACGAGGCCACCTGCGTCAGACCGAAGCTTCCGACCCGGTCCAACAGATTTCTTTTCAGGCTCTTTGACGCCGGAATCAGTACGTCGTCAAAAAAGTGCCGGATACTGCCGGAAGTGGGATACCAATCCACTACCGTCTCCTGCACGGTCTTGCCATCCGGCCCCTTCCGTGTCACGGTACGTCTGCGCCCGCCCTGAGCCGTATAGCGGGCGTCTGCCTTCGCATCAAAGGTCCAGTAGGGCAGATAGATGCCCTGAAGCTTCTCCTGCTGATACAGGTGCTTCAGCTCGCCCGGAGCCATCCAGCGGCCCTTCAGCCATTTTCGGAACAGCTCGCCCACCCGGTTTCGGTCTATCTGGAAGGGCAGTACGCCGTCGGGAATGATGGCGTCCTCCTGCTTGTCGGCCAACACATACTTGGAACCGCAATAGGGACAGCTGGTAGCCGTACTGTTGGCCGCCACCTCAATTTTCGCGCCGCAGCCCTTACAGATCATGGTCTGGCTCTTTTTCTCCGACGCTGTGATAGTCTGCATGGCGTGACGGGTCAGACTGTGCTCTACAATCTTTTTCTTATCATTTTTTATCTTTGTCTCTGTGCCGCAGTTGGGGCATTTGAGACTCTGAGAGGCGGCGTCAAATTCCATAACGCCGCCACAGTTTTCACAGTAGTAAATTTTGTTATCCATCGATGTTCCCAGCTTATAATCCCATCTTTGCCTTCAGCGCTGCCAGCTCGTCATCCACATCGGATGCTGTGCTGTCATATTTCTTGGTCAGATCGTCGATGCTTCCCTCTTTCTTATTGAGTTCAGACATGGCGTTGGCCTCATCCAGCATCTTGTCCGCCTTGGCTTCCATCTTCTCAAATGCTGCGATGGCGTCGCCTGCGCCCGCTACGCTGGAACCGATCCTGTTCAGCTTCTCCTGGGTCTTCGCTACTGCCACCTTGGTCTTAATCGCATCGCGCTTGGACTCCAGGGTCTCCATATCCTTCACCAGCTTATCATGCATCTCCTTCATCTGAACCGCGTTGGCTGCCGCTGCCTCATAGGACTTCTGAAGGCTCTCCTGCTTCTTCGTCAGATCCGCTTTTTTCTCCAGGAACTGGCGCGCGTCGCCCTCATTGCCTGCCAGAAGGGCTTTCTCCGCGTACTTCTGCATCTTCTCCACTTCTGCGCCGCACTCGTCCAGTTCTCTCTTGGCCTTGGTCTCAGCCGCCATCACAGCCGCTGTCTCAGCCTTCACTTTTCCCAGATCACTTTCAACCTCACGCAGATACTGATCGATCATTTTCTCCGGATCCTCTGCCTTGTCCAGCAGCGCATTGATGTTCGCTGACATGATATCCCCAAATCTTTTTAAAATGTTAGCCATTTTATCCTCCTTCTGCAGAAACTAAAAGTTTGTCTGCCCCTTAGTGGTTTCTATTATATTACAATTTTCGTCTCCTGTCATTCCTTTTCTGCATCTTAAAAAAACTTTAAATATTTACCTCTTGTCATATAGTTTTGAATACTATATAATAGGTTCCGAGGTGATACCTATGACAATAGACAGTCAAAATCTCCTGGAGAGCATTCTGGAAAGTCTGGATCGGATCGACTATATCCATCCGGAAGACATCCCGGGCATCGATCTTTACATGGATCAGGTGACGACCTTTATGGACAGCCAGTTAAAGAGCTCCAAACGGTATGAAGATGACAAGATTCTGACGAAGACCATGATTAACAACTACGCCAAGAACCGTCTGCTTCCCCCGCCCGAGAAGAAGAAATATTCCAAAGAGCACATGCTGCTCCTGATTTTTATCTATTATTTTAAAAATATTCTCTCTATCAGTGATATTCAGAATCTGCTGACGCCGCTGACGGACAAGTACTTCCATACAGACCATGCGTTTCAGCTGGACCGCATCTATGACGAGGTCTTCTGCCTGGAAAAAGAACAGCTTGAGGATCTCAAAAAGGATCTGGTTCAGAAATATCAGGTTTCCGAGCAGACCTTTCCCGACGCGTCCGACGAGGATAAGCAGTTCCTGCAGCTCTTCTCCTTCATCTGTCTGCTGAGCTTCGACGTCTATATGAAAAAGGCCGTGATCGAACGGCTGGTAGATCAGCTGCCGAAGCCGGATCCGAAGCATGACAAAAAGAAAAAAGAAACGACCTGATAAAAGCAGAAAACAAAAGAGAACTTCCAATCGCATTGGTGATTCCGGAGTTCTCTTTTTTCGTCCGTCGCGTACCAAACCGTACCGCTTTTCAAAAACAAAAAAACGGAAAACCTTCATCTTAAAGGTTTTCCGTAATTTTTCGACAAGCTGCTGACGGGAATCGGACCCGTGACCTCCGCACTACCAATGCGACGCTCTACCGACTGAGCCACAGCAGCGTTTTTAATGTCTTGCGCAACGCGCTAGATTATAGTACCATCACTTTCAGGTAATGTCAAGCGTTAAAATGAAATTTTTTCAAAAAATTTTATTTAGCTATTTTCCGGGCAGTTTTTGGTCATTTTGACGAAAAAGATCTTTCCAGATATCAAAGAGGCATGTTATAATCGAACCAATGAAACCATGGAGGTGTATTAATATGATTTCCCATCAGGTGATACAGTCAAGTCTGGAAGAGCTGCGCGGTATAACAAGAATTGATCTCTGCGTACTGGAGACAGACGGAAGCCAGGTTGCATCCACCTTCGACGCATCAGGCATAACCCTGGAAATGACCCGGAGCTTCGCTCAGTCTCCGGCAGAAGGGCAGAATCTTCAGGGATGTCATTTCTTTAAAGTATATGATGAAGGCATTCTCGCGTACATCCTGCTTGCAAAAGGCAGCGGCGACGACGCATACATGATAGGCAAAGTGGCAGTCAGTGAGCTTCAGAACCTGATTGTAGCCTATAAGGAACGCTACGATCGCAATAACTTTATCCAGAACCTGCTGCTGGACAACCTATTGCTGGTAGATATCTACAGCCAGGCCAAAAAGCTCCACATCCAGACCGAAGCCATGCGTGTAGTTTATCTGATCGAGACCCGCGACGAAAAGGACGTCATGGCACTGGAAGCTGTGCGAAGCGTCTTCGCACCCAAGTCCCAGGATATTATAACTGC
Organism: Laedolimicola intestinihominis; assembly: GCF_040096155.1. Taxonomy (NCBI): domain Bacteria; kingdom Bacillati; phylum Bacillota; class Clostridia; order Lachnospirales; family Lachnospiraceae; genus Laedolimicola; species Laedolimicola intestinihominis. The sequence continues at coordinate 313,673 of NZ_JBBMFE010000001.1, read as the reverse complement.
CGTAGATCAGAAAAATATCGTTGTTGTAAAATCCGTCGGCGAAGAGGACACTTATGACACACTGGATGAAATAGCCGTAATGCTGGCCGGTATGCTGAATACCGACGAAGACAGTTCCCGCATCCGCGTCGCCTACGGAACCATGGTCAGTCAGATCCGCGACCTGTCCAAATCCTACAAAGAAGCGAAAATGGCTCTGGAGGTGGGTAAAATTTTCTACCCGGAAGCCACGGTAAACGCCTACCACACCCTGGGCATCGGCCGCCTGATCTATCAGCTTCCCCAGCCCCTGTGCGAAATGTTCATGCAGGAAGTATTCCATGAGAATACACCGGACACCTTCGATGAAGAAACCCTGTCCACCATCGAAAAATTCTTTGAAAACAACCTGAACGTCTCCGAGACCGCCCGCCAGCTTTTCGTCCATCGCAACACCCTGGTATACCGTCTCGAAAAACTCCAGAAAACCACCGGCCTGGATATCCGCGTCTTCGAAGACGCCCTGACCTTCAAGATTGCGCTCATGGTAGCGAGCTACATGAAGTATCTGGAAAAAGAACAGTTATAGCATCGTAAACTATCGAATTCTCAATACACCTACAGGACCTGCCACCGGCAGCTCCTTACGGATACTTCGTAACAGAAAAACGGCGTCTGAGGCGCCGTTTTTCGTCCGTCCGCTTATTTACTCTGTCCCAGCGTCACTGTCGCAGTTTTCTCAGCATACTGCCCATTCTCCCGGGTGCTATAGGTAATTTCCACCTGCTCCCCAGTCTTATAGTAAGCAAGCTGCTCTTTCAGATCAGCCAGAGCAGATACGCTGGTTCCGTCGAATTTGGTGATGATATCGCCCTTCTGCAGACCGACCTGCTCTGCAGCACTGCCTGTCTCCACCGATGTGATATAGACGCCCTTCGGCATATCATAAGCCTGTGACACCTCGCTGGTCACATCCTGGCCGCTGATGCCAAGGAAGCCCCTCTCTCCTTCAGCCGCCTTCTCGGTTCTCACCTGACGGTTCATCAGGTTCTCAATGATATCCACCACGTCGTCCACCGGAATGGCGTAACCCATACCCTCTACCGATGTATCAGAATACTTTGCAGAGTTAATTCCAACTAACTGGCCGGACATATTCAGAAGTGCGCCGCCGCTGTTGCCCGGGTTGATGGCTGCATCCGTCTGAATCAGGGTGTTGGCGGTATTATCAATGGTAACCTCTCGGTTCAGGGCACTGACGATGCCCGTCGTTACCGACTGTCCATAGCCCAGCGCATTGCCGATGGCTACCACCTGCTCGCCCACCTCCAGGTTGGAGGAACTGCCGATTTCAATAACCTTGATAGCGGAAAGGGTATCCTCGGATAAATCACTTAACTTCACTGCAATCACCGCAATATCATGATCCGCGTCCGTTCCCCTCACAGCAGCCTCCGCCACACTCTCATCCACAAAGCCCACACTCAAATCCTGCGCGCCGCTGACTACATGGTTATTGGTGACCATCAGAAGCTCCGTATCGGTCTTACCGATGATGATGCCGGAGCCGCTGCTCTCGCTTTCATAAGCCTGTGTCTGGCCGAACATGCTCTGCATTTCCTGGACGCTCTTATTCGTAATGGCTACCAGGGACGGCATAGCCGCCTCCGCGATAGTGGATACGCTTGCGCTACTGTCCGTATCGGTACCTGCAGCATCTGTGGAGCTGCTGCTGACCGCGCTTGCGATATTCAGCTCCGCTTTATCGGTGGCTGTCACTGTTCCACCATTTGCTTTGTTATACAGATAATTGCTGCCCTGGAAGGCTGTGCTTGCCAGCACGCCGAATGCCAGAGCCATTGCTGCAAATTTACTTCCCTTTTTTATGTTTCCCATATTTAATACCTCCTCAAATCAGGTTTGTCTGCTTTGTTTCATTTGATGAGGTCATTATAAAAAACATCTGTGATGCAATTGTGGTGTTTTTATGTAGAAAATGTGGTATTCCTGTGTCTTTTCTGTGTTTTATTCTCCATTATTTGACCGGCAGTAAGAGAGAATCCTGCTTTGCAGGATTCTCCGCCGCAGTGCGATAATGTTTTTTATGTAATAGGGGATTCTATCGGAATTTCCTATTACATAAAAATATAACCCGGGGACATTCTCACGCCTCCGGGCTATCCGCTCTTTTTATGCTGCTATTCTTCCGCAGGCGTGTCTTCTCCGGTATCCCCGGAATCACCCGCCACATAGTCAAATAAGATCTTTGCGTCCTTATACCGGCCCGGATCCCCGTCCTGCATCAGTACCGCGATATAAGTCTTACCGGCAATCTCAGCCGCTGCTACCAGGCATTTTACATCATTGAAGCTGCCGGTCTTCATCCCGATAGCTCCCTCGTAATAATACTCGCCGGATGGCTGAATCAGCTCGTTGGTATTCTTATAAGTCAAATCCAGGTTGTCAAACAGGCCGCGGTAGGATTTCGCGCCGCAGAGCTTCTTAATGGTATCATTTTTCAGACATTCCCGCGCAATCCGAACCATATCCCGGGCGCAGCTGTACTGACCGTCCGCCTGGTCGCCGTCCGGCGTCAGAAAATTGGAATTCTCCAGATTGAGCTCTGTTCCCAGATCCTTTTCCGCATCCAGAAAGGCCTGCAATGCCTCGTCCACCGACGCGCTGTCATTGCCCAGAATCTTCCGTCCGGTGTAGGTCGCCAGCGCGTAAGCCGCATCATTGCCGGAAGGAATCAGCATAGCACCCAGAAAAGTCTCCACAGTTCCGGTGGTGCCCTCTTTCAGGCTCGCGTTGGACGCCTGGCCGCTGATACGGGTAATTTCCTCCCCTGCCGTCAGCTTCTCCGTCGGATCGCAGTAATTCAAGACTGTCAGGGCCGTCATCAGCTTCGTGGTGCTGGCCGGAATCTCCTGATCGGCTCCTGCCTTTTCATATAGAATCAGATCATCGTCCACGGAAAACAGCACAGCTGCTCCCGCTTCCAGGGAAAGCCCCGGCATGCTGTCCGCCTCCTTGAGCTTTTTCGCCTCTGCCTCGGCCAGACGCTTGGCCTCTGCCTCTTCCGCTGCTTTCTTCGCCTCCGCAGCTGCTTTCGCCTGCTGCTCCTCCTGAGCGCGTACCTCCTGCACCCGGGCTATTTCCAGACGTGTGCCCTGCACCATCACCGGCAGCAGCATCAGAAGAAAGACCAGCTCCAGCTCCAGACGCACCGGAGCCGGTACCTGACGCCCACGGGAACGCTTCACGGTTGCCATCCGCTCAACGCCTGTGATATTCATGCATAAAAGACCGAACAGAAAATAGCCCACAAAGCCTCCAAAGAGCGCCCATAAAATATCATCCAGCCGCACAATCATGGACGGCATGAAAAGCTGAAATACCTCAATAAAAAGCGCCGCGCTTCCGCACAGAGACAACACCTTGCCCGGATTACGGCTTCTGCGGAACAGAAACGGCACCAGGAAACCGATGGGGATATATTTCAAAAAGGCCCCAAACAGGGCTCCTACGCCGCTCTCCCTGACCATCCGTACCGTGCCATAGACGGGAATCAGATTCGTTCCCGGAAATGCAGGCTTCAGAGAGAAACCAAGCGCCGGGCTCACCGACGCGGAAAATAAGGTCAGCAGCCACCAGGCAAGCAGCGCCATACCCACTTCATGGGCCACCGGCACCCGCATCCGTCCATTCCGGTATAATAGCCGGAGCAGCACCCGGTAAATGATATATACGATAATTCCTATCAGAAAATAGGGTTTGATACTTCCGAAATATCCTGCCATAAAATCCCCTCCTTTTTCTTTTGTAACCTGAGATAAGTATAACATGTTCTGTCTCAAAAGCGGACTTTTATTTCAGAATAAATTTCTTAATTTTTCTTCGGATCCGCTGCAGCGCGTTATCGATGGACTTCGGGCTCCTCTCCAGGCCTTCCGCGATCTGTACATAGTTCTCTCCGTTCAGATAGCGCTGCAAAATTCCGTACTCCATGGGACTTAAAAGCGCCTCAATCCGATCCTGCAGGCTCTCCGCCGATTCCTGGTCGATGAGCAGCTCCTCCGGGCTTTTTCCCCGGGAACTGTCTGACACATCGTCCAGGCCTTCTGTCAGCTCCACATAGGTATTTAAAGGGCTGTGCTTCTGCCGGGACGCAGCCTGGATGGCAGTATAAAGCTGTCTTGAGATACACAGCTTCACAAAAGAGCCGAAGGAAGCCTCTTTTTCCGGCCTGTAATCCCGAATGGCCTTAAAAAGTCCCAGCATGCCCTCCTGAATCAAATCGTCGCTGTCACCGCCAATCAGGTACAGGGTACGGGCTTCTTTGCGCACCTGCCCCTTGTAGCGTTCAATCAGTACATCCATGCATTCCTGCTCGCCGCCGCGGATCCCTTCCATCAGTTCTTCGTCTGAACGTTCTTCAAGCTTTGTCATGAATTATTTTTTCATCCTCTGCCGTACAATTTCGTAGGCCAGCACGCCTGTCGCCACGGAAGCGTTCAGGGAATCAATATTTCCTTTCATGGGAACGGAAGCGATAAAGTCGCAGGACTCCCGCACCAGGCGGCTGACGCCCTCACCCTCGTTTCCAATGACCAGGCCGATGGGACCTGTCAGATTCAGGTCGTACATAGTCTCGCCGCCCATATCTGCGCAGACGAACCAAAGCCCCTGCTCCTTCAGTTCCTTAATGGTGTTGGTCAGGTTGGTGACTTTCGCCACAGGTGTGTAATTGATAGCTCCGGCTGAAGCCCGGGCCACCACCGCGGTCAGGCCTGCCGCCCGACGCTTCGGAATGATGACGCCGTGGGCACCTGCCAGGTTTGCTGTACGGATAATGGCTCCCAGATTATGGGGATCCTCAATATCGTCCAGCAGAATCAGGAAGGGATCCTCGCCCTTCTCTCTGGCATTTGCCAGCATCTCCTCGACTGTGCCGTAATCATAGGCCGCCGCCTGGGCAATGACGCCCTGATGATGTCCTGTGGCAGACATCTGATCCAGGCGCTCTTTTGCTACAAAATTGATGATGGTATCGTGTTTTCTTGCTTCTCTCTTAATGGTGTTGATGCTTCCGTCCTGACAGCCGTCCTGAACAAACAGCTTATCGATGGTCTTACCGGAGCGAAAGGCCTCCAGCACCGCATTTCTTCCCTCTATGGTCAGTTCTTCGTAATTCATACGTTCAATCCTCTTCTAATCCCTTTTTTGCCAGCTCCAGAATACGCTCCGTGCGGCCTGTCAGATACAGATAGCCCATCAGCGCCTCAAAGCCTGTAGCCCGTCGGTAATCGGACATGGTGGCATGCTTGGCCATGGTGGCGGAATTGGCGTTGCGGCCCCGCTTAAAGACCTGCATTTCCTCTTCCGTCAGTTCCTCCCTGATGCGCTCAAGAGAGGCCGACTGGGCCCCTGCGTTCACCAGGGTACTGGCCTCCTTATGAAGCCGGTTAGCCTGGGCGTTGCCCCGCCCCACCAGAATGGAACGAACCACTACCTCATAGACCGCGTCACCAATATAGGCCAGCACCAGCGGAGAATAGGTCCGCACGTCCACATCCGGAAGCTCCCAGGTTTCTTTGACGCCTGCCATCAGATCCATTATGCTCTTTTCCATTTTACGCCCTCGCGGGTATCCTCCAGAACGATACCCTTCTCCAGAAGCTCGGCACGGATTTCGTCTGCCCGCGCAAAGTTTTTCTCTTTTCTCGCCTGCTGACGCTCCGCAATCAGAGTCTCGATGTCCGCGTCCAGAAGCTCTTCCTTCTTATCTACCACCAGCCCCAGAATATCGCACAATGTCTTCAGACGATCCAGGCACTTCTGCAGATAAGATTTGCTGTTCTCTGCGCTTGTGTGGGTATTCAGATATTTTACCAGCTCAAAGATGGCCGCAATGGCATCCGCCGTATTGAAGTCGTCGTCCATGGCTTCGTCAAATTTCTTCACATACTCCTCGGTAGCGTCGTAGTGAGCAGTCTCGCTCTCGGTCATGCTGTCATCCTTTGCGTTGGCAATCAGATGCTTCAGATTGTCAGCCGCCGTCAGGATACGCTCCAGGCTGGTTTTAGAGGACTGCATCAGATCGGCGCTGAAGTTCAACGGGCTTCTATAGTGAGCGCTCAGCATGAAGAAACGGAGCACCTGCGGATCGTATTTCTCAGTAATCTCTCTTACGGTAAAGAAGTTGCCCAGGGACTTGGACATCTTGCGGTTGTCAATGTTCAGGAAGGCATTGTGCAGCCAGTAATGGGCGAATTCCTTGCCGTTGCAGGCCTCGCTCTGGGCAATCTCATTTTCATGGTGCGGGAAAATCAGATCCTCGCCGCCTGCGTGGATATCGATCTGTTCACCCAGATACTTCTTGGACATGACAGAGCACTCGATATGCCATCCCGGACGGCCCTCGCCCCAGGGTGACTCCCAGGCAGGCTCGCCCTCCTTCTTCGGCTTCCAGAGTACGAAATCCAGCGGATCCTCTTTTTCATTTTCACCGGACACCAGAAGGGAACGGTTACCGCTTCTTAAGTCGTCCAGGTTCTTGTGGGACAGCTTGCCGTAGGAAGCAAACTTTCTGGTGCGGAAATATACGGTTCCGTTCACTGCGTAGGCATAGCCCTTGTCAATCAGATCCTGAATCATCTCAATCATGCCCGGAATCTCCTGGGTCGCCAGAGGATGTGTGGTGGCCGGCTTTACGTTCATGTCAGCCATATCCTTTTTGCATTCCGCGATATAACGCTCGGAAATCTCGTTTGCGGGCACGCCCTCTTCGATGGCTTTCTTGATAATCTTGTCGTCCACGTCTGTGAAGTTGGATACGTAGTTTACCTCATAGCCCTTGTACTCCAGATAGCGGCGCACGGTGTCGAATACGATCATGGGACGGGCGTTACCAATGTGGATGAAATTGTATACGGTGGGGCCGCATACGTACATTTTTACCTTGCCCTCCTCCAGGGGGACAAATTCTTCTTTACTTTTTGTCAGCGTATTATACAGCTTCATGTCTTTTCTCCTTTTTCTCTGCTTTATCTTTTTTCTTTTCAGCCTTTCTTGCTGCTTTCTGTCGCTCTTTTTCCTCCAGCACCTCAAGCTGCCGGTTCAGATCGGCGTTTTCCATTCGGAGCGCCAACAGCTCCTCCATAACCGGGTCGGGCAGATTTACCTGATCCATATCGCTTCGCGGTACTTTTACATTATCCTGCTTGACGATGCGTCCCGGTACGCCTACCACGGTACAATTGGGCGGCACCTCTTTCAGGACCACGGAGCCTGCGCCGATCTTGGAATTCTCCCCTATGGTAAAGGAACCCAGAATCTTTGCTCCGGCACTGACCATGACGTTGTCCTCCAGGGTGGGATGACGCTTGCCCTGCTCCTTACCGGTTCCGCCTAAGGTCACGCCCTGGTAGAGGGTCACATTGTCGCCGATGATGGTGGTCTCGCCGATGATAACACCGGAACCATGGTCGATAAACAGGCCCTTGCCAATGGTGGCTCCGGGATGAATCTCGATGCCCGTCTTCCTTCTGGATCTCTGGGAAATCCATCTGGCCCAGAAATAATGTCCGCTTTTGTACAGCTTATGCGCCATCCGGTAATTCAGGATGGCCCAGAAGCAGGGATAAAGAAGCACCTCGGCCGAGGTCTTGATAGCCGGATCCCGCTCCCGGATAACCTGAATTTCTTCGTTGATATACTTGATAATTCCCATGCTGCTCCCCTTTTTATGCCTCGGGATAAAAATGGAATAAAAAAGGATCCTTTCTTCTCCATAAGAGACGAAAGAATCCGCGGTTCCACTCTTTTTAAAAGGCTCTCGCCTTTTCCCTTTTTCCGCGTAACGTGCGTTCTTACGTACCCGGCTGCAGGCTTTTCATTTCTCCCGTCTGCCTGTTCACCGGATCAGCTCCCGGATGCACTTCGTCCGTCCCTCCCGCGAAAGCTGCTTACAGCCGATGACAGCTTCTCTCTGACGCTTTGGATGCGGATTACTTTTCCGTTCTTCGCCTTTTCACTTATTTTCTTATTTACTCTTTATAGAATATGCAAAAATGCCGTTTTTGTCAAGCCTTTGCGGCTAATTTCAGGAAATATTCCTGTTTTTATTTGTGCACATGCTTACACCAGCTCATTAATGTAGACGCCGTCTACCACGCGCACCTGCTCCAGCTTCTGAAATGCCGTCTTAGTAATGCCCGGAAGTTCCTCCGCGCCCAGCATGCCGAAGAGAAAGCTGCCCAGATCCGCGATGGAAATGGTGAACTCCGGCTCCGCACCACTTCGGGTAAGCCTGCTGCTATCTTCCGTGAAGCTCCAGCAGAAGACGCCGTCATTTTCCGGCAGAATCGGGTCTGTAACGCGGACTATCAGACTCTGGGGCTCCTCCGCGCCAATTTTTCCCACAAATTTTGCGGCATCCACCAGACGCAGCATCATGGGCGTGGTCTCCCATTCCGGCCAGTCGATATGGCGCTTCTGATATGCTTCATCCTTTTCCACGAACAGTTCGTAGTCCTCCTCCAGTTCTTCGCTGCCCTGGGCCGCCAGGCCCTCCTCGTCATCATTTCCCATGAGACGGAAATCAAAGGGCGTGTAAATGGCTTCATCCGCCGGCATCAGAAAGGTGAAGGGGCGACCGTCGGCGTACATATCCTGCAGGGCCTTTGTGAGCAATGCACGCATCAGTCCCTGATGGCGGCAGGTCACTTTGGTAGCCACCGCTACGATATAATCCGCCGGAACGGACGCGCCGCGGAACCGGAAGGTATAGGGATTCCGGTGCAGCATGGAGACAATGGCGCCGTCGTTTTCCGCCACAAGGATCCGGTTGTCCCGGGCCTTGATTTTGTAATAGAGCTCTGAAAACCCGTCCGCATCCTCCACAAAGACTTCCTCGTAGAGTTCCCGGGAACGTATCCGCTCGTCATCTTTCAGATATCTCACTTCCAGTTTTTGGGTTTTTAGTTCCTGCTTCTCCATAGCTTACACCTCGTCTGTATATCTGTTTTTCCAATCTGCCATGTCCGCCGCCCAAATCACCGGCATAGGCTGCTCTATTCTGCCTTCTGGCAGCCGCCGCAGCCCGGGCAGCCGTTCGGAAGCTGCATCACATCTTCATAGGCGTAATTCGCCACCGGAATCAGAGCGCAGATGGCCTGAGAAGAAATGCCCTCGCCGGTGCCGGTAAAACCGAGGCCCTCTTCTGTAGTAGCCTTGATGTTAATCTGGCTTTCTTCAATCTGTAAAGCCTTCGCCACATTTGCCCGCATCTGAGGAATATGGGGCGCCATTTTCGGGCGCTGGGCGATGATGGTGGCGTCGATATTGCCCACCACGTAATTCTGCTCCTCCAGAAGCTTTCCCACATGCTCCAGAAGCCTGATACTGGAGATGCCTTTATATGCCGGATCCGTGTCCGGGAAATGCTTTCCGATGTCGCCGAGGGCCGCTGCGCCCAGAAGAGCGTCCATAATCGCGTGAAGCAGCACATCTGCGTCGGAGTGTCCTAGAAGTCCTTTCTCATAGGGAATTTCCACGCCGCCCAGGATCAGCTTTCGGTCCTCCACCAGTCTGTGTACGTCATATCCCATTCCTACCCGCATTCTATACCTCTTTCTCCGGGAAATTCCGCCCGGTTTTCGTTCTTATTTTTTGGAAAATGCTGTCGCGCCTCCATGCCTGTCCAATAGTCTCCGGCAAAACAGCCTGTCTGCCGTTATTATATCTCAAATGTTTGCATAAGTATAGCCAATCCATGACAACTTGATACGATTTTTGCAATAACCGCTTTCCACTGTGCCCGCAGGCTCGCTACTGGTTTAAGCTCTCCCCTATGACCTTCCACTGCCCGATTAGATTGTCCAATGAACACGCCGCGTTGGCCGGACTGGTGGATGGCAGCCGCACCGCTGCCCGTCCCGTCTCCGGGAAAATGTATTTTTTATACAGCTTCTCCGCCGTACCGCCGTTTACATAGATCTGACGGATATCCGCTGTCTTCAATATGGGGCGGATATCATTGGGCACCACGTTCCGGATACTGCTGTCACTGGAGCCCTCGATCTCGCAGCTTGCGATCACATCCCACAGGGCAATGCCGCTCCTAAGCAGGAACTCCTTCTTCTCAAGAATCGTCCCCGGCGTCTCCTGCCCCGTCACGGCCGCCAGAACGCGCCAGAATCGATTCTGCGGGTGATTGTAGAAGAAATGCCCTTCCCGCGATTTCACCGACGGAAAGCTGCCCAGAATCAAAATTTTTGAATGTCCGTCGTAGAGCGGCGGTATCTCATGCTGCACCTGTTCCATGTCATCCTCCTGTATACGAGATAAAATACGCTTCGCGAATTTTACTCGTTATCGCGGCATCTACGTTCCACTTCGGTCGGTGCTGAACAAGCGCCACTGGCGCTTAGCACCGTCAAGGTCTCGTACAAGCACGGACTTTGACTCGTTGCTCGCGTAAACAAAAGACCCAAGAACGATTTCGTTCTTGGGTCTGAATCTTAGTAGCGAGGAAGGGATTTGAACCCCCGACACTGCGGGTATGAACCGCATGCTCTAGCCAACTGAGCTACCTCGCCATAAATGGGACCTATAGGGCTCGAACCTATGACCCTCTGCTTGTAAGGCAGATGCTCTCCCAGCTGAGCTAAGATCCCATTTCGTTCTCGGTTTTGACTTGCCGTCCCAACCGACTTGCTTATTATAACCTTATAACCAAAGAAAAGTCAAGCACTTTTTTCAACTTTTTTTCATTTTCTTTTCAGAATCTCCAAAAGCCGCATAAATACTGGATTTTTTGACCTTATTTTTTTACGGGAAAGGTGTTTTTTTACACCTTTCCATTCTTGAACTGCCAGATCATCTCACTGGTCAGACTGATATTCAGGGGCTGGGGCGGAGCGTCCTCCCGCGTGAACCATTCTGCAGTGGCCAGCTCCTCGGTGTCCAGGGTGACGGTCTCGTCATCACCGTCCAGATCCACGAAGAAGCCCATCAGGACTGTCTCGGAGAAGGACCAGGGCTGGCTCTTGTAGTAGCGGATATTTTTGACCTTCAGACCCACTTCCTCCATGACCTCCCGGCGGATGGTCTCCTCGATGCTCTCGCCGATCTCGGTAAATCCCGCAATCAGCGCGTAGTAGGTGATATTATCCCGGCCCGCATACTTGGACATCAGAATCTTATCTTTATGTAGAATACCCACGATGACTGCCGGAGAAATCTTCGGGTATTCCATCTGGCCGCAGTCCGGGCAGCGCATCATGCGCTCCTTTGCGTCATGCACCATGGGGCTGCCGCAGTGGCCGCAGTACTTGCGGACGTCGTACCAGTGCCAGAGCTGATAGCCAGTGATGCCGGCGAAGGATAACCACTGAGGCTGTGCGTCCCGAAATCTCCGGTTACTTTCCAGCCGAAAGCCCTTGCGTTCCGGCAGGGCCAGTTCCTTTACCAGATAGAATCTCTTATCATCCACTGTGAACAGATAGATGATGTTCTCCGAAAGCTCCGTCTTCACCTCCGGAAAATCCCGGAATCTGGGAAATGCAATCTCCACCCCATCCCAGCGGGCCAGCGCGTTATGTTTCTCAAAATACATCAGATAGCTGTCTGCGTCCGGCTTCTCCGGGCAGTATTCATTGTGATAGATATGCGGCGCAATATCCTGTATCATATCGATTCTCCTTTATGAAAATCCCCCGCCGGAAGGCTTACGCCTCCGGGCGGGGGAATCTGCGTTCAAACAATTTTATGCTTCTCTGCCTTTGGTTTCAATCTCTTTTTTCACGTCAGCAATGAAAGCGTCCAGAGCCTTTACTCCCTGATCTCCGGCCTCGCGGCTTCTGACAGAGACAGCGCCCTCTTCCTCTTCCTTCTGACCTACCACCAGCATATACGGAATCTTCGCGGTCTGTGCCTCACGGATCTTGTAGCCAATCTTCTCCGCGCGCTTGTCAAGCTCGGTACGGATACCGGCCTCATCCAGAGACTTCTTTACCTGCTCTGCGTAATCCATATACTTGTCGGAAATCGGCAGTACACGTACCTGAACCGGAGCCAGCCAGGTGGGGAACGCGCCTGCAAAATGCTCAATCAGGATACCGATGAAACGCTCGATGGAACCGAATACCACGCGGTGGATCATGATCGGGCGGTGCTTCTCGCCGTCTGCTCCCACGTACTCCAGTTCAAAACGCTGGGGCAGCTGGAAGTCCAGCTGAATGGTTCCGCACTGCCAGGTACGGCCAATGCAGTCTACCAGATGGAAATCAATCTTCGGGCCATAGAACGCGCCGTCGCCCTCATTTACTACATAAGGCATACCCAGCTCGTCCAGAGCGTCTCTAAGGCCTGCTGTAGCCATCTCCCAGTCCTCATCACTTCCCATGGAATCCTCGGGACGGGTGGACAGCTCTACATGGTACTTAAATCCAAACATGGAATAGGTATCGTTGATCAGAGCTACTACGCCCTTGATCTCGTCCTTGATCTGCTCCGGCGTCATGAAGATATGCGCGTCGTCCTGTGTAAAGCAGCGCACACGCATGAGACCATGAAGCTGGCCAGATTTCTCATGACGGTGTACCAGACCCAGCTCGCCCACACGCAGGGGCAGGTCACGGTAGGAACGGGGCTCTGCCGCGTAAACCAGAACGCCGCCCGGGCAGTTCATCGGTTTGATCGCGTAATCCTCGCCGTCGATGACGGTGGTGTACATGTTATTCTTATAGTGATCCCAGTGTCCGGAGGTCTCCCACAGGCTTCTGTTCAGGATAATCGGGGTAGATACCTCCACGTAGCCTGCCTTCTTGTGGATCTCTCTCCAGTAGTCAATCAGGGTATTCTTAAGCGTCATTCCCTTCGGCAGGAAGAACGGGAAGCCCGGTCCTGCTTCGTGCATCATAAAGAGGCCCAGCTCCTTGCCAAGCTTTCTGTGGTCACGCTTCTTTGCTTCCTCCATCATGGTGATGTATGCTTCCAGCTCTTCCTTCTTCGGGAATGCGGTAGCGTAAAGACGGGTCAACATCTTGTTGTGCTCGTCGCCTCTCCAGTACGCGCCTGCCAGGCTCATGATCTTGAAAGCCTTACCTACGTCTTTGGTACTCTTAAGGTGTGGTCCTGCGCACAGGTCCACGAACTCACCCTGCTGATAGAAGCTGATTTCCGCATCCTCCGGAAGGTCCTCGATCAGCTCTACCTTGTAGGGCTCTCCCTTTTCCTTCATAAATGCGATAGCTTCCTCGCGGGGCTTGGTAAAGCGTACGATCTCCAGATTGTCCTTGATGATCTTCTTCATCTCAGCTTCGATCTTATCAAAATCATCGGAAGTCAGCGGGGTCTCAAAGTCCATGTCGTAGTAGAAGCCGTCTGCCACGGAGGGTCCGATAGCCAGCTTTACCGTCGGGTACAGGCGCTTTACTGCCTGGGCCATCACATGGCTTGCGGTGTGACGCAGAACCGGCAGGGCCTTTTCGTCCTTCAGGGTCAGAATGTTCAGCTCACAGTCCTTGTCAATTACTGTTCTTAAGTCTACAACCTCGCCGTTCAGCTCGCCTGCCACGGTCATGCGCGCCAGTCCCTCGCTTAAGTCCCGGGCAATCTCATATACGGATTTGCTTTCTGCGTACTCCTTTACGGAGCCGTCCTTCAGTGTAATCTTCATCATTACTCTCCTTTTTCAATGCCTTTTGCATGGAAACAGGCAGTGCGCATCCTCGCGGAGCGTTTTTTACTTTACAGGAAACAATTTCCTATAGAGTAAAAAAGCCCCTGTCCGTCATCGATGACAGACAGGGGCGATTGGATCTGGTATGATCGCTCTCTTCGCGGTTCCACCCTGTTTTTTTCTCCGTTCGGACGCGACTTTCCTGCATCCTGCGGACAAAATCTCATTGGACGATAACGGAGTCACCGGGCCGGATTAGGGCCGCTCAGAGCTGGTCTTCGATTCTGCTTCCTATGGGAAATGGTCTCAGCCTGTGTCGGGAACCTCCCTACACAGCCATTCCTCTCTGCACATATTTCACAGACTACTGGTCTCTTCCATGCGTTTTCTATCTTCAGTTCCGGCAAGGGTCTGATTCGACCTCTGCACCATAGGCTCATTATAGCATCCCGATACTTTTTGTCAACCCGATTTTCTCAAAAAACCGCATTTCCCTTCAGCAGATCCTTCACCACCGCGAAGGCCTCCCGTGTCATGTAATTGAGCCGCATAAACCATTCTGTGGGAGCCGGAATTCCCTCCGCCGCAAGCCCCTGGGCCTTGGCGATATGAACGGCCCGGAAGATATGAAAATCATTGGACACGATTCCCACTTTCCCCGGCTCCTCTTCCATCAGCGCCATACTGTAGCGGATATTCTGCTCCGTATTCTCCGACCTGTTCTCCTGCAGGATCCTGTCCGCGTGAATCCCTGCTTCCAGAAGATAAGTCTCCATGGCCTGAGCTTCAGTAATATCTTCGCCGCCTCCCTGACCACCGGATACAATCAGGATCGTCTCCGGGTTCTCCCGGGCATAAGCCGCCGCCTGATCCAGCCGCTGCTTCAGGGCCCTGCTCACCTTGGTGCCCCGCACCTGGGCTCCCAGTACAATCACGTATTGTAACTTCGATTCCGGCTGTCCACTCATTCCGCTGATGACGCATCCCTCCGCCGCCGCAAACAGGAGGATTCCGCACAGCACCAGGAGCAGTCCTCCCCTTCGCAGCCCCGCCGGAATACGAAAGAAAGCCGCCTGCAGAGACGAAACTCTGCAGACGGCCGTAATCGTCAGACTGCACAGACCCGCTCCCATCCAGAACCAGACGAAAGCGGCGTGGATGCCGGCATAACATAGGATACCCAGCCCGTAGGCGATACAGAACATCCCCAGAATCAGAAAAATCTGACCTGCCATCTTTCCTTTTACGCGTTCTTTCCGCAGCACTTTTTGTACTTCTTTCCGCTTCCGCAGGGACAGGGATCGTTACGGCCGATCTTCGGTCCCTTTACGATGGTGCCGGACTTCTTCTGCTCCAGATACAGCTCATGCAGCTTCTCCTCAGAGAAAATCTCTTTCCACTGGGGCAGCTCATAGAGCCAGTCTGCCTTGGCGTCTACCATGTTCTTGTACAGCTTCTCTTTGTCAAACTTCAGGGATACGACGGTGTCCTCCTCCATCTCCTCGATGGGGTTCGGCTCTACCAGGCTATCGTTGATACCATCCAGGAAGCCTGTCATGGTCATGACGCTCTGTCCGTACTTCTCTGCCAGCTCCTTGACGGTACCCTTTACCTCGGTATCCGGATCGGTCAGAAGCTGCTCGTAGATGCCCTTCTCAATATTGAAATAGTTCGCCCAGAATCTCTGGATGTCACCCTTATTCGCTTTCTCATCGTAGGCCATATCGCGCCACTGTTTCAGTAATGCCATAATTTAATCTCCATCCTTTGCTTAAAACATTTCTATCTTCTAAATATAGCAGGACAGATATTAAAAATCAAGCTGTATTTTGTATTCCGGGCCATGTTCCGGCCCAAATCTGTCCTTTCCTTTTCCAGTACGCAGACGAAATCACCCCGAAGCGTTCCTGGCGCTTCGGGGTGATCTGCTAAAGGGGAGGATATAAGTAATTCGTTTCTCTTTTGTCTGATGTTAGTATATCCCTACCTCATTCTTTTATACAAAGTATTTGCGCTTTTTTCTTTTTTGTGATAAATAAAAGAGAGGGAAACTGAAAACCAGCATCCCGGAACTAAGACAGAAAGGATTCTTCTATAGAAAAACTGCTATGAAAGACAATAAATGTAAACGGATTCTGGCCCTCATCGGCGTAGTCCTGCTGACGGGCATGTATCTGATGACCCTGGTATTCGCGTTCGTGGACCCCACCGCCGGGAAGCTCTGGCTGAAGGCCTCGATTGTATGCACGATTTTTGTACCTATTTTCATCTACGCCTGCATCATGCTGGCCCGGTATCTGAAAAAGTAAAAAGCCGAAAGAAGGCCCGCACGTTGTTCCGTGCGGACCTTCACTTTTACAGAAATGTATTCAGTTCTTCTTTCGCCTGCTCATAAGACACGAAGCGGATAGCGTGAAGCCCCAGCTTTCTCGCTGCTTCGATATTGGCCGCGTTGTCGTCGATGAACACGGTCTGCTCCGGAATGATGCCGTAAGCCTCAAAAAGGCCTGTAAACGCCTCCGGATCCGGCTTATTCTTATGGGTTCGATAGGAAAGATGATATCCATCCATCTGTCCTAAAAATCCCATCATGGTCTCCTCATTCTGTTCAAAGATACGCTTCTGCCAGTTCGACAGGGCATATACCTTCAGACCCCGGGCCTTCAGCTCCCCAATCCATGCGTTCGCATAGGAAAAGCTCCAGGTACACTGTCCCAGATTCTCATAGACAGCACGAATCTCCGGCTCATAATCCGGCGCGTTGGATATAAAATCCCACAGTTCCTCTTCCTCTGTCATCAGACCCTTGTCATGCTCTTCCCAACAGGGGTTCAGAAACACTGCTTCCTCCAGCGTTCTGTATGGGATCTCATCCGGCACGATTCCATGCAGATACTGATCCCAGCTGTAATCCATCAGAACTTTACCAATATCAAAAATAACTGTATCAATCATAACGTACCTTATTTATTGCGAAAAATGATATCGTCGCGGCCCGGTCCGTTGGATACCATGGTGATCGGGCACTCGATGTGCTTCTCGATAAACTCGATGTACTTGCGGCAGTTTTCCGGCAGATCCTCGTACTTCTTGATGCCGCGGATGTCGCATTTCCAGCCCGGCAGCACCTCGTATACAGGCTTTGCCTTCTCAAGCAGGTGAGTAGTCGGGAAGTCGGTGGTAACCTTTCCGTCGATCTCGTAGCCTGTGCAGACCGGAATTTCATCCAAATAGCCCAGTACGTCCAGTACGGTGAAGGCTACGCCGGTAGCGCCCTGGATCCGGCAGCCGTACTTGGATGCCACACAGTCATACCAGCCCATTCTTCTGGGTCGGCCTGTGGTTGCGCCGAACTCTCCGCCGTCGCCGCCTCTGCGTCTCAGCTCGTCCGCCTCGTCGCCGAAAATCTCGCTGACGAACGCGCCTGCGCCTACGGCACTGGAGTATGCCTTGCTGACTACGATGATTTCCTTGATCTCATAGGGCGGAATACCTGCGCCGATGGCGCCGTAAGCTGCCAGGGTAGAGGAAGAGGTAACCATCGGGTAAATACCGTGATCCGGATCCTTCATGGAACCAAGCTGACCCTCCAGCAGGATATTCTTGCCCTCGTGGATCGCGTCCCACAGATACTTGGATACGTCACATACGTAGGGCTCTACCATCTTCTTATACTCCATCAGTTCCTCATAGATCTTGTCCTCATCGAGAGCCGGCTTATGATACAGGTTCTCCAGAACCACATTCTTCTTCACGCATACATTGGCAATCTTCTCACGCAGATAGGCCTCGTCCGCGAACAGCTCGCTGACCTGGAAACCAATCTTCGCGTATTTATCAGAATAGAAGGGCGCGATACCGGACTTGGTGGAACCGAAGGCTTTTCCTCCCAGACGTTCCTCCTCGCACTGGTCAAACAGGATATGATAAGACATCACAATCTGCGCACGGTCGGATACAAGAATCTTCGGGGTCGGAACTCCCTTCTCCACAATGCTTTGAATCTCGTTGAACAGAACCGGAATATTCAGTGCGACTCCATTTCCAATGATGCTGGTGGTATGATTGTAAAATACACCAGACGGCAGGCTGTGCAGCGCGAACTTTCCGTAATTGTTTACGATTGTGTGGCCTGCGTTTGCACCGCCCTGAAAACGGACGATGATGTCAGACTCCTGAGCAAGCATGTCTGTGATCTTGCCCTTTCCCTCGTCACCCCAGTTGGCGCCTACGATTGCTTTTACCATAGCTTGTATCCCTCCATTAGGTTTAAATACTAAAAATTAAATAACGTCAGTGCAGACGCTCTGCACCGACGTTTAGTATACCTTGTTTTTCTCAAAAAGTAAATGGATTTCTTTCTATAAATTATGATTATTTATAATTTACGCTTATGATCCCTTTTAACGTCCTTTTTACTTCTTTGCTTTTCCCAGATACGCCGCCTTCACTGCTTCATTTTCCAGAAGCTCGGCTCCGGTTCCGCTCAGGGTAATGCGGCCGGTCTCCATGACATAGCCCAGGTTTGCGGCCTTCAGGGCCATGTTCGCATTCTGCTCTACCAGGAGGATGGTCACGCCCTGCTTATTGATCTCCCGGATAATATCAAATACGCCTTTTACAATGATGGGGGCCAGTCCCAGGGACGGCTCATCCATCATGATAATCTCCGGTCTCGACATCAGCGCGCGACCGATGGCCAGCATCTGCTGCTCGCCGCCGGACAGGGTTCCGGCCAGCTGCCAGGAACGTTCCTTCAAGCGGGGAAACAGATCATAGACCCAGTTCATATCCTCGTCCAGAGAATCCTTTCGCATATAAGCGCCGATTTTCAGGTTCTCGGCTACGGTCATATCCGGGAACACCCGGCGTCCCTCAGGTACCAGGGTAATTCCCTTGGTTACAATCTGCTCCGTGGGCATGCCAGCCAGCTCCTCTCCCTTCAGGAGAATACTGCCGCTCTCCGGCTTCACCAGGCCCACGATAGAACGAAGGGTAGAGCTTTTGCCCGCACCATTGGCTCCAATCAGGGTCACGACCTCGCCCTTTGGCACGGCGAAGCTGATATCCTTCACGGCCTTGATGCCGCCGTAGGATACGTTCAAATCTTTGACTTCCAGAATATTACTCATCGTCCGCACCTCCCAGATAAGCTTCGATAACCTTCGGATTGTTCCGGATCTCCTCCGGGGTACCCTCCGCGATGGGCTTTCCAAAATCCAGCACGTAGATGCGGTCGGAAATCTCCATAACCAGATCCATATGATGCTCAATCATAAAGACCGTCAGGTCAAACTGCCTGCGGATCTTATCAATGAACTCCGTCAGCTCCAGGGTCTCCTGTGGGTTCATACCAGCCGCCGGTTCGTCCAGAAGCAGAAGCTCCGGCTTGGTGGCCAGGGCACGGGCGATCTCCAGATGACGCTGCTTGCCATAGGGCAGAGAGGTCGCCAGCTCATTTCTCACATCAGTCAGGCCCACGATCTCCAGAAGACGCTCCGTCTCCTCCCGCATCTTCGCCTCTTCCTTTCCATTCAGGTGGAAGGTGGCCGTAAAAATATTGCTGGTGCGCAGCATATGCTTGGCAATCAGGATGTTGTCGAATACGGTCTGGCTCTTGAACAGACGGATATTCTGAAAGGTTCTGGCGATACCAAGTCTTGTAATTTTATCCGGCGTGGGAGCCAGTACATGCTGACCTGTATACATGGCCGGATTCTCGCCCCGGTACAGCTTCTTCATCTTACCCTGGGGGTGGTTCTGGACGATTTTATTGCCCTTATAGTAAATGGCGCCGTTGCTGGGCGCGTACACGCCTGTGATCACATTGAAGGCCGTGGTCTTACCGGCTCCGTTGGGGCCGATGAGGGACACGATTTCCCCCTTGTTGATCTCCAGATTCATATTGTCCACGGCAATGACACCGCCAAACTGCATGGTGATATTCTCTACCTTCAGTACATTTTCCGTACTCATTTGGAAGCGCCTCCTTCCGTTATCTTCTTTTTCTTAAATCGATTGCGGAAGAAATTCGCAATTCCTTCGATCGAAAATTCTTTGTCGCCCATGATTCCCTTACGGTAAAACAGTACGATGCACATGATGATGACCGCAAACACAACCTTACGGAAACCGGCGCGTAAGAAAGGCACATGGAAGCTTCCGATATACAAGTTGTCATTGTCCAGGAAACGCAGCCACCACTCGGAGCAGGCGATGAACAGGAAGGAGCTGATGCAGCTTCCGGTCACAGATCCGATACCGCCGATGACGACGATCAGCAGGATCTCATAGGTCATGGCAGACTTGAACATGGATGCCTGAATGGTGGTCTGATACATGGCCAGCAGACCTCCGGAGATACCCGCGAAGAAGGAGCTGATGACGAAAGCCAGTCTCTTATGATGGGCCAGATTGATACCCATGGCCTCCGCCGCGATCTCATCGTCACGGATGGCCTTGAAGGCACGTCCATATGTGGAATTGATCAGCATCACGATGATGGCAATGCAGATACCAGATACGATAAACGGATATAATACCGACTTAAAAGCCGGGAAATTACGCAGCAGATTTGATCCGTTGGTCAGCGGGCCCAGCTTATCCCACTGGAACACCGCACGGATAATCTCCGCGAAGCCCAGGGTCGCGATAGCCAGATAATCGCTCTTCAGACGCAGTACCGGCAGACCGATGAGGTAAGCGAAGATCGCAGCCACGATACCGCCCGCAATCAGGGCCAGGGGTACCGGAATGGCAAACTGTACGATACCGCCGTTAAAATACTGATAGACACTGGCTCTGGATTCCACCGGAATCGTCAAGATACCGTATGTATAAGCGCCCAACAGCATAAAGCCCGCCTGACCTAAGGAAAACAGGCCGGTGAAGCCGTTCAGCAGGTTCATGGACACTGCCACCAGCGCGTAAATCGCGCCCTTTTTCAATACTGTAAACAACATGGAACCGGACGGCAGAAGCTGCTCCAGCACAAAAAGCAGAAGGAGAAGTCCTCCAATCAGACCGACGTTCCACATGACCTTTGTCTGTTTTTTCATGATTGAACGCCTCCTTATACCTTATCAATAACCTTCTCACCGAACAGGCCCGTGGGCTTGGCAATGAGAATGACAATCAAAAGGGCAAAGGTAAACGCGTCCGAGAAGGTGGTCCAGCCCAGGCCCTTGATGATATTTTCACAGATACCGATAATAAATGCGCCGATGACCGCGCCCGGAATGGAGCCGATGCCGCCGAATACGGCTGCGACAAAGGCCTTCAGGCCCGGCATAGCGCCTGCGGTCGGAGTGACGCCGGTGTAGTTGGTGAAGAACAGCATACTTCCGATGGCCGCCAGAAAGCTTCCGATGATAAAGGTCATGCTGATAACGGAATTAATCTTAATTCCCATCAGCTGGGAAGTTTCAAAATCACGGGAAGCCGCGCGCATGGCCATACCGATCTTGGTGTATTTGATCAGGGCTACCAGAGCCAGCACCAGCACAATAGTCAGAACCGGAGTGATGACTGTCACGCGCTTGGTTGTTGCGCCGAAGACGCTGATGGTATCACTGAGCCAAGGAATGGCCGGATACTGCTGGGACAGACCTCCGGTCACATAAAGCGCCAGATTCTGCAGCAGATAGGACACACCGATGGCGGAAATCATGATGGACATTCTCGGAGCGCTTCGAAGCGGCTTATAAGCCACACGCTCCACGGTAAAGCCCAGAAGCACCGTCAGGACAATCATCAGCGGAATCGCCACGTAAATGGGCATCACCGTCATGGCGTATACCATGATCAGGCCCGCCACCATAAAAATATCGCCGTGGGCGAAGTTAATCAGTCGTAAAATTCCGTAAACCATGGTATAGCCGATAGCAATCAGCGCGTACTGTCCGCCTACGGAAATGCCTGCCATCAGGTAGGGCAGGTTCTGGTTAATCCATTCCATACAATAACCTCCAAAAAACCAGGCTGAAAACATGGGTATGGCGGGGGCGCGCATCAGCGCTCCCGCCACCAAAGCTTTTCAGCCTTTTCTTTTAAATTACTTGCTTACACTCTGTTCTGCTACGAACTCCCATGCGCCTGTCTCGGTGTTCGCCTGCTTGATGTAAGCGGTATCACGGTTCGCGTCACCAGTCTCATTGAAGGTGATGTGTCCGGTTACGCCGGTATAATCCACATTCCAGAGCGCCTCGTTTACGGCTGCCGGGTCTGTGCTTCCCGCTGCCTTCAGAGCCTCCAGCGCGGTGTAGTACGCGTCATAGCCCATAACGGTCAGACCGGATACGGTATCGTCGCCGCCGTTATTTGCCTTCGCTGTGTTGTCGCTGTTGATCCATTCCTTGATGCCTGCGTCAAACTCCGGATTTGCGCCCTCCTGATAGAAGGTGGTTACGTAAATCTCCAGATCCTTGCCCTTTGCGGCATTCAGGATCACGTTGGAATCCCAGGTATCTGTGGAAAGAATCGGCATTCCCAGTCCCTGTGCGGCTGCCTGCTCGATAATCAGGGCTGCTGCCTCGGTAGAGCTGGGAGCAAAGAATACGTCGGCTCCTGCCTTCTTTGCAGATGTAATGTAAGAGGTAAAGTCGCTGTTTCCTTCCTGGAAGGTCTCTGCCACAACTTCTCCGCCCAGTGCCTCAAAGGCCTGTGTGAAGTAGTAACCAAGTCCTGTGGAATAATCGTCGCCAAGCTTGGTCAAGACATAAGCTTTCTTTGCGTTAAATTTGTCTTTGGCGAAGTTCGCGTGAACCGTTCCCTGGAAGGGATCCAGGAAGCAGATACGGAAGTAATGAGTGTTGCCCTCTGTAACCTGCGGGTTGGTACAGGTAACGCCGATGGCCGGGATTCCTGCCTCCTTGAATACATCGGAAGCTGCAATGGAAACACCGGATCCATAGGAACCAAGCACAACAGATACCTTATCGCTGACCAAGGTAGCTGCCGCGGAGGGTCCCTTGTCATTGGAGGACTCGTTATCTACGATATCCAGCTGTACCGTATACTCTGTTCCCCCGATCTCTACCGTGGGAGTAACCTTGTTCGCATACTGGATACCCAGTGTCTCCTGCTTTCCGCCTGCTCCGTTGTCTCCGGACGCCGGCTCATATACACCAATCTTTACCACATTTCCGTCTGTGGCAGATGCGTCGGCGCTTGCGGAACTGCTGTCAGAGCTTCCGCCGGAGCATCCTGCCAGCATGGTGCTGACCATAGCCGCCGCAAGTAATACTGATAATGCACGCTTCTTCATAACTTTTTTCCTCCTCTGTCCACGCTTCGGCTGTCACCGACAATTCATGCCCTTTTGTTCGTCCTGCAAAGACATTTGTGCGTGGTTTTTAATATGGGCTTTAGTATAGCACGTTTAAAATCGAATAGCAAGAGGATTTTATAAAAAAGTTGTATCCAGGACGGACATATGCTTTTACAGGGCGAACGTGCGATGGTAAAAAAAGAGCCCGTCCATGCTGGACTGACTCTTTCCTCGTATCGCATATATTTTATCCGGTGTAAATTACAGTTCGATCTTTCCGCTCTCTTTGCCGTTGATGACATAGTATGCTGCGTTGTCTTCCGGCTTTACATACAGGTTCAGCTCCTTGATGGAGGATGCACGGTGTCCCAGTGCTACCCACTTCTCGGTTACCTGTGCTGCCAGATCTGCAGTCAGGATCTCCTTACCTGCAAACTGCACATATACATTCTGTACGGCTTCCTTCTTCTCAGCCTTCGGCTTCGGTCCGCGCTTCTTCGGCTCTGCCTTTACTTCTGCCTTCTTCTCAGCCTTCGGTGCCTCAGCCTTTACAGCCTCTGTTTTTACCTCTGCCTTCGGTGCTTCTTTTACGGTCTCTTTTACTCCTGCCTTAACTGCCGGAGCTGCTGTCTCTGTCTTTACTGTCTTTACTGTCTCTGCTGTCTTTACCGGAGCGTTTATCTTTACGTCTTCTGCCTTTTTCGTTGTCTGTGTTGTTTTCTTAGCAGCCATCATAATCCTCCTCTGACTTTTACTTCCAAAATTCTAACAGCGCCTATTATAGAGCATTTTTCCATATATTGCAAGTGCTTATTGTAAATTCAGAAATTCAGAAGCTCTCTGAGCCTTTTATTTTAATGCATGGATAAATAATCCGCTGCGGAGCTTTGGCTCAAACCAGGTAGATTTAGGCGGCATCAGCAGTCCGGCGTCCGCCACTGCAAATAATTCTCCTATGGAAGTCGGATACATGGCAAAGGCCACCTTCATATCTGTATGTACCCGGCGCTCCAGCTCGGAAAGTCCGCGAATTCCGCCGACAAAGTCAATGCGCTTGTCTGTCTTCGGATCCTGAATGCCCAGAACCGGCTCCAGAATTTGCTTCTGCAGAATGGATACATCCAGACCCTCCACCGGATCACAGTTCTCATATTCCGGCTTCAGGGTCAGCAGATACCATTTGTCCTCCAGGAACAGAGTCACCTGTCCTTTCCTCTTCGGATGCTCTGCCTTGTCCAGCTTCTCCACATCAAAGACCTTTTTGATCCCGCTTAAAAATTCCTCCGGCGTCAGGCCGTTCAGTTCGCGGACCACACGGTTGTAATCCATAATCATCAACTCGTCGTCCGGGAAAATCACGGACAGAAAGTAGTTAAACTCCTCCTCGCCGGTATAGCCCGGATGCTCCTCCCGACGCTTTACGCCCACACGCACAGCGGAAGCCGCCCGGTGATGGCCGTCAGCGATATAGAGGGCGTTCATCTGATGAAAGGCCTCATAGATGGCGCTGATTTTCTCTGTGTCCGCTATTTTCCAGCCTCGATGACGGATCCCGTCCTCCGAGGTGAAGTCAAACAGAGCCGCGCCCGTCTTTACGTCCACCACAATTTTTTTCAGGCTCTCCTGATTCCGGTAAGCCAGGAAAATCGGGCCGGTCTGGGCGTCGCAGATGTCCACGTGACGCACACGATCTTCTTCCTTCTCCCGACGGGTATTCTCATGCTTCTTGATCATACCGTTCAGATAATCGTCAATGGAAGCGCAGGCCACGATACCGGTCTGACTGCGGCCGTTCATGGTCAGCTCATAAAGATAATAACAGGGCTTGTCGTCCTGCACGAAATCACCGTTCTCTACCATGCCCCAGAGCAGCTCTTTTGCTTTCTGATAAACCTCCGGTGCATAGATATCTGTCTCTTCGGAAAGCTGCGTCTCCGCGCGGTCGATACGAAGGAAGGTCAGGGGCTTTCCCTCTACGGCCTTTCTTGCCTCTTCCCGATTGTATACATCATAGGGAAGCGCCGCGATATCTGCCTCTTTTCCGGCTGCGGGCCGGATGCCGCGAAAAGCTCTGATCTCTGCCATTAGCAGATCACCCGCACTTTCAGAACGCCGTCTACGGCTTCAAGCTTCTCGATAAGCTCCGGGCTTGCCGGACTTTCCAGATCGAACATGGAGTACGCGTAGTCACCGCGGCTCTTATTGGTCATATTGCCGATATTGTAGTTGGCGTCGCCGAGAATGGTAGTGAACTGGCTCAGCATATTTTTGACATTCTTATGGCAGATAGCCACACGCGCCGGATAACTGGGGATACCCATGTCGCAGTCCGGATAGTTGACGGAGTGCTGAATGTTGCCGTGCTCCAGATAGCAGCGAACTTCCTTCACCGCCATACGCGCACAGTTCTCCTCTGCTTCCTCCGTGGAAGCGCCCAGATGTGGGGTTACGATCACACCCTTCGCGCCTGCGGTGGTGGTGTTCGGGAAATCAGTCATATAGCGGGCTACTTTTCCCTTCTTCAGCGCGTCCACCATAGCCTTCTCGTCTACCAGAAGATCCCGGGCATAGTTCAGAACTACTACGCCGTCCTTCATCTTCTCGATGGCCTCTGCATTGATCATACCCTTTGTGCTGTCCAGAAGCGGCACATGAATGGTGATGTAATCACACTCTTTATAGATATCGTCCACATTGGTAATGTGACGGATATTGCGGGACAGATTCCAGGCTGCCTCTACGGAGATATACGGGTCATAGCCCAGTACTTCCATGCCAAGATGTGTGGCTGCGTTTGCCACCTGCACGCCGATGGCGCCAAGACCGATGATGCCCAGCTTCTTGCCCTGAATCTCATGGCCTGCAAACTGCTTCTTCTGCTTTTCCGCAAGCTTACTGATATCCTCGTTCATACGCTCGGACTGCACCCAGTTGACGCCGCCCACGATATCTCTGGCTGCCAGCAGCATACCTGCCAGTACCAGCTCCTTAACGCCGTTGGCATTGGCTCCCGGTGTATTGAATACAACGATACCCTGATCCGCACATTTGGTAAGCGGAATGTTATTTACACCGGCTCCTGCACGGGCAATAGCCTTCAGATTTTCCGGGAATTCTACCTCATGAAGCGCCGCGCTTCTGACCAGCAGTGCGTCCGCCTCCTCCATATTCTCGGTCTGCTTATAATCCTCTGTGAAATGATTCAGACCGAACTGTGCGATCTGATTCATGCATTTGTACTGATACATGGCTTAGTTTTCCTCCTCAAACTTCTTCATAAACTCTACCAGAGCCTTGACGCCCTCGATCGGCATAGCATTGTAAATGCTTGCGCGCATGCCGCCGACGGTTCTGTGACCCTTCAGGTTCACAAAGCCTGCCTCGGTGGCCTCTTTGATAAATTTGGCGTCCAGATCCTTGTCACCGGTTACAAACGGTACATTCATAATAGAACGGTCTTCTTTGCGGACCGTGCCCTTGAACAGCTTACTGGAATCCAGGAAGTCATAGAGAACCTTTGCCTTTTCTTCATTTCTCGCCTTCATCACTTCCAGACCGCCCTGCTTCTTCAGCCATTTGAAAACCTTGCCGCACATGTAGATGCAGTAGCAGTTCGGAGTGTTGTAAAGAGAATTGGCATCCGCATGGATCTTGTACTTCATATAAGTCGGCGTGTACGGAAGCACATCCTCGGTAATCAAATCCTCCCGGATGATGACGATGGCCATGCCTGCGGGACCCACATTTTTCTGTACGCCGCCGTAGATCAGACCATATTTGCTTACGTCTACCGGCTCGGATAAGAAACAGGAGGAAATATCAGATACCAGAGTCTTGCCCTTGGTATCCGGCAGGGTATGGAACTTGGTTCCGTAGATGGTGTTGTTCTCGCAGATATATACATAATCTGCGTCCGGGCTGATCGGCAGATCGGAGCAATCCGGAATATAAGAGAAGGTTTTATCCTCGGATGACGCGATAGCGTTTGCCTGTCCGTAGATCTGCGCCTCTTTCAATGCTTTCTTTGCCCACTGTCCGGTGATGATGTAATCCGCCACCCTATTTTTCATCAGGTTCATGGGAATCGCCGCGAACTGCAAATGCGCGCCGCCCTGCATGAACAGCACCTTGTAATTGTCCGGGATCTGCATCAAATCGCGCAGATCCTGTTCTGCCTCATTGATGATATTCTCGAAAGCCTTAGAGCGGTGTGACATCTCCATCACAGACATTCCTGTTCCCTTGTAGTCCAGCATCTCATCTGCTGCCTCGCGTAAAACCTCTTCCGGCATTACGGCCGGTCCTGCTGAAAAATTGTACACACGACTCATGTTTTCATTCCTCCCGTTTTCACTCATGGCCCGGCAGATAATTCAGAACTTCCTGACTATCGCCGGGCCTTTACGTATGTATTATAATTTCCTTTATTCTATTACTCTGTTAAACTGTTGTCAATGTTTTTTAGTAATACAGTACTACCGGCGTTCCTGTTTCCATATTGGCATATACCTGCGCCATAGCTGCCGGCGGTGTATTGACACAGCCATGGGAGCCATTGGTCAGATAGACCTCTCCGCCAAACTCGGCACGCCAGTACGCGTCATGGATTCCGTAATTGCCGTAGAAGGGCATCCAGTAATTTACCGGCGTACGGTAGTTATCGCCCTTCAGCACTGCGTTACGGGTCTTATACTGAATCTGGGACACGATAGCCGGCGTATTGTAACCACGGCTGATATTGCCGGTTACCACATCGGTGTCAACCACCAGGCTACCATTTTTATAGCACCACATATGCTGCGCTCCCATATCTACCTCGATATAGGTGCTTCCGATGTCGCCGTTGGGTCCATCCCAGGTATTTCCCTTATGGCTGTACGCCGGCTCCTTTGTAACAGTCTCGCCCTTTTCAATAGAAGCGAGAAGTGCTGCGCTCTCGGTCGCTTTATCAATCTGCCAGCCGTAGTTGCCACCCTTTACCGTAATGGTACCGCGCAACGTACTGTTGAAGCTGCGGGCCTGCTTGTAGGTGTCGCGCTCCTTTGCAAGCTCCGTCACCCAATCGGTCACAGCCTGCTCCGAAAGCGCTGCCTTGTAATCATCATCAATGGTAATAAAACCGCTGATAACGGATTTGTCCGCCACATCACTCTGTTTTCCAAAGGTATAAGTGACAGACGCTCCCAGCCATTCATCAAGCTGCGCTGTCAGCGATGTAATTTCTTCTGATTCTGTAGTAATCTGGGGCTCCACATAGCAGCCTGCCTCATCCAGATCAAGGGTCTCTATCAGGCTTTCGGAAGCAATGCGGATCTGGCCGCTTAAGGCTTCCCAATCAAGCTCGGCACCCTGCTCCTCTTTATGTATCTTGTAGCCATCCTCCGTCATTTCCACCCAGGCATTTTCCGGAGAAGCGCCCTTTTTCATGCAGGAATTCACTGCAGCATCAAAGGCATCCTCATCGTAGCTGATCTCCGGTCCAATCTGGTACAGATCCTTCTGCCAGAACATTCTGGGCCATAGAAAACCGTTCTGCTTCCGCTTCAGCGTCCGGACGGTATCGCCCTCAGAGAAGCTCATGCCAAGCTTTTCCGGGGTCAGGGTGACGGTGTCGCCGCCCCGCTCCGTAATGGTTAATGTGTAAGCGTTTGCCTGAGAAAGCAGCAGCTCGTTCACCTGTTTCACTGTATACAGATCCGCGTTCACTCCGTTGACCTCGGTACCCGTAAAGAAATGTTCCATAAAATAAATGGAAACTCCCACGTATGCCACAACAAGAACAATTAACACCCAGAGATACCAGCGTATCCGTTTTATTACCGCTATCATTTTTTCACTTTTTACTCCACTCGTTTTTTTGATGTCTTACTTCTGATTTAAATCGTCCGCATCAAAGGTATCCTCCAGCGGGGCTCCCGGAGACATCATCGGGAACACCTTGTCATCACTGTCGATGACACACTCCAGCACCACCGGACGGCCCATGGCAATGGCCTTCTCCAGCGCCGGAGCGACTTCTTCCTTCTTTGTCACACGCATACCGACTGCGCCCATGGCCTCTGCCAGCTTTACGAAATCCACCTGATCGTTTAAGACGGTGGCGGAATAGCGCTGTCCATAGTACAGGGTCTGCCACTGACGTACCATACCCAGCACATGGTTATTCAGTACTAACTCGATGATCGGTACCTGATAGCGGGCTGCCGTCGCAATTTCATTCATATTCATGCGGAAGCAGCCGTCGCCTGCCACATTGACTACCGTTTTTTCCGGGCAGCCAATCTTGGCTCCGATGCCGGCTCCCAGGCCATAGCCCATGGTTCCCAGTCCTCCCGAGGTCAGGAAGGTTCTCGGCCCCTTGTACTTATAATACTGTGCCGCCCACATCTGGTTCTGACCAACCTCGGTGGTGATAATGGCGTCGCCCTTTGTTACGCGGTACAATTCTTCTACCACATAGGGGCCTGTCAGACGGTCGTCGTCAAATTTCAGCGGATATTTATTCTTCAGGGCTTCTACCTCTTCTACCCATGCGTCATGCTTCATATCCGGAAGCTTCGCGTTCAGGATTTCCAGCACGGATTTCACATCGCCGATGACGCTGCCGCTTACCAGGACATTTTTATTGATCTCTGCCGGGTCGATGTCGATCTGGAGAATCTTCGCCTTTTTGGCAAATCGGCTGGTGTCGCCGGTGACACGGTCGCTGAAACGCGCGCCCAGAGTAATCAGCAGATCGCAGTGGGCTACGCCGAAATTGGACGCCTTGGTTCCGTGCATACCCAGCATGCCAGTGTACAGCGGGTCGGTGCCGTTGAACGCGCCCTTTCCCATCAGGGAATCACAGACCGGAGCGTTGACCTTATGGGCAAAGATATTTACCATTTCGGATGCGCCGGAGATAACAGAACCTCCGCCCACAAAGATGAACGGACGCTCTGCCTCCCGAATCATTTCCAGGGCTTTTTCGATATCCTCATCTTTGATAGTATCCGTTACGCGCTTGGGCTCTTCCGGCTTCTTATATTCATAGTCGCTCTTATCCGCGGTGGCATTCTTGGTGATGTCCACCAGGACCGGACCGGGACGTCCGCTTCTGGCGATATCGAAGGCCTTGCGAAGAGCCGGGGCCAGTGCTTCTGCATCCTTAATAATAAAGTTATGCTTGGTAATCGGCATGGTAATACCGGAAATATCTACCTCCTGGAAGGAATCTCTTCCCAACAGTCCTTTTCCCACGTTGCAGGTAATGGCTACCATGGGTACAGAATCCATGTACGCGGTAGCGATACCGGTAACCAGATTGGTGGCACCCGGGCCGGATGTGGCCAGACATACGCCTACCTTGCCGGTGGCTCTGGCATAGCCGTCCGCCGCATGGGACGCGCCCTGCTCGTGAGAGGTCAGAATATGACGAATCTCATCGCTGTGCTTATATAATTCATCGTATACATTCAGAATGGCTCCGCCCGGGTAACCGAAAACCGTGTCTACGCCCTGCTCTTTGAGACATTCTACTAAGATCTGTGAACCTGTCAGTTCCATATTTGCTCTCCCCTTTATTCATATTAACTCGTACGTTTAGCCCATACAAACGCATGACTAAACTATTTCTCCAGTATTGCTCCTCTGTTTCCGGAGGTTACCATTTTCGCGTAGCGCGCCAGATAGCCTGTAGTGACCCTCGGCTCACGCGGCTGCCATTTCGCTTTTCTGGCTGCCAGTTCCTCGTCAGATACCAGAACCTCCAGCTTGTTGTTCGGAATATCAATGAGGATACGATCGCCCTCTTCTACCAGGGCAATCGGTCCGCCTACGGCTGCTTCCGGAGATACGTGTCCGATAGACGCGCCTCTGGACGCGCCGCTGAAACGGCCATCGGTAATCAGTGCCACCGTGGAGCCCAGACCCATACCTGCGATGGCGGAAGTCGGGTTCAGCATCTCTCTCATGCCCGGGCCACCCTTGGGTCCCTCGTAGCGGATAACAACCACGTCGCCTGCCACGATCTTGCCGCCCTTGATAGCTGCGATAGCGTCCTCCTCACAGTCGAAGACGCGGGCCGGTCCCTCATGGACCATCATTTCCGGCACCACTGCGGAACGCTTTACCACGCCGGTATCCGGCGCCAGGTTGCCCTTCAGAACGGCGATACCGCCGATCTCGCTGTAGGGATTGTCAATGGGTCGGATGACCTCCGGGTTACGGTTTATACAGCCTGCAATGTTTTCGCCGACGGTCTTGCCGGTTACGGTAATCAGATCTGTGTTCAGCAGGTTCTTCTTATTTAATTCGTTCATAACTGCGTATACGCCGCCTGCCTCGTTCAGGTCTTCCATGTAAGTGGGGCCTGCCGGCGCCAGGTGGCACAGGTTCGGAGTTTTGGCGCTCATCTCGTTGGCAATCTCCATATTCAGATCCACATCTGCCTCATGGGCGATGGCCGGAAGATGCAGCATACTGTTGGTGGAGCAGCCCAGAGCCATATCCACAGTCAGGGCATTCAGGAACGCTTCCTTTGTCATAATGTCACGGGGACGGATATTCTTTTTCCACAGCTCCATGACCTGCATGCCTGCGTGCTTCGCAAGCTTGATTCGCTCGGAGTAGACAGCCGGAATGGTTCCATTTCCCGGAAGGCCCATGCCCAGCGCCTCAGTCAGACAGTTCATGCTGTTGGCGGTATACATACCGGAGCAGGAACCGCAGGTGGGACAAACCTTTGCCTCGAACTCTTTTACGTCCTCCTCAGTCATGGTGCCTGCCGCGTAGGAGCCCACTGCCTCGAACATGCTGGAAAGACTGCGCTTCTGGCCGTGTACATGACCTGCCAGCATGGGGCCGCCGCTGACGAAAACGGTCGGCACATTGATACGGGCTGCTGCCATCAGAAGTCCCGGCACATTCTTGTCACAGTTCGGCACCATAACCAGGGCGTCGAACTGATGAGCCATAGCCATGCACTCGGTGGAATCGGCAATCAGGTCACGGGTTACCAGGGAGTATTTCATGCCCACATGCCCCATGGCGATGCCGTCGCAGACTGCGATAGCCGGAAATACAATCGGAGTACCGCCGCCCATGGCAACGCCAAGCTTTACGGCTTCTACGATTTTATCCAGGTTCATATGTCCCGGTACGATCTCATTATAGGAACTCACGATGCCGACCAACGGCTTCTTCATCTCTTCTTCTGTCAGGCCCAGCGCGTTAAACAGACTGCGGTGGGGCGCCTGCTGCATACCCTCTTTTACTGCGTCACTTCTCATCTTTTCGTTCTCCTTCTATAATAAATACTGTATTATACTCTCTCTGCAATCAGATCGCCCATCTCTGTGGTTCCTACCTTCTTGCAGCCTTCGGACATAATATCTCCGGTGCGGTACCCCTCTGTCAGTACCTGTTGGACGGCCTGCTCAATGGCGTCTGCCTCTTTATCCAGGTCGAAGCTGTAACGCAGCATCATAGCTGCGGACAGGATGGTTGCGATGGGGTTCGCAATATTCTGTCCCGCGATGTCCGGGGCGGATCCGCCACTGGGCTCGTAAAGACCGAATTTGGTGTCGTTCAGGCTGGCACTGGCCAGCATTCCGATGGAACCGGTTACCATGCTCGCTTCATCGGAGAGGATATCACCAAACATATTCTCGGTCAGGATGACGTCAAACTGGGCTGGGTCTTTGACGAGCTGCATGGCGCAGTTGTCTACCAGCATATGAGTCAGCTCGATATCCGGGTATTCCTTTGCCACTTCTTCCACGACTTTTCTCCAGAGTCTGGAAGAATCCAGCACGTTGGCTTTATCTACACTGCATACTTTCCTTCTGCGCTTGCCCGCGATGTCGAAGGCGCGCTTTGCGATACGGCGGATTTCATGCTCGTTATAGGTCAGGGTGTCGATGGCAGTCATGACGCCGTCTACCTCTTTTGTCTCTCTGGCTCCAAAGTAGAGACCTCCGGTCAGCTCGCGCATGATCATCAGATCGAAGCCCTTGTCGCTGATGTCCTTGCGGAGCGGGCAGGCGTCCTGGAGCTCTTTATACAGGATAGCCGGGCGCAGATTTGCGAACAGGCCTAAGGATTTACGAAGCTTTAAAAGCCCTGCCTCGGGGCGACGGTCTGCCGGCAACTTATACCAGGGCGAGGTGGCTGCGTTGCCGCCGATGGATCCCATGAGAACTGCGTCGCTCTTTTTGGCGCTTTCGATGGTTTCGTCGGTGAGCGGTACGCCGTGAACGTCGATGGATGCTCCGCCCATCAGTAAATCTGTGTAATGAATCTCATGTCCATATTTTTCTGCGATGCGGTCAAGGACTTTTCTTGCCTCCCGCACGACCTCCGGCCCAATGCCATCGCCGGATATGACTGCTAAGTTTAAGTTCATTTTTTCATCTCCCCTTTGATGCGTTACTTTAGTGTAGAAAATTCCGTATTATTATTACTATAGAACATAAATCGTGTTTTTTCAACTGGGAGATGCATTTTTTTTCATGTTGTGTACTGCCGGGACAGAAAAATATTCCTCTGTGGGAACACGCCTAGGTTACGTACTGCCGGGACAAAAAGCTTCCCCTGTGAGAACACGCACATTTTCCTACTCCTCGCAGGCGGCTTATACGCACCTGACCGCCTAACTCGGCCTTCGGCCTCAAACAGAGGCTCCTTCAGGTGCTGCCAGCCTGCTCGTCCCTACGGAAAATGAGCTAACGTTCTCACAGGGGAAGCTTTTTGTCCCGGCAGGGATATACGTCATTGATGAGATTAGACGTATTGTTCTGCGGGGTGGATCGTTTTTCTATATTATTGAAAATGGGTTACGCCAGGGTCTCCACTGCGAACAGAGGCTCGCCTGCTTTGATCTCGCCGTCGCCGATCTGGCGGATGCGCTGGTTCGGGGCAAGCTCGGTGCAGAGTACCGGGGAGCAGAGGGAAGGCGCGTGGCTCTTCAGGAAGTCGATGTCGATCTTCATGAGCGGTTCGCCTTTCTTGACCTTCTGGCCGTTTTCTACGAAGACTTCAAAGCCTTCTCCGTTCAAATTTACAGTGTCGATGCCGATGTGGAGAAGCAGGGCTACTCCGCTGTCCGTCTGGAAGCCGATGGCATGCTTTGTGTCGAACACGAAGACTACCTCGCCGTCTTCCGGTGCGCAGATGATGGCATCTTCGGGGGTTACGGCTGCGCCGTCGCCCATCATTTTGCCTGCGAAGCCTTCATCCGGCACGTTCTCCAGAGCGGTAGCCAATCCGGTGATGGGGCTGGAAATGATGGTGGTGGAAACGATACTTTCTTCTGCGGGCGCTGCTGCTTCCTCTGTAGCTTCTGTGGTGAATACTGTGTCTGTGCTCTCCGCCGCGGTTTCCTCTTCGAAGGTATCCGGCGCAGTCTCCAGATAAGTCTCCAGCTTTGCCTTGATAACCGTTACCTGGGGTCCGTAGATGATCTGGACGCCCTGGCCTTTGATGATGATGCCGCGGGATCCGGTGGTTTTAATCAGGGCCTCATTTACTTTAGATGAATCTGCTACGGTAAGGCGCAGTCTGGTGGCGCAGCAGTCTACGCCGGTGATGTTGGCTTTGCCGCCCAGGCCTCTGGTGATGGTCTCGCTGACCGGGTCGGCGGAAGTTGTATTATTTGCCGCGTTTTTCGCGTTTACATCTGCTTTTGTATACAGTTTGGTTTCCTCATCGTCGTCCTCACGGCCCGGGGTCTTGAAGTCGAATTTCTTGATCAGGAAGGTGAAGATCACATAGTACAGGATGAAGTAAATAATGCCCACCGGGATGATGCGAAGCCAGCTTGTCTTCTCATTTCCCTGCAGGATTCCAAACAGAAACAGATCCAGGAAGCCGCCGGAGAAGGTCAGACCTACGGCAACGTTCAGCATATGGGCAATCATGTAGGCGGAACCGGCCAGGATTACCTGTACAGCGAACAGGGCCGGCGCTACGAACAGGAAGGAAAACTCCAGGGGCTCTGTGATTCCGGTGAACATGCAGGCCAGAGCTGCGGACAGCAGAAGGCCGCCTGCCTGTTTTTTCTTTTCCGGCTTCGCGCACTGATACATGGCCAGGGCTGCGCCCGGCAGACCGAAGATCATGAAAATAAACTCGCCGGAGAAGTAACGGGTTGCGTCTGCACTGAAGTGCGCCACGTTGGCGGAATCAGCAAGCTGGGCGAAGAAGATGTTCTGGCCGCCCTGTACCAGCTGGCCTGCCACTTCCATGGTGCCGCCTACGGCAGTCTGCCAGAAGGGCATGTAGAATACGTGATGCAGTCCGAAGGGAATCAGCGCACGCTTGATAATACCGAAAATCAGGGTTCCGATGTAGCCGCTGCCGGTTACCAGGCCGCCCAGGGCGTAGATGCCGTTCTGTACCACCGGCCATACGAAGTACATGGCGATGCCGACGAACATATATACTACCGTAGAAATAATCGGGACGAAACGGGAGCCGCCGAAGAAGGATAAGGCGTTCGGAAGCTCAATCATATGGAAGCGGTTGTGCAGAGCCGCTACACCAAGGCCCACGATGATACCGCCGAAGACGCCCATCTGCAGAGACTGGATGCCGCACACAGAAGTGATGGTTCCTTCCAGCACGTCCGCGGAAATGGTGCCGTCGGCCAGGAGCTTACCGTTGACCTGCAGCATGGCGTTGATGGCAGTATTCATAACGAAGAAGGCAATCAGCGCGGAAAGGGCGGATACTTCTTTCTCCTTGTGGGCCATACCGATGGCTACACCCACGGCGAAGATCAGCGGCAGGTTATTGAACACGGCGCTGCCCACCTGATTCATGATAATTAACAGGGAATTTAATATGGTACCTTTGCCCAGGATGGCGGTCAGACCATAGGTGGCAATGGTGGTCTCATTGGTAAAAGAACTACCGATACCCAGCAGCAGACCCGCTACCGGAAGAATGGCGATGGGAAGCATGAAGGAGCGTCCCACCCGCTGCAATACGCCAAAAATCTTGTCTTTCATTGTTTTCTCTCTCCTTGAAATGCAATCTTATTTTTGACGTTTATGCAAGAGCTTATTCATCTGTACGGCAAAATCCCACTTCTCCGGATAATCGGATTTTGGGCACAAAAAAGACAATAACCCTACATAAACATACAAAAATATTTGTGATATCTATGCCAAGTTAATGCCTGCCGAACAGTTACACACTTAATGCAAAATGAGTATACAACATGATTTATGGGAAAGTCAAGCGGATTTTTCAAATTGCTCGTGATTTTATAACAAATTTTATTCGGTTGCAGCCGAGT
Source organism: Laedolimicola intestinihominis (assembly GCF_040096155.1). NCBI lineage: Bacteria > Bacillati > Bacillota > Clostridia > Lachnospirales > Lachnospiraceae > Laedolimicola > Laedolimicola intestinihominis. Next base: position 277,457 of record NZ_JBBMFE010000001.1, on the reverse strand, counting down.
CAGTTGCAGCCGAACAAAAAATATTTCCTTTCCGTTCTCCTCTTTACATTTTTCCTTCTATTTGTTACCATAATTTTAACATCGTTTACGGGGGAGATTCCATTATGTATCGGGTGAGCAGAGTTCTGAATAATAACGGCGTCATCGCCATTGATATGGATGATAATCAGGAATATGTATTGCTGGGAAAGGGGCTTGGCTTCGGGAAGAAGGTCTCGGAGCGGTTTGAGAAGCCGGAAGGGGCGTCCATGTACCGGTTGGCAGATGATACGGAACGGGGTTCCGCGAAATCTCTGGCCCGGAATGTGCCTCCGGAATTTATCGAGATGGCCGACGCGGTTATGCGGGAAGCCGAAAGCCGCTTCGGCACCGTGGATCGCCGGGTCATGCTGCCACTGGCCGATCATCTGTCCTTCGCAGCCTCCCGGGTCCGGAACGGCGAACAGATCAGCAATCCTCTGACCGACGACATCCGCACCCTGTTCCACAGTGAATTTAAAACGGCTCTTCTTATCAAGGATCTGTTCCGCGATCGTCTGGGTCTCTCCCTCGACGACCACGAGGTGGGCTACGTGGCTCTCCACGTCCACTCTGCCATCGAGGATGAGAAGATCTCCATGGCCATGCAGACCGCACAGGCCGTCCGGGAGTGCGTCGACATGCTGGAGCAGGAAACAGGAGAGCACATCGACGTACTCTCCCTTGCCTACAATCGTCTCATGAATCATATCAAATACATGGTCGCCCGGGGTGTCACCGGCGAAGATCTGAAGGTGAATATGAACGACTATATGTCTGTTAGATTTCCCAAATCCTACGCCCTGGCCACCTCTGTCTGCGATCGCCTGGCCGCTTCCACCGGTCTTACCTTCGACGAGATGGAGATCGGCTATCTGGCCATGCATATCGAACGGGTTTACAGCACCTGCTCGCCATCCACATAAAGGTGATAACCGTTTGCGATCACGTTATCCGTACTGCCGGTGAAGCTGTAGGTCTCGCCATCTGCGGTAGTATCCGAATCTATCGTCGTGGCCGCCATTCCGTTGGAAGCGTCGCTGCCCTCTTTGATGTCATCCGCCGTCACCGTATTGCCGTCTACCGCTGTCACCTGCGCAATTACGCTCTCGCTCTCTTCTGCCTCCGACGTCTGTGTGCTATCTGCCGTTGTCTTTGTACAACCGGTCATTCCCACTGTCGCCAATGCCACAGCACAACCCATCACCAACAATTTCGCATACTACATACTTTTATACCTCCATTTATGCCCCCGGAAGCTTCCCGCTCTCCGGTGCCAATGCTTTGTTTTCTGTTGATGCTGTTATCATACCGGAACTTTGTGTTCAGATTATGGGAGAATTATGGAAAAACTGTGAAATGCGGTTTCCTGTGAACGCAATCCTGCGTTCATATACCTTCTGATTTTCACATATACTGTAAAACTACAAGTCGAAGGAGTCTGCCCATGAAACCTGTCGCTTCCATGTCTGCTCACCTGTTCCTGCGCCTGTGCGGGATTGCCCTGCTTCTGACCCTGTCCTATTTCGGCGGTCAGGGCGTCGCGCGCATTTCGGACGAAAGTGCTGCACTACTCCCTGTATCCGGAGCAGCTTCCACCAGCTGGGGATTGGGCTTTGGCGAACCCGGCACTCCGCCCGCCGGTACAGTTTCTGCCAATACGCTAAAAAAATATAACGCTTATTACATAGAAGAAACGGCGGAAAAGAAACTTTATCTGACCTTCGACTGCGGCTTTGAAAATGGCAATACGCCTGCGATTCTGGACGCCCTGAAGAAGCACGACGCGCCCGCCACCTTCTTCGTGGTGGGCAATTATCTGGATACCAGCCCGGATCTGGTAAAACGGATGCTGGCAGAGGGACATACGGTGGGCAATCATACTTACCACCACCCGAATATGTCCAAAATCAGTACCGAAGCGGACTTCGCGAAGGAGCTGGAATCCCTGGAAGCTCTTTACCAGGAAGTGACCGGCGAGCCCATCTCGAAATACTATCGGCCACCCCAGGGCATTTACAGCGAAAAGAATCTGCAGATGGCCAAAGATCTGGGCTACCACACCTTCTTCTGGAGCCTGGCCTACGTGGACTGGAAACAGGATGATCAGCCCACCCACGAACAGGCCTTCGACAAGCTTCTGACCCGCATCCATCCGGGCGCCGTGGTACTGCTCCACAACACCTCGAAAACTAATGGGGAGATTCTCGACGAGCTATTGACGAAGTGGGAGGAGATGGGGTATACCTTTCATCCTTTGAGCGAGCTGTGCGGGGCGTAACGAAAACCGGGAATGAATCTACAGTAATTCATTCCCGGAGTCTGATTTTATCTTTTCTGCATCTGCTTTGTTTCCAAAAAGGAAGCGCCTCCCAGCGCTCCCTCTTTCATCTCATTTTTTATCTTCCCGCGATAACCTCTACCTCGCACAGCACGCCCTTGGGCAGGTCCTTCACTGCCACGCAGGATCTGGCCGGAGCCTCTTCCTTAAAATAGCGGCTGTATACCTCGTTGAACTTGGCAAAATCCGCGATGTCTGCCAGGAAACAGGTGGTCTTGATCACGTTGCTGTAGTCGAGACCTGCCTCTTTTAAGATAGCTCCCACATTCTTCAGGGACTGATCTGCCTGACCCTCGATGTTGTCAGACTCTACCTCGCCGGTAGCCGGGTTTACCGGAATCTGGCCGGATGCGTATACCATTCCATTATACTCGATGGCCTGGGAATAAGGGCCGATGGCTGCGGGTGCGTTGGTTGTTGCGATAACTTTTTTCATTGTTTTACCTCCATTGATTCTTTGGAATAAAATTTGTAACTGTTCAGTACCTGAACAGTTACTAAAATCTATCCTATTCCTTACTATATAGCGTTAAATTTTCCTTGTCAATTCAGGATTCTGATTATCCATTAATCATAATTTCCAATCCGCAGATTTTTCTCATTTAAAATCAGAACGTAAAAAGAAAGAGAAGTTTTTGACGCTTCTCTTTCTCCCGATGTTTATTTACTGCACCTGCAGACTCGTATATCCCATCAGATCCAGGTCCACCGCGCAGGCGGCCTCCCGGCCCTCGCGGATGGCCCAAACTACCAGGGACTGACCCCGGTGCATGTCTCCTGCGGTGAAGACCCGGTCCACGTTGGTCTTGTACTGGCCCGGAGCGGTGTTGACATTGGTTCTGGCATTGACCTCCACGCCAAAGGCCTTGGTTACATAGTCCTGGCTTCCCAGGAAGCCTGCGGCGATCAGCACCACGTCCACATCCAGGGTGAACTCGCTGCCCTCGATGGGTACCATCATCATACGGCCGGTCTTCTCGTCCTTCTTACTCTCCAGCTTGCAGCAGACGGCTTTCTTCAGATTACCAGCCTTGTCGCCGATGAACTCCTTGACGGTGGTGGTATAGATACGCGGGTCGGAGCCAAACATAGCGATAGCTTCCTCCTGGCCGTAATCAGTCTTGCAGATCTTCGGCCATTCGGGCCAGGGGTTGTTCGGGGTCCGGGTATCCGGCGCCTTCGGCATCATTTCCAGCTGGATGACGGATTTTGCGCCAAGTCTGATAGAGGTTCCCACACAGTCATTTCCGGTGTCGCCTCCGCCGATGACCATCACGTTCTTCCCTTTGGTGGAAATGAATTTCTTGTCAGCGAAATTGGAATCCAGCAGACTCTTGGTGGTGGCCCGGAGAAAATCTACCGCGAAATAAATTCCCTTCAGCTCTCTGCCCGGCACCTTGATGTCCCGGGGATTGGAAGCGCCGCAGGTCAGAATCACACGATCGTAATCCTTCAGAATCTCTGCCGCCTTCTTATCCTTACCCACATCCGTATTGACTACAAATTCCACGCCCTCAGCCTTCATCATGTCGATTTTCCGATCAATGATGTGCTTCTCCAGCTTCATATTCGGAATGCCATAGCGGAGAAGTCCGCCTACCCGGTCAAAGCGCTCGAACACCGTCACAGAATGGCCTCTGTGATTCAGCTGATCCGCTGCTGCCAGTCCCGAAGGACCGCTTCCGATAATCGCGATCTTCTTGCCGGTACGGTTCGTGGGCGGCGTCGGTACGGCATAGCCCTCTTTGTAGGCATTTTCAATGATGGCTAATTCGTTACTCTTGGTGGATACCGGATCGCCGTTCAGGTTGCAGGTACAGGCCTTCTCGCAGAGAGCCGGACACACCCGTCCCGTGAACTCCGGGAAGCTGCTGGTGCGCTTCAGACGCTTGTAGGCCTGCTCCCAGTTGCCCATATACAGTAAATCGTTCCACTCCGGGATCAGGTTGTGCAGCGGACAGCCGGAAGCCATGCCACCAATCATCATACCTGCCTGGCAGAAGGGGACGCCGCATGACATGCAACGCGCTCCCTGTTTTTCCTGCTCCTCTTTGGAAAGAGGGGTATGGAATTCATTAAAATGCTTGATACGTTCCTTCGGAGACTGTGCTTTCGGATTTACCCGGTCATACTCCATAAATCCTGTCGGTTTTCCCATGATGCTCCCCTCCTTATTTCTGCTGGTTTGCGTAAAATGCTTCAATCTGTGCCTGCTCGCTGCTTAAGCCCTTCTCCTCCATCTGGACGATGGTCATCAGCATCCGCTGGTAATCCCGCGGAATAATCTTCTTGAACTTGGGCAGATACTCTCCAAAGTTCGCCAGGATTTCCTTGCCCTTCTCGGAGTTGGTGTAAGCCACATGATCCTCGATCATGCCCTTCAGCTCCAGCACGTCGTATTTATCGGTCACTTCCTGAATCAGAACCATACTCTTATTGAGCTTTGTATACAGGTCGCGGTCCTCATCCAGCACATAAGCCACGCCGCCGCTCATACCTGCGGCGAAATTCTTGCCCGTCTTGCCGATAACGGCCACCCGGCCACCGGTCATGTACTCGCAGCCGTGGTCGCCCACGCCCTCGACGACTGCTACCGCGCCGGAATTACGGACGCAGAAACGCTCGCCGGCCACGCCGTTGATGTAAGCCTTGCCGCTGGTGGCGCCGTAGAGAGCCACATTTCCGATGATAATATTTTCATCCTGCTTGAAGTGTACACCTCTGGGCGGATAAACCACCAGCTTGCCGCCGGACAGACCCTTGCCGAAATAGTCGTTGCTGTCGCCCTCCAGTTCCAGAGTCAGACCCTTCGGGATAAAGGCTCCGAAGCTCTGTCCGCCCGCGCCCTTACATTTTACCGTAAAAGTATCCTCTTCCAGGCCTTCCGGATACCGCTTGGTGATCTCAGAACCAAACATGGTGCCGAAAGCACGATCCGTATTGCCCACATCCAGCTCGATGCTGCGCTTGGTGCCATTTTCCAGGGCCGGGAGCAGCTGCTTGAACAGAACCTTCTGATCCAGGGTCTTCTCCAGTTCGAAGTTGTAGACCAGCTTCGGATCAAAGATAACCTTCTGGCCCTTACCTGCGAACGGGTTGTTCAGGATGTTGCTTAAGTCAATCTCCGCCTGACGGCCGGTCAGTCCCTCGCGGACCTTCAGAAGGTCGGAGCGTCCCACCAGCTCGTCCACGGTGCGCACGCCCAGACGGGCCATGTACTCCCGGAGATCCTGCGCGATAAAGCGCATGAAGTTGATGACATATTCAGGTTTGCCGCGGAACCGTTTTCTCAGCTCCGGGTTCTGGGTAGCCACGCCCACCGGGCAGGTATCCAGGTTGCAGACACGCATCATGACACAGCCCATGGTTACCAGCGGCGCTGTGGCGAAGCCGAACTCCTCGGCTCCCAGCATGGCCGCAATGGCCACATCCTCTCCGGTCATCAGCTTGCCGTCGGTCTCAATGCGGACACGGCTTCGCAGACCATTCATGATCAAAGTCTGGTGAGTCTCTGCCAGTCCCAGCTCCCAGGGAAGTCCCGCGTTGTGGATGGAGCTTCTGGGCGCCGCACCGGTACCTCCGTCGTATCCGGAAATCAGGATAACCTGGGCTCCGGCCTTGGCTACACCGGCTGCGACAGTTCCCACGCCGGCCTCGGAAACCAGCTTCACAGAAATCCGTGCGTCCCGGTTGGAATTCTTCAAATCATAAATCAGCTGCGCCAAATCCTCAATGGAATAGATATCGTGATGAGGCGGCGGGGAAATCAGGCTCACGCCCGGCGTGGAGTGACGGGTCTTGGCAATCCACGGATACACCTTTCCGCCCGGCAGGTGGCCGCCCTCACCGGGCTTCGCGCCCTGGGCCATCTTGATCTGCAGCTCTTTGGCGCTGACCAGATACCTGGAGGTTACGCCGAAACGTCCCGAAGCCACCTGCTTGATGGCAGAACAGCGGTTCAGGCCGTCCGGTCCGATTTCCAGACGCTCCAGGCTCTCACCGCCCTCACCGGAGTTGGACTTGCCATGCAGAGTGTTCATGGCGATGGCCAGACATTCATGGGCCTCCTGGGAAATGGATCCGTAGGACATGGCTCCGGTCTTAAACCGGGTCACGATGGAGTCCACGCTCTCTACCTCCTCAATGGGTACGCCCTTCTTCGGATAGTTGAAGTCCATCAGCCTGCGGAGATAACCCCGGTTATTTTCCCCGTTGATAAGCTCCGTATATTCCTTGAACATCTTGTAGTCGCCCCGCTTTGTGGACTCCTGCAGCAGATGGATGGTCTGCGGATTGTACAGATGCTTCTCGCCGCCGCTTCTGCTCTTATGGCGTCCCACGCTCTCCAGCGTCAGGTCCACATTCAGTCCCAGGGGATCGAAGGCTGCGGAATGAAGCTCGTCCGCCTGTTTCTCAATGTCTGCCAGAGTGATGCCGCCCACACGGCTGACGGTATTGGTGAAGTACTCGTCCACCACATCCTTGTCGATACCGATGGCCTCGAAGATCTTGGAGCCCTGATAGGACTGGATGGTTGAAATACCCATCTTGGAAGCGATTTTTACGATGCCATGAAGTACCGCGCTGTTATAATCGTCTACGGCTGCGTAATAATCTTTATTCAGCAGCTTGCATGATACCAGTTCCCGGATGGTCTCCTGTGCCAGATAGGGGTTGATAGCACAGGCGCCGTAGCCTAAAAGTGCTGCGAAATGATGTACCTCTCTGGGCTCGCCGCTCTCCAGAATCAACGCCACGCCGGTACGCTTCTTGGTGGTAACCAGATGCTGGTTCAGTCCGGATACCGCAAGCAAGGACGGAATCGCCACATGGTTCTCATCCACGCCCCGGTCGGAGATAATCAGGATATTCGCGCCGTCCCGATAAGCACGGTCCGCCTCCACATACAAACGATCCATGGCCTTCTTCAGGCTGGTATTTTTATAATAGGTAATCGGAATCACTTCTACCTTGAAGCCGGGAACCTTCATGCTCTTAATCTTCAGGATATCCGTGTTCGTCAGAATCGGATGGTTGATGCGAAGCAGTCTGCAGTTTTCCGGGGTCTCCTCCAGCACATTTCCTTCCTTGCCCACATACACGGTGGTAGAGGTGACGATTTCCTCACGGATGGCGTCGATAGGCGGATTGGTAACCTGGGCGAACCGCTGCTTGAAATAGTTAAAAAGCGGCGGATGCTCCTCGGACAATGCCGCCAGCGGGGTGTCGATACCCATGGCTCCGATACCCTCGGCTCCGTTCTGGGCCATCTGCAGGATGGAGGTACGGTATTCCTCGTAGTTGTATCCAAAGGACTTCTGCAGTTTTCTGCGCTCATCTGCGGAAAACTCCGGTACTCTTTCATTGGGGATCTTCAGATCCTTTAACTGTACCAGGTTGCTGTCCAGCCACTCGCCGTAGGGCTGCGCAGAAGCGTATTTTTCTTTCAGATGCTCGTCGTCGATGACCTCACCTTTGACTGTATCCACCAGAAGCATTTTTCCAGGATGGAGACGCTCTTTGATGACAATCTTCGTCGGATCGATGTCCAGGACGCCCACCTCAGAGGAAAGAATCAGGGTGTCGTCGGTGGTGATGTAGTAACGGGAAGGCCTAAGGCCGTTGCGGTCCAGAACGGCTCCCATCACATCGCCGTCGCTGAACAGAATGGATGCCGGGCCGTCCCAGGGCTCCATCATGGTAGCGTAATACTGGTAAAAATCACGCTTTTTCTGAGACATGGCCTTGTTGTTATCCCAGGGCTCCGGAATGGTAATCATGACGGCCAGCGGAAGATCCATACCGCTCATAACCAGGAACTCCAGGGTATTATCCAGCATGGCGGAGTCGGAACCGGATGCATTAACCACCGGAAGCACCTTGTTCAGATCTTTTTTCAGATGGCTGGACTCCATGGTTTCCTCCCGGGCCAGCATCTTGTCCGCGTTGCCCTGGATGGTGTTGATCTCGCCGTTGTGTACGATAAAACGGTTGGGATGAGCTCTCTCCCAGCTGGGGTTTGTATTGGTACTGAAACGGGAATGTACGATGGCGATGGCCGATTCGTAATTCTCATCCTGCAGATCCTGGAAGAAGGAACGCAGCTGATGTACCAGGAACATGCCCTTGTATACAATGGTTCTGCTGGAAAGGGATACCACGTAGGTATCGTCGTTGGACTGCTCAAAGGTCCGGCGGGCCACATAGAGCTTTCGATCGAAATCCAGTCCCTTTTCCACATTCGCCGGACGCTTCACGAAGCCCTGCATGATGCACGGCATCTTCTCCAGCGCCTTGGTTCCGAGAACGGACGGTACGGTGGGAACCTCTCTCCAGCCCAGGAACTCCATGCCCTCTTTTTCCACAATGATCTCGAACATCTTCCGGGCCTGGTTGCGCTTCAGCTCATCCTGGGGGAAGAAGAACATTCCGATACCGTAATCTCTTTCTTCACCTAAAAAGACGCCGAGAGGTTTGACTGCCTGGGAGAAGAACTTATGTGATATCTGTAATAAGATTCCTACTCCGTCTCCAGTCTTACCTTCGGCGTCTTTGCCGGCCCTGTGTTCCAGGTTCTCTACAATTTTCAATGCGTTCGCCACGGTCTCGTGACTTTTCAATCCTTTGATGTTGACCACTGCACCGATACCACAGTTATCGTGCTCAAATCGCGGGTCATACAATCCCATGCTCTGTTGGCTCATACCCATCCCTCCAGCTCCTTGAACTCGCTTGTTTGGAATTTTCAATTACTATTATTCTTCAGTGCAGCGTCCTGCCCTGACTTTATTGGTACTATACAACGATTTTTTTCAGATGTAAAGAGTGAATTTTTGTTATGTTGTCAGATTATTTGTGAATTTTTATTTTTTCATTGAATTGTGTCTTTGTTTTCTCTTTTTTCTTTGGAAATAAGGACTATAGGAACAATTCAAATATCATTTTTCTCAATAATTTTTCTGGTTATTCATGGACCTTCTTAATCTTGAACGCCCTTCGCTCCTATTGGCTCAAATTTAACACATACTTTTTCATGAAGCACGGTCTTTCACTCACTGCCTGCACAACAAAAGCAGCTCCATGGTTGGGCTGCCTTTGCTTGCGTTCTTAAATTGTAAATTTCTTCCATGCACAAAACCCAGCCAGCAGACACACCGCCGTCACCGCCAGATACAACGGCAAGCTTCCATAAAGCACATTCTGCCACTCCGGCATCCTCTCCAGAAAAATGGTAGAGGCGTTCACCGCCGCATGGGCCAGAATCGCCGGAGGAAGCGAACCTTCCGCCTCGTAAACCCAATTCAGGTACAAACCGATCAGGAACGCGAACAGCCCCTGCACCAGATTACCGTGAAGAATACCAAAGAGCAGGGACGCGCAAACAATAGCTGCATAAGGGTTCTGCAACACCTTTTTCAGATTCCGGTAGAGAATTCCCCGCACCAGAAGTTCTTCCAGGATCGGGGCCGTCACCACACTGGCCGCCACCAGAGACAGAAGACTTCCCGTATACAGGCTGTCGCTGGCCGTCTCATAGCCCGGAAACAGGGTGGGTAATGGCGTTAGGCCAATCAACAGGTTGAAGCCGCGGCCCAGGAACAGACCACCCAGGATCGCCAGAATCAGCCGGTTTATCCGGGGCTGCTTTTTCCAGGCGGCAGTTTTTCCGCTGCTGCGCGTTTTCTGCCCATCCGCCTGCCCACGAATGCGATCTTCACGATACATCCTGTAAAAAATTGGAATTTCAATGGCATTAACAGCAGCCAGCTCCCAGACTGCATGCTCCGGAGCTGTAAAAAATTCGAAAAAGCACAATTCCAGTGCCGCCTGGATTGCCATATTCAGATTCACATACAGCAGGAACGGCATGGCCAGCTCCCACAGGGTTTTACCAAGACTATTTTTCTGATCCATGCTCTTTCACATACGCCCCCGCATTTTTTCCGGCGTCCGCGCCGATGAGATTCAGAGCCTCCTGGTTGTAATGGATGCCCAGTTCATCCCGCAGATCCGCGTCAGTCAGCTCCGCCGGAAGGGTAGACACCAGGATCAGATTCTCATTTTCCTCACAGGCCGCAAGCTGCGCGTCCATCACAGCCTGGTGCTTCGCCGGGTCAGTCAGATCCGGACCAAGCTGAATCAGAAAACATTTTTCCACGCCCTGCTCCTTCATGTAGGAGACCAGTTCGGCAAGCTGCGCCTTGTATTCATCGACCGTAGTCTCCAGATTTGCATCGGCCTCGCCCTGGAACCAGACCATGTAGGTGTGATACACATGAATTTTTTCTTTCTTCATGCAGTCCTTCGCCGCGTTCAGGCGATCGGCTGTCTCCTCCTTCAGGCCTTTGGTCAGCCAGCCGTTCAGGGAAGAGCTGCCCCGGGACGCGGATACAGCCACCACCGGCACGTTCGTCTGCTCATAGTAGGCGTTTACAAAGGAGGTCACCAGACTGCCCTTGCGCTCCAGAAGCTCCGTGTCGTCCAGGGCTCCGCGATTTTCCTTCTCCCCAAATGGCTCCTCCAGCACATGCAGGGTATCCGGGTCGGTCACGGCGCGATACTCGTAACCGGCTCCTTCGGTAAGCTTTGGCGCGGCACTTGCGTCGCCGCCTGCGCCGCTCATGTTGCTCTGGCCCATAAAAATAATCAGGTCCATGCTCCGCCAGGTTTTCTGCTGATAAATATTCACGCACACCAGAAGAAGGCAGCAGAGGGCGCTTAAGAGAAAGATGACTTTTTTATTGTTCGGTACTCGGTTCATAGAATTCTCCGTTTCTTATACTTTGACCCTGTTTCACCTTTGGCTACCAGGGTTCTATTCCATATGGATTCATATTCTACAAGTATAAGCCCCTTCTTTGCCCCTGTCAAATCTTCCTGCTATTCACGAAAATACAAAATGTTTCTCTCTACTTTTTCACGAAAACACAAAATGTTTTCTCTTGACTTTCTTTCCCAGTTACCCTATAGTGGAATTAATCACATAGCGACAGCTAGGGGAGCCAAAGGCTGAGAATACACTTCTGTGTTGACCCTCATTACTTGAACCGGTTAGTACCGGCGTAAGGAAGCATCTTTTGTATCCCCTCCTGTGAAATTTTTCATACCTAAGGAGGATTTTTTTATGTCACTTTTTGCTACGAAGCTGGTGGACGAGTACGGCGGTACCACCTATAACCTGACGGGCCTGGGCTATGGCGCCCTGGTGGCTCTGATGCTGCTTCTTCTCATTCTGGCCTGCTACGTCACCGGAGGCAAGACCAGATTCAAAACCAAGCATCTGGTTTTCGCGGCGGCAGCCATGGCGCTGGCCATGATTACTTCGTTCCTGAAGCTTTTTGAGGCTCCCATGGGCGGCTCCGTCACCCTGTTTTCCATGCTGTTTATCTGCTGCATCGGTTACTGGTACGGCCTGCGCACCGGCATCATGACCGGCGTGGCCTACGGCCTCTTACAGCTTATCTCTGACCCCTACATCATCAGCCTGCCCCAGATGATCACCGACTACCTGCTGGCCTTCGGAGCGCTCGGACTGTCCGGTATCTTCTGCAATAAAAAGAACGGACTCATCAAAGGCTACATTGTGGGCGTCCTGGGCCGCTACTTCTTTGCCTTCCTGTCCGGCCTGATTTTCTTCGGTATGTACGCAGAAGGAACCGGCATGAGCGCCCCGGTTTATTCCCTGGCCTACAACGGCTCTTATCTGGGCTGCGAGGCGGCCATTACACTGATTGTACTGGCGATTCCGGCGGTAAATAAGGCATTTGCGCAGGTGAAGCAGATGGCGGTGGCAGATTAAACAATCATTCTTTTACACCAACAAAAAATGCCGTGGATTCTTTTGTAGAATCTACGGCATTTTTTCCTCTTTTCGAAAACTTTTTACGACCCTGTTTCCTTCTATTTTTCCGAGGTTTTGTCACTATCTTTCTGCTGCTGCCGTTTCTTTTTGATGGTAAACCGCAGCTCCGCCTGCTTTGTGCCGATGATCATTTCCCATTGGATGCCGTCGCATTCGGTACGGTTGGAAAGGATGTCGTCTTTTTCGTAGCTTTCGGTGTCGTATTCCACCAGGATCATGCCCTTCTGACGCTCACCTCCGATGATCATGCGGTGGTCGGTGAAGGCGATGATGGGGTGCCACATCATGGGGAGGGCGTTTCGGGTGTATTCGCCGTACTGGGTGACCAGTTCGACGGCTTCGCCAGGCTTCAATTCTGCCTCAATGGCTTTCAGAATCTTCTCGCACTTACTCTCGTCCGGCTCCGGCTGCTGGCGGCTTTTCAGAAAGTACAGCATCTCTTGAGCCGTGTTCATTTTCGGGCACTGATTTTCCATCAGGCTTTCCAACTGCTCCGTAGTGAACTCGTATTCATCTTTATTCATGCGCTGGCACTGGAGGATGCAGATAAAACCTATCAGCAACAAAGAAGACACACCTGCATTCAGACCGACTCCGGCTTTTCTCATATACGCAAACCACAATTCGAAAACTATATACAAAACCATTGCCATACCTACACAGAGCAGACTGAATTTCAGGCTGGAATCGATCTGTTTCTTCCAGGCTGCCCGCTCCTGATTCAGATACTGCACCACCGTATGTAGTCCCTCATAGGTTACGACTCCGGCGTTTCCGCCTTCTGCTTTCATATCCACAGCTGAACCGCTGTCATCCGGCTGCATCTTCATTTCCCGCCTGCTTCCCTCCAGCAGCTCCTGCACCGTCACCCCCAGCACATCCGCCAGTTCCAGTAACAGTGAGATATCCGGCATCCCATGACCATTTTCCCAGCGGGAGACACTGCGGGAATTAACGCCAAGCCTCGCTCCAAGCTGTTCCTGGGTCATGCCCTTTCCCTTTCTCAGTTCCGCGATAAACTTTCCGGTTTTGATCTGCTCCATGGTGAAGTCCTCCTGCTGTGTTTTCTGATTTTATCTTAGCATAAATGCGTGCATAGGGACATGACATAGAATGAGAGTCCCCTGAAAATTAATAAAATATTGCTCTTCACACTTTTCATGATAACACGCTTGTGCAACGCACGAATTTTTGTATTGTATTTGGAATGTTTTTACAGCTCCATGTATTAAAAATCCGGAATTGAAATTGTGAACCTGTTCACATGTTTCAATCCCGGATCTCTCACATTACCTATTTATCTTACATTCTCTCCGGTGCTTCGAAGCCCAGCACATCGATGCAGGTCTCCAGCACCCGCTTGGTCAACTGCAGTACAGCCACCAGCCCTGCACGCTTCTCTTCATCCTCTTCGCCAAGAATCTTCGTCTCATGATAGAACTTGTTGAAGGCGTTCGCCAGCTCATAGATATAAGCGCAGACCTTATGGGGCGCCAGCTCGTCAAAGGCATTCTCCAGTGCGCCATTGAAGCGGGCCAGTACCAGCTCCAGCGCTTTCTGGCTGTCATTTTCCGCTGCCGGAATCCGTCCCTTTGTCAGATCGCCGCCCTGAGCCTGATACTTGTTCAGAATGGACTTAATCCGCACAATGGTGTACAGGATATAGGGTCCGGTATTGCCCTCAAAGGAGGTAAAGCGGTCGATATCAAAGACATAGTCCTTGGACGCCTGATTGGACAGGTCGCCGTACTTGATGGCGGAAAGACCGATTTTTCTGGCAGTCTCCCTTGCTTCCTCCTCAGAGATCTCGGGATTCTCCGCGATTTTCTGATACATCTTCTCATTGATATCGGAAATCAGGTACTCCAAACGCATAACGCCGCCCTCACGGGTCTTAAAGGGCTTGCCGTCCTTGCCGTTCATGGTACCAAAGCCTAAGAATTCCAGATCCGTCTCCGGCTTCACCAGGCCTGTCTTCTTGGCACAACGGAATACCTGAATAAAATGCATCTCCTGACGCTTATCCACCACATAGATAACCTCGTCCGGGTCAAAGAGCTTCCGGCGCTCTACCAGGGTTGCCAGGTCGGTGGTGGTATACAGGGACGCTCCGTCGGACTTCAGAATCATGCAGGGCGGAACCTCCTTGGTATCGGTGTCTTCCTTGACGTCTACCACCAGCGCGCCCTCGCTCTCGTAAGCGAAGCCCTCTTTCTTCAGCTTCTCCACCATATCCGGGATGTAGGGCTGGGCATCGGACTCGCCCTTCCACAGGTCAAATTCTACATTCAGGTTCGCGTAATTGCGCTTCAGGTCGGTCACAGACACATTTAAGATGTGCTGCAGGATAGCCTGATAGCCTCTGTGGCCATGCTGCACCAGATAGGTGGCGTGCATCGCCTGCTCCTTGTAGGCCTCGTCCTCCTTGGACCGGGCACTGGCTGCCGGATAGATCTCCTCCAGCTCGGAAATGGTAAAGGGTGCCTCGGTCGGGTACTCACCTGTGTAATTTTCATCAAAATATACCAGATCCGGCTTGCGCTCCTTCAGCTCTGTAATAATCAGTCCCATCTGCAGACCCCAGTCACCCAGATGGATATCGCCGGTCACGTTGTGGCCCACGAAGCGTCCCAGACGCTTCACGCTCTCACCGATGATGGCAGAGCGGAGATGTCCCACATGCAGCGGCTTCGCCACGTTGGGTCCACCATAGTCAATGATAATGGTCTTCGGATTCTCTGTTCTGTCACAGCCCAGGCGCTCATCATCTGCCATAGCCTGCAGATACTCCTGCACATACGCAGGCGCCAGCTTCAGATTCAGGAAGCCCGGATTGACCGCATTGACCTCGGAAAACAGCTCCTGCTCCTTCAAGCTCTCTGCCACCTTATTGGCAATCTGAATGGGTGCGCAGTGATACTTTTTTGCGCCTGCCATAGCTCCGTTGCACTGATACTCGCACAGATCCGGGCGATTGGAAATGGTGACCTTTCCGTACTCAGCCTCATAGCCGCAGTTTACAAAGGCTTCGGATACCGCAGCGGTAATCCGATCCAGTAACTTCTCCATACACATATTCTCCTCTTGTAAAAATCTTTTCTTTATAATGCTTTCGGCTGCGCTTCTTTACTTTTTTTCGCAGAACCACTATAATAATATCTATTATATGTAAAATGCAAGAAAAGATCAAATCTTTTCTGTAAGGAGGAACCTATGAAACTGATTTCCTGGAATGTAAACGGTCTGCGGGCCTGTGTCGGGAAAAATTTTATGGAAGATTTCAAAAAGCTGGACGCTGATATTTTCTGTCTGCAGGAAACCAAGCTTCAGGAGGGACAGATTGCGCTCAATCTGCCCGGCTATCATCAGTACTGGAATTACGCGGAGAAAAAGGGCTATAGCGGAACGGCTGTATTTACCAGAAAAGAGCCCTTAAGCGTCGCCTACGGAATCGGCGTTGAAGAACATGACCACGAAGGACGGGTCATTACCCTGGAATTTGAGGACTATTATCTGGTGACTGTCTATACCCCCAACTCCCAGGACGGCCTGAAGCGCCTGGATTACCGGATGCAGTGGGAAGATGATTTTCTCGCCTATATCAAGAGCCTAGATGAAAAAAAGCCTGTCATCTACTGCGGCGATCTAAATGTGGCCCATCAGGAAATCGACCTGAAAAACCCGAAAACCAACCGGAAAAATGCCGGATTTACAGACGAGGAACGCTCCAAAATGACAACGGTTCTCACTTCCGGCTTCGTGGATACCTTCCGGTACTTCTATCCGGACGCCGAGGGCGTCTATTCCTGGTGGTCCTACCGCTTCCGCGCCCGCGAGAAGAACGCCGGGTGGCGCATTGATTATTTTATCGTATCCGAACGCTTGAAGGACCGGCTGGAAGACGCTTCGATTCATACAGAGATCTTCGGTTCGGATCACTGCCCGGTGGAGCTGGATCTGAAGTAATTGCCTGACCTACAAGAGTTGCCACCGGCAGCTCCTTACGGATACTTCCTAGCAAAAAAGTCCTGAGCCATTGCGGTTCAGGGCTTTTCTTAAATTGAATAATTCTATTAAAATTCAACAGACATTTTATTCTATATATTGTATATCCATTACTATTGCTGATGTGTAGTACTGGGTGGTGCCATCATATACATTTTTCCATCTATCAGCTCCGCACGCTCGCCCTCCGGCAGTGCATAAATATCAGCTATGGTATAGTTTTCTTCTTTCAGTAAAGATACCTCCTTCGCTCCTTTTTTTGATTATACTGGATTATTCCCATAAAGTAAAGGCTCTGGCGGCCTGCTGCCTTATCGATTATAACTATAATAAGAAATCCCTGAAAATCAACGTTTTCAGGGATTTCATCTGAAAGCTGGAAATGAGACTCGAACTCACGACCCCTTCATTACGAGTGAAGTGCTCTACCGACTGAGCTATTCCAGCTTGCTGTGTCAGCAACTGATATTATACTTGAAAATGAAATATTTGTAAAGGGGTAATTTTAAAACATCAACACTTTCCGCAGGCTTCACAGGCCGACGGCGCGGCAGCGCAACCGCCGAGGGCCGTCTCACGCAGCTCTGCCGGGATGCGTCTGCCTACGTTATACATGACTGCAATCATTTCGTCCAGCGGAATCAGCTGCGGGACGCCGGCCAGCGCCATCTCGGCTGAGGTCAGGGCAACAGCGACTCCTGCCGCATTCCGATTCTGGCATGGGTATTCCACAAGACCGCCCACCGGATCGCAGACCAGACCCAACAAGTTCATGAGTACTGTGGAAGCCGCGTCCAGACAGGCCTTTGGGGAGCTGCCCAGCAGCTCCACGGCAGCCGACGCCGCCATTGCAGAGGCTACGCCCACCTCGGCCTGACAGCCGCCCACAGCGCCTGCCACGGTGGCGTTCCGCATGGCCAGATAGCCCACTGCCCCGGCGTTGTAGAGAGCCTGTATCATCTCTGCTTCTGTAAAATGAAACTGCTCCTCCAGCGCCAGCAGGACGCCCGGCACAATACCGGAGGAGCCCGCCGTAGGCGCCGCCACGATCAGTCCCATAGAAGCGTTGGTCTCCAGAACAGCCATGGCATAGGCAATGGCTTTTCCGAGAACCGGACCACAGAGACTTCTTCCGCCGCCCTGCTGCCAGTCGGAAAGCATCTTCGCCTCGCCGCCCAGCAGACCGCCCATGGAGCGTCCGGGCTTTTTTATGGGGCCGCGGGCTGATTCCCGCATGATTTCGTAGGCCTTCTTCATCCGGGCGTCACAGATCTCGCCGGTGATTTCACCTTCTTCTATCTCACGCCTGCGCATTACGTCCGAGATGCAAAGCTTCCTTTCTTCACATAATGCCAGCAATTCCTTCGCGTTCTTAAAATCCATGTTTCTAACTCCTCATAGTATCACGATTCACACCATTTTTCAGATTGGCTTCCGCAAATCGGGCTCTGACGCTGCCACATAAGCCAGCATTTTGCTAGGGCTGCACAATCATCACTTCATGCACGTTCTCATTTTCCCGCAGCTCCCCGGCGACTGCCCCCGGAAGCCGCCCGTCGGACTCCACGATGGTGTAGGCGATATCGCCCTTTCCCTCCCGGAACAACCGCATAAAGGCGATATTCACGCCGTGACGGCTGAGTACACTGGTAACGTGAGCCGCAACGCCCAGCCGGTCCTGATGAATTACAATGGCTGCGCTGTACTCGCCGGTGAAATCCACCTCCACCTGATTGATCCGGCAGATGCGCGCCTTGCCGCCACCCAGGGATTCGCCGCGGACTGTGAGCTCCTGGCCGGACCCATTTACCATATGGATGTCCACCGTATTCGGGTGCACCTCCGTTTCCTCCCCGTTCGGGGTAAAGGAGAAATCAATGCCCCGCTCCTGCGCGACGGAAAAGGAATCACGTATCCGCTCGTCGTCGGTATCAAAGCCCATGATGCCGCCCAGCAGCGCCCGATCTGTACCATGCCCCCGATAGGTGCGGGCAAAGGAACCGTAAAGGATAAATTCCACCCGGACCAGAGGCCCGGCAATCATTTTCTGAGCCAGATAGGCGATTCTGGCCGCTCCCGCCGTGTGAGAGCTGGACGGGCCGATCATATTCGGACCCAGCACGTCAAAGACACTGATAAACGACATAGCGTTACTCCTTTTCGCTTCGTAATATTCTCAGTATAGCATATCCATTTCCCCAAAACAATTTTCCATTTTATATATTTTTTAGAAAATCCCAATTTTTTGTTAAGAGTGCGGACACAACTTGGACACAACCTTTGTGTATGATAATACTATCAAATGAAGCAAAGCAGAAACATGCGAATGCTATTCATAGAAACAAATACAAAATGGGGCTGCCGGCGCTGCTTCGGTGCCGACCGGTCCCGACTAAAAACAATGGGTAATTCCCTTTATCATATATCTCTAAGTAGCAATCACTTTCAATTGTTACTCTCCTTCTTCAATAGTATAAAGCAACAGAAATCTCCTGACGGCCCGCAACTCCGGCAGGAGGTTTTTGTGTGCTTTCATTTACAGACGCTGGAGTTATTTTCCATTTTTTCTCACGCATAAAATCCGCCTGCCGATACACACTACTTCTGTAACGCAAGCAAATGCGGTTCGCCGCGCCATAAAGGAGGAATTTTTATGATGACCAACAAGAACGAAGCCATCGGATGTACTGTCAACAACTGCACTCATCACGCCCAGGGCGAAAATTACTGCACACTGAATAAGATTCAAATCGGTACCCATGAATCCAATCCGACCAAAATCGAGTGTACCGACTGCGAATCCTTCGTAAATAAGGCGCAGTAGATCCCCGCGCAAAAAGCCTGCACCCCCAATCCGGGTACAGGCTTTTTCCTTATAAAAAAATATTCCGGAATACGCTCCTTCTATAGCTTACGCCATTTCCCGGATTCTGTGCAGGCTCCGCGTAAAAAGGCCCCGAAGCGCATGCCTCGGGGCCAAATCATCTTATTTTACAGATGTTTCGCGAATCTTCCATCAATTCCCACATTATCCTTGCTGACCACGAAAGCCTTCGGGTCGATATATTTCATTTCCTGCTTCAGCATGGACAGCTCATGCTTGGACATGACCGTAAAAAGGATATGG
The DNA here is from genome assembly GCF_040096155.1 of Laedolimicola intestinihominis. NCBI lineage: Bacteria > Bacillati > Bacillota > Clostridia > Lachnospirales > Lachnospiraceae > Laedolimicola > Laedolimicola intestinihominis. Next base: position 258,104 of record NZ_JBBMFE010000001.1, on the reverse strand, counting down.
GACCTTTCGTCCGTATAACCTGCGATTGCATCCCAGTGAGTGACGCCCCTGGCCAGCTCGTCCATGATATAATGCTTGATTTTATCCGGATCTTCCTTGGTAATGATAATCACCGCCGTCCGGATATTCTGGGTGTGAGTCTTATCCACCATCAGCGTGTTGACCGCCGCGTAGATAATACAGTAAATTACGACCTTAATATCAAACAGCAGGGCACAGGATGCGTAAATCAGCAGATTGATAACCAAATTCAGCTTTCCCACGCTAAAACCATTGTACTTCTTTGTAAAATACATGCCCAGGATATCAATTCCGCCGCTGCAGCCACCGCTCTGAAGGGAAACACCGATTCCGGCTCCCACGATAATACCGCCAATCAGGGTCGCCGTAATCGTATCCTCCACAATGGGACTGGCAGGAATCGGAATCAGTGTCAGGAACAGAGACTGGCTCACGACGCAGATAACCGTTTTCCAGAAAAAATGCCGTCCCACCGACATATAAGCCAGCACAAAAAGCGGCAGATTCAAAATCAAACTGATGATACCCGCAATATCTGTTCCGCCGAAACTCAAGTGCGCGTACTGCACCAGAATGGTACGGATAATCTGGCTGATACCCATGACGCCGCCGCTGTACAGGCCTGCCGGGACGATAAAATTATTGATACCGATGGCGTAAATCAGCATTCCGCCGATGGTAATCAGAACCTGGGAAATATCGCTCTTTTCAAAGGCGCGGACTGCTGCGTCCGCGCCTGTTCTCTCCTTTTTCATCTAAAATACCACTTTCCCGTTCTCGAAAGCCTTGATGCTTGCCTGGGCGTATACATGGATACCCTGACTCTCCAGCTTCTCACGTCCCGGCTGAAATGCCTTCTCGATAAGCACGCCAAGACCGGCCACGGTGGCATGGGCCTTGCGGATCAGACGGATGGCTCCGGTGGCTGCCTCGCCATTGGCCAGAAAATCATCAACGATCAGCACATGATCCTCATCGGAAATATAGTTCTTCGCCAATGTCAGACGGTAAGAGGTATCCTTCGTATAAGATACTACCTCAGTCTGCCACACCTCGGTCTTCAGGCTGTCCGCGGTCTGCTGCTTCTTCAGAATCACCAGCGGAACCCCAAGCTCCTTCGCTGTAAATAAGGCCGGCGCAATCCCCGAGGATTCAATGGTGAACACCTTGGTGATGCCCTGTCCCTTAAAATGCTCCGCCATGTCTTTTCCAATTTCTTCCATCAGCAGTGCGTCCACCTGATGGTTTACAAAGCCGTCTACCTTCAGGATGTCCCCGTCAACGACTTCGCCTTCCTGCAATATCTTTTCTTCCAGTGCTTTCATATGTTTGTCCTCCAGTCAGTCACCTAAGCTTAAGCCCGCTCCGTCCTCTTTCAGGACCGCCACTGTCAGCTCCCTGCCGATGTTTCACAGCACAATCTTCGGCAGTGCCGTCTTTACCTCTTCCCGCAGCACAATATCCGCCTTCGCGTCGGTAAAATGCTCCGCCGCGTTGATGATAATCAGGGTCTCGCCTTCAAAATACTTCACATACCGCTCGCAAAGCCCCGAGCCAATCGAGGTACCAAGAAGCAGCAGTACATCCGCCTTCGCGATCTCCTCCGCAGCCGCGGTCATCATCCGGTTGTCCACCTGTTCCCCAAAGAGCAGTACCTTCGGGCGAATCACCGCCATGCAGTCCTCGCACAGAGGAACCCGCTTCGCGTCACGTATATACTCCATCGAATACTTTCTGCCACATCTGGGACACTCATTATCGTAAATGGTTCCATGCAGATTCAGTACCTTCTGACAGCCCGCCCGGCCCGGCAGGTTATGCACATTATTGGCGATGCTGCACTGAAGCTTTCCCCGCCGCTCCAGCTCCGCCAGTGCGTAAAAACCGGCGCTCGGTTCCAGATGGGGCTTCAGCATCCATTCCCGATAGTATTTAAAAAAGGTCTCCGGGCGGTTCACGTAAAATATCGAAGAAAAAATCTCCTCCGGCGAATAACCAAACTCCTGCTCCACCTGATAGGCAATCTCAGGAGCTCTTAAGCTTGGCATGCCGGATTCCTTCATCATATCCGTGCCGCACATGGCTACCGTATACCTGCTTTTGTCCAGAATATTTCGGATCAGTTCATAATCATTCATAAGAAAAGCCTCCCCACGAAAGTTTTGATAATCCGGCAGTTCCGCTTCTGAGCTGCGTTTTATGTCTGGGCTCTGCCTTGTTTTTATTGTGCCACTTTTTGTCACTTTTGTCAATGTAAATGGTGGTTTTATTTTGTATTTGTGTTATATTTGCACAAAAAATATTTGTTATTGTTTCCGAAGCCCCTTGGGGTAATGATTTTTCAGAATGCCGCCTGCCTGCTTGCCCCAGCCAAGGGAGAAGCCGTCGGTCTGTACCAGCGTCCATCCCCTGCCGTCAGATCCCTCCAGGCTCTCGCCGGACAGCCAGGCCCTGATTTCCCGGGAATCTGACCCGTAGGAGACGCTGCGCTTTACGTCCTCCGCTTTCAATGCCAGAGCCAGGGCGTGGGCCGGTTCAAAACGGTTCTTTTTAACCGTCCCCAGATGAAGACCGGGGCGCAGGACCCTAAGGCCCTCCAGGTTCAGCTCACAGGGCAGCAGGTACAGCTGTTCTCCATAGAGCATGGGGATACCCTCGTGACCGTGAACCAGCGTATCTGCGGCAAATTCCCTGTAGAGCTTCCAGGCTTCTGCTTCCGCGGACACGACGCCGGATTTGCCGGAGCTCTTTCCGTTTTTTCGATTTTTCCGCTCCGTTTTTTCGATTCGAAGGGTGCTTAACTCTTCTCCCTGGTTTCCGTCTGCCTTTTCAAGCACCGCCGCGTAATGCCCTTCCCCGTTCAGCTTATGGGGCCACAGCCGGAAGGTATCCTTCACAGACGCCAGAACTGCTTCCAACCGCTCCACACTGACACTTTCCTTCTCCTCATCCGTCAGCTTCACCCACTCCGGTCTGCCCGGGGCAAAGCCTTCATAAGCCTCGGTCTTTTTCACCGAGAACTCCGGATGCTTCAGAAGAAAGCGCACTATACTCTCCTCGTCCTCCTCCGGTGCGAAGGTGCAGGTAGAATAGACTAACACCCCGCCGGGCCGCAGCATCTTCGCGGCCTCTTCGAGAATGTCCTGCTGCCGTTTTGCGCAGAGATCCACATTATCCTGACTCCACTGGCTGACAGCCTGCTCCTCTTTTCGGAACATACCCTCGCCGGAGCAGGGCGCATCCACCACAATCCGGTCAAAGAACGCCGGAAAATGAGGTGCAAGACGCTCCGGTGCTTCATTTGTCACCACTGCGTTCAAAATTCCCATCCGTTCGATATTGGAAGAGAGAATTTTCGCCCGGGCCGGATGAATCTCATTGGATACCAAAAGCCCCTTTCCCTCCATGGCTGCCGCCAGCTGGGTGCTTTTTCCGCCGGGAGCCGCGCAGAGATCCAGCACCCGATCTCCGGGCTGTACGCCTGCCAGCTCCGCCACAGACATGGCGCTGGGCTCCTGGATATAGTAGACGCCTGCCTCATGCCAGGGATGCCTGCCGGGCCGATCCTCCGTTCCATAATAAAAGCCATTTTTCGCCCAGGGCACAGGTTCCAGCGTAAAGGGGCTGATCCGCAGAAATTCCTCCGCGGAGATCTTCGCCGGATTCACCCGGAGAGCCTGATGCCGCTCTTTTTCATAGCCTGCCAGGAAATCCTCATATTCCGTCCCCAGAAGCTTTTTCATTTTTTCTTCAAATAATTCCGGTAGCTGCATCCCTATTTTTCCTCACAAACCTGGAAGATATAAAATTTCAGGTAATAAGACTCGTCCGCTGCCCAGAGAATCGGATGATCCGGAGCCTGGGTCCGGTATTCTACCTGGCGAATCCGTTTGTGGACGCTCTTTGCCGCCTGGGCGATGGTCTGGGTAAACAACTCGTAGCTCATGAAATGGGAGCAGGAGCAGGTGGCCAGAAAGCCGCCGTCCTTCACCAGCTTCAGGCCGCGCATATTGATTTCCCGATATCCCTTGGTGGCGTTCTTGATGGAATTGCGGGATTTGGTAAAGGCCGGCGGATCGAGAATTACCACGTCGAACTTCTCGCCCTTCTTCTCCAGATCCGGCAGCAGGTCAAACACATCCGCGCATGTAAAGCGCACCGTATTCTCCAGGGCGTTCAGCTTCGCGTTCAGCTCTGCCTGATGTACGCCAAGCTCCGACGCATCCACGCCGATGACCTCTTTGGCTCCGGCCAGTCCCGCGTTCAGGGCAAAGGAACCCGTATGGGTAAAGCAGTCCAGCACCCGGGCATCCTTACAGAGCTTCTGAATGGCCAGACGGTTATACTTCTGATCCAGGAAAAAGCCTGTCTTCTGACCGTCCTTCACATCCACCAGATAGCGGACACCGTTTTCCACGATTTCCACATTGGTATCAAAGGGTTCGCCGATGAAGCCTTTGACACGCTCCATGCCCTCTTTTTCCCGTTCCCTGGCGTCGCTTCGCTCATAGACGCCGCGAATCTCCACGCCGTCCCCGGCCAGTACCCCCTTTAATTCCTCAATAATCGTTTCCTTCATCCGATCGATACCCAGCGCCAGCGCCTGTACCACCAGCACATCCGAGAACTTATCTACGACCATACCCGGAATCCAGTCCGCCTCGCCGAAAATCACACGGCAGCTGGAAGTGTCCACCGTCTTCTTCCGATACTCCCATGCCGCTTTTACACGGTTGTGTAAAAATTCCCGGTCAATCTCCTGCTCCGGATTTCTCGTCATCATACGGATCCGAATCTTGGAATGACGGTTAATAAAGCCCTTTCCCAGCCCGTAGCCGTCGAAATCCCGGACAAGAACCAGATCCCCATCCTCAAAATGACCCATAACAGACTCGATTTCATTATCATAAATCCAGGCTCCGCCCGCCTTCAGCGCGCGTCCTTCGCCCTTCTTCAGTGTAGCAACTGCGTATTCCATAATTTTACTCCTCTACTCCATTTTTCGCACAGATGTCCTTTAAGCAGCAGCGGTCACAATAGGGCTTTGTCCGCGCTGTGCAGACCTCCCGTCCGTGGTTGACCAGGCGGTGGCAGAAATCACTGCCCTCCTCCGGCGGAATCAGCTTCCACAGAGCCATTTCCACCCTTTTCGGATCCTTTATGCCGTCCACCAGTCCCATCCGGTTCACCAGACGGATGCAGTGGGTATCGGTGACGATGGCGGGCTTGCCAAAGACGTCGCCCATGATCAGATTGGCGCTTTTGCGTCCTACCCCGGGCAGAGCCAGAAGCTCGTCGAAGGTGGTCGGCACATTTCCGCCGTATTTTTCCTCCAGCACCTTCATACAGGCGCTGATGTCCCGGGCCTTGCTATGTCCCAGGCCGCAGGGCTTCACGATGGCCTCGATATCCTCCACCGGAGCCGCCGCAAGAGACTTCACATCCGGATATTTTTCATAAAGCTTTTCCACTACCACATTAACCCGGGCGTCAGTACACTGGGCCGCCAGGCGCACGCTGACCAGCAGCTTCCAGGCCTGATCGTAATCCAGGGTACAGTCCGCGTCCGGATATTCCTTTTTTAATCTGTCAATTACTTCCAAAGCAAGTTCCTGCTTCGTCATACTTATCTGTCGTCTCCTTTATCACTTGTACTCCACCGTCCTTTTCGGACTGCGGGGTATTCGCCTTTTTGTTAAATATGGTCTATGATTCTTAATTCTTCCTCTGTAAAATGCGTATTTTCCAGTGCCTTAATATTATCCAGAATCTGCGCCGGCCTGGACGCGCCGATCAACACGCTGGTCACAATACCGTCCTTCAGAACCCATGCCAGTGCCATTTCCGCCAGGGTCTGTCCCCTTTCAGCCGCCAGCCCATTCAGCTTCCGGATCTGTCCCAGCCGCTCCTGTGTCAGCGCATTTTCCTTCAGGAAGCGGCCATCCGTGCGGATTCGGCTGTCCTCGGGAATTCCGTGAAGATATCGATCTGTCAGCATGCCCTGAGCCAGGGGACTGAAGGCTATAATGCCCTTGTGAAGCTTCGCCGCCGTCTCCTTCAGACCGTTCTGCTCGACGGTTCGATCAAAGATGGAATAGCGGTTCTGATTGATGATAAACAGGCAATGCAGTTCCTTTAAAATGGCCTCTGCCTGGGTCAGCTTCTCTCCGTTATAATTGGACAGACCCACATAAAGGGCTTTACCGCTCCGTACAATCTGGGCCAGGGCCTCCATGGTTTCCTCCAACGGCGTCTCCGGATCCATTCGATGATGGTAGAAGATATCCACGTAGTCGAGTCCAAGGCGCTTCAGGCTCTGGTCGAGACTCGCAATCAAATATTTCCGGCTTCCCCAGTTGCCGTAGGGTCCCGGCCACATATCGTAGCCTGCCTTGGTACTGATGATCAGCTCATCCCGATAAGCCGAAAGCTCGTCCCGGAGAATCAGCCCCAGATTTTTTTCAGCGCTGCCCGGCTCCGGGCCGTAGTTATTGGCCAGGTCAAAATGGGTAATGCCGTGGTCAAAGGCGGTAAAGCAGAGCTTTTTCATGTTGTCATAGGAAGCGGTGTCACCAAAATTGTGCCAGAAGCCCAAGGACACGGCCGGAAGCAGAAGGCCGCTGTCCCCGCAGCGGTGATAGGGAAGCGTTTCATATCGTTTTTCATTTGCCTGATACATAAAAAGCCCTCCTCTTTTACTCCGTAATTCAGTATACTTGATACGCCGGGAAATTTCCAGTCCCAAAGTAAGTAAGAATCCGCCGCAGTGCGATAATGCTTTTATGTAATAGGGGATTCCATCGGAATTTCCTATTACATAAAAAAGCTGACTACGATGAACACCGCAGTCAGCTTTTATTTACATATTATTCCAGTCTATTTTCGTCAGATTTGTCTTCCGGATTCTCAGACGCTTCTTCCGGCTCCGGTGCCGCCATCCGGTCTCTGGCTGTCTTCCAGCCGCTGTACAGCCCCCAGCCTGCCAGTCCTGCGCCGATGATGGTGAAGAAAATCATAAACCCGATCATCAGCGGTTTTTCAGAACCTGCCGTGGAAAGTTCCCCATACATTTGCCATGCCAGGTACAACAGATAGAAACCTCCCATTGCGTACACCGCTACTCTTGCTTTATCACGATTCATGCTGTCTCCTCTTTTCCGTCTTATTATGCCGGGATCCAGCGAGCCGTCAGCACATGTTCTCCCGTCATCGTCACCATAGTATCCGCCTGAATCACAACGCCGCTGTAAATCCAGCCGTCGAAGCGAAAGCCCTCTTTTTCCGGTACCGGAAGCTCCCCGTAGGCTTCGCCATAGGTCACTGTCTTATCCGGTATATATGTTTCTCCATCCAGATTTCCGCCATCCAGATCAAACTTTACCCTTACCTCGGCAGGCATCCATACTGCATAGAGAGTCAGGTCGTTTTCCACCTTATCCGTGGCAAAGTTCCATTCCTTTGCCAGGCTCTCATCCTCTGAGGTCACCCAACCGCAGAAGGTATAACCGGGCTTCAATGGCGTCTCCGGCTCCTCTGCCAGCTCCCCATGCTTCAACCGCTGCACGGTGAGCTCTGATCCGCCTTTTGTATCGAAGGTCACATTGTACCCCCCATGGGTGGCAAACCAGAACACCAGAATTACCACGAAACAAATTAGAGCTTCTCCGAGCCCTGTCTGGTCTTTTGCTGTCTGCCATAGACCTGCTTTGCCGACACGCCGTGTTCTCTCCAGTCTCTGCCTCCGTTGCTGTTGTTTTAAGCGCTCGTCCATAAGTTTTTCTTCTTTATTTCCATAAATAGCGATATTTATCCATCTGCAGATATAAGATCGATGCTACACGGTTACGAATCTCTTCTTCATACCCTACTGCTTTTTTCAGCAATTCCGCTCCCTGTTTTTTTGTAAAATGGAATCTGAGATTTCGACCGTAAAGCCTTTCCGATACATCCAGCTGTTCATCAAAATCTGTACTGATTGTTTTTGCTTTTACTTCCCTCATCAACACTACCGGATCTTCTGACATCGGATAGTCCATTGACATATCAGACAACAACGCGCCGCCATTGTCAAAAACCGAGCAAAGGGAAAACCGGCCCTCTCCGTCCATTAAAACTGCCATATTGTGCGTGTGCCGATCTTCATTTAAAAATAACGCATCTATGGTAAACAGCTGATTCATATAGATTCCGAAATTCCGAAGCCCTGTGACGCGTTCCACTGTCTTTTTGGAGCAACCCAGCAAACCCACAAATCCTTTCTGTGTGAGATCCAGTTTCTTTCTTATTCTTTTCATTTCTTCGGTTGAAATTGTAGCCTCTACGGCAAATCGTTTTTCTTCCATCATTCTTCTCCATGTCCTGCCTCTTTTTATGTACTTTATCACATTTTTTTTACATGTAAAGAAAAGTCGTCAAAATGACGACTTTTCTTTGTGTATCATCGACATTTTGACGACTTTTCTATTTTTCATTCACTTTTTCAATCCGGTATGCCAGTCCGATCTGGGCCGGGTCGGTCTCCTGGATGTAACCGCTAAACCAGATCTCCACGGTGTCGCCGGTCTGTACCTCGTCCATCAGATTGTCTGTGGAAACCACATAGTCGCCTGCGGACATTTCCTGAAAGCCGTCGGCCACAGCGATGTAGGTCACCAGAAGATTCCCCTCGTTTACTTCCTTTACCTCGGCTGTGAAATGCAGTACCTCCGCCGGGATCGACGTATCCGCAGAATCCACATTCCGGAAAATATGGGGTTCGTCGTTCCAGTACACAAGCAGGGTGTCGTCCGCGCCGAACTGGTAGCCATACCCTTTTCCGAAATTAGCTTCGTCGTCTTTGGCAGGCAGCTGGGTGCTTTCCACTGAAGTGGTAATCTTTCCATCCATATTACCGCAACCGACCATGCTGCTTAAGAACCCGGTATCCTGGTAAATGACGCCGTTCACCCGGACACAGGGCGCATAAGCCACCGGGCGGGATTCCGTGAGATCGGGCAGTGTGGCTGCGTCACCGGAACCATCTGTGCTCTCCTCCTCAGACACTGCATCGCCGGTCTGTACCTGGGGCTCGGATCCGACGGTGTCCTGAGTCTGCGCGCTTCTGGCGCAGGCTGTCAGAAATGTGGCTGCTGCGGCCGCGAGCAATAACATACGGTGTAATTTTTTCATAGGATAATCCTCCTTTTCTTTTCTTTCCTTTACTTATATAAACGCTTCTTTTTCAGGTTTACTACAGAAAAGCAGAATTTTTTGCCACAAGTTATTTTATGCAACGCCTACTTCTTCTCTCCCGCCAGCTTCTCTGCAACTACGTAGAGCACAATGGTAACCACCATATCCGGCAGAGTATTGCCTACGACCATGTCCACATTCATCAGCCACCGGTAAATGACAAAGCCCAGAAGCCACACTACCAGCGTCTTCCACTCGAAGGTTCTTTTGCTCTCTGCCTTTTTCAGGATAAAGAAATCCGCAATCTGAATGGCAATCATCGGCGCAAAAACAGATCCGATGAAATACAGGAAGTCCGTGATATCGTCCATGGGGAACAGAATGGCTCCTGCGATACCAATCACAGTCACCACAACCGCTACCCATTTTCCATGGATCTTCTCGCCCAGAGACTCGCTGGAAATACCTGCGGAGTACGCGTCCAGGAAGGTGGTGGTCACGGTGGAGAATACAATGATCAGAAGGCCTGCGATCCCCAGCCCGGCCTTTACCATAATCTGCGCGATATCCGACTCTCCGGTAAAAATCGCGGCTCCCATACCAATCACATACATCCAGCAGCTTACCAGGCCGTAAACGACTGCGCTGACCGCCGTGGCCTGCACCGGTTTTTCCGCCTCTCTGGTATAATCGCTGATCAGGGGCAGCCAGGACAGCGGCATGGCTACGGAAAGCTCTACGGCCGCGCCAAAAGTCATGTCTTCTCCTCCTGCAACGGACGCGCCGCCGTGTCCAAAGATCACAAAGCTTAAAAGAATGGTCAGGATAAAGAGCGCCGCCATGGCCACCGTATTTACCTTACCCAGGTTTTCGATACCGATGAGAATCCACACGATAATCAGGCCGCCAATCAGCAGACACCAGACCCAGTTGCCCACACCCAGAATGCCGTCCGCCGCCAGGGCTCCGTCATAAATCATAATAGCCGTCCAGCCTACCAGCTGAATCACATTCAGTGCGGAAAAAAGCAGTCCGCCCTTGCTTCCAAAGCTCATCTTTGCCGTTTCCATGGCGCTTCTTCGCACCTTTCCGCCGATGAGGCCAGATAAGAACAGCATGGTACAGCCGATGATGTGACCTACAATAATAGCCAGCAGACCTTTTCCGAAGCCCAGATCCGCAAGATAAGTTCCTGTCAGAATCTCTGCAATCGAGACTCCGGCTCCGAACCAGATAAGACCGTTTTCAAATACAGAAGTACGCTTTTCTGTCATCTTACCGCACCTCCTTCGCAAATTCGCCCGTCAGATCAAAGGCATGCTTCATGGGGCCGGATCCCTTACCCAGATCCAGCATGGCTCCCAGCGCGCCGGAGATATAATCCTTCGCCCGCTTTACCGCTTTCGGAAGTTCATAGCCCTTGGCCAGATTGGAAGCAATGGCGCTGGAAAGAGTACAGCCGGTTCCATGGGTATTGGGATTCTCAATGCGCTTACCCTCGAACCAGTGACCTTCCCCATTTGCATAGAAATAGTCGTTGGCGTCATTGATACTGTGCCCGCCCTTTAATAAGACAGCGCAGCCATAGGTTTTGCTGATTTTCTCTGCCGCAGCCAGCATATCCTCTTTGGTTTTAATAGCCATGCCGGACAGAATCTCCGCCTCCGGGATATTGGGTGTTACCACCTCCGCCAGAGGCAACAGCTCCTTTTCCAGTGTCTCCACCGCATCTGTCTTCAGAAGCACCGAGCCGCTGGTAGCTACCATGACCGGATCCACCACGATATGCTTCGCCTCGTAATCACGCAGCTTCTTTGCAATGACACGAATCAGTTCGCTTGCGGATACCATTCCGATTTTGACCGCGTCCGGGAAAATATCCTCGAATACCGCGTCAATCTGCTGTCCCAAAAATTCCGGAGTTGCCTCCTGGATTGCTCTTACGCCGGTGGTGTTCTGCGCTGTCAATGCGGTAACCGCTGTCATCGCGTACACTCCATTCATGGTCATAGTCTTCAGATCTGCCTGAATGCCGGCGCCTCCGCAGGAATCGCTGCCTGCGATTGATAATGCTGTTCTCATTTGCGTTTTCCTCTTTTCCTTTGTTTTCGCATTATTTTTCTATCGCGACAGAGAGTGGTGCCCCCGGTCTGCCGCTTTCACGGACTTTATGCGCCCGTTACTATCTCTTTTACCTTTTTCTTCAGCTCTCCCGCTGCTTTTGGGATATCCGCCGCTCCGAAGATAGCGGAAACCACAGCCGCTCCGGCCATGCCACCGCCCCGGATCTCTGTGATGTTCTCTGCAGTGATACCGCCGATGGCCACCGCCGGAATCTGTACGGAAGTACAGATTTCATAGAGCTGCTTCCTGGTAATCCGAATGGCCGTTGTCTTGGTAGGCGATGGAAATACGGCTCCTACGCCCATATAGTCCGCGCCGGCCTGCTCTGCCTTCTTCGCCTGCTCTACCGTCTTACAGGTGGCCCCGATGATAAAGTCCGCCGGAACCCGGGCGCGAATCTCGCTGACCGGAGCGTCCTCGATACCTACGTGGACGCCGTCCGCGCCGCTTTTCAGGGCTACCTCCACGTTATCGTTGATAATCAGCGGGACGCCGTGGCGATGGCAGATTTCCTTTACCCGGATAGCTTCCTGCAGAAATTCCTCTTCCGGAAGATTCTTTTCCCGCAGCTGCAGGATCGTCACGCCTCCCGCCAGAGCCTCCTCTATCTGCTCTTCCAGCGTCTGCCTACCGGTCCAGTGCCGGTCCGTCACCGCGTAGAGCAACAGCATCTCTTTCTTAAATTTCATTCTATCTTATCCCCTTCTGTGTGTTCGCCGTCTGTTCTTTCTTTTCTGAAAAGGCTGACAGATAGCGTCCCGGCGCTTCACATACCATAGCGCCGCTCATGACGCACACGCCTGCCGTCCCTATAGCCATCACCTCTTTGTAATTCTCCGGATCGATTCCGCCAATGGCATACACTGGGATCCTCACGCTTTCACACACCTGTTTCAAAAACTCCAGCCCCCGCCCGGGCAGTCCTTTTTTGCAGTCTGTATCAAATACATGCCCCGCAGTTATATAGGTACATCCCAAAGCTTCCGCCTCCCGGGCGTCCTCCGCGGAATGACAGGACGCGCCCAGCACGGTAAAATACGCCCGCTCATCCGGGGATAATTTCCGCAGGAGGGGCAGCGGCAGATGGAGCCGCTTCACGCCCAGCTCCAGAGCTATCCCCGGAAAGCTGTGCAGAACACAGGGCGTCTGATATCTGTCACAGATTTCTGCCGTCTGGCGCGCTAGCTCCAGATATTCTGTCTCCGGCAAATCCTTTTCCCGCAGAATAATACCCCTGGGGCCCGCCGCAGCCAGCGCTTCTATACGCCCCAAAAAATCCTCTTTGCAAAGCTTACGGTTTGTAATCACTAACACATCAGACATACACATAATCATTCAGCACCGGCTGAAGTCCTTCCTCCGTAATATCTTCATACATGGTCTCAAAGCTCCGCCCGTCGTTGATCTCAAACTGCTCGTCTCCGGTCTCTGTTCCGTCGTCCTTGCCGCTGTATTTACTCTCATGATCCCCGATACCGGTGGATACGCCTGCAGACACCTTCGTCGCCGCAATCTTCACGATCCCGTTCCGGAAGGACGCGCTCTCCCGGGAGGACACAGTGATCCCCACGTAGGGCAGAAAGATCCGGTACGCGCAGATAATCTGACACAGCTGCTTTTCATGGACATCCAGCGGATTGATCTTATCGTTGTTGATAATCGGACGCAGTCTCGGACAGGACAGGGACATTTCCGCATGGGGATATTTCCGCTGCAGATAATAGACATGCAGCGCGCTTGCCAGCGCGTCCTTATGAAAATCCGACAGTCCCAGAAGCGCCGAAAATCCCACGCCGCGCATGCCGCCCATCAGCGCCCGCTCCTGGGCGTTGAACCGATAAGGCCATACACGCTTGTGGCCCATCAGATGCAGCGTTTCATACTTATCCGTATCATAGGTCTCCTGAAATACCGTCACGTAGTCCGCGCCGCATTCATGAAGATACCGGTATTCATCGGAATTGACCGGATAAATCTCCAGCCCCACCATCCGGAAATACTTCTTTGCCAGCTTACAGGCCTCGCCGATATAATCGACGCCGCTCTTTCCACGGCTCTCACCGGTCAGAATCAGAATCTCCTCCATACCGCTGTCGGCGATAACCTTCATTTCTTTCTCGATCTGCTCCATATTGAGCTTCATGCGGTTAATGTGGTTATAGCAGTTAAAGCCACAGTATACACAGTAATTTTCGCAGTAATTGGCGATATAAAGGGGCGTAAACAGATACACCGTATTGCCAAAATGCTTACTGGTCTCCCATCTGGCCCGCTCCGCCATCTGCTCCAGGAAGGGTTCCGCCGCCGGAGATAATAAAGCTTTAAAATCCTCCACGGAGCAGGTACGGTGCTCCAGGGCTGCTTTCACATCCTTCTCTGTATACGTTTGATAATCATAGGACGCCACCTGGGACATGACCTTTTCGCAGATGTCCGAGTCGATCTGCTCCATACCGGGCATATATTCCATATGGTTGGTTCTGGAAGAGGGATCCGTCTCCAGCTTATGCTTCTTCGCCAACGCTTTTTCGGAAAGGTATTCCGAGTCTACAAAGAACTGATTTTCCATGTGCTCACACCTCTCAATCCCGCAGAAATCCGGTCAGCGGATCGGAGGCTGCCGCGCCCCTGGTCAGCACTCTTCCAAGCCCTGCCAGATAAGCGTTTCGTCCGGCCTCTATGGCGTCCTTAAAAGCGGAAGCCATAAGCGGCAGGTTGCCTGCTGTGGCCAGCGCCGTATTGGCCATAATCGCCGCGGCCCCCATCTCCATGGCCTCGCAGGCCTGAGAGGGCTTTCCGATACCGGCGTCCACGATAATCGGCAAATCGATTTCATCAATCAGGATCTGGATAAATTCTTTTGTGGCCAGACCCTTATTGGAGCCAATGGGAGACGCCAACGGCATAACGGAAGCCGCTCCTGCGTTCACCAGATCTCTTGCCACATTCAGATCCGGATACATATAGGGCATGACCACGAAGCCCTCCTTTGCCAGAATCTCGGTGGCCTTAATGGTCTCCTGATTGTCCGGCAGGAGATACTTGGAATCCCGCATAATCTCCACCTTTACGAAATCTCCACAGCCAAGCTCTCTGGCCAGCCGTGCGATACGGACTGCTTCTTCCGCAGTTCTGGCTCCGCTGGTGTTGGGAAGCAGTGTCACATGGTCCGGAATATAATCCAGGATATTCTCATGCTCTCTGGTGTTCGCCCTGCGTACCGCCAGTGTGATGATCTCTGCGCCCGCGTCCTTTACCGCAGCCTCGATTAAGTTCAGGGAATATTTCCCGGATCCAAGAATGAAACGGGAATGGAATTCATGTCCCCCCAGTGTCCATGTATCGTTGTTCATATGTATACCTTCTTTCTCTTAAATTTCACGTTTAATCCCCTTCTTACGGCTCCGGCTCTCCCGCCAGAATCCGTATCACCATATGGGCCTCGTGGGCCGCGCAGGTCATGACCCGGCTGGAAACCAGCGTGCCGCACTCCTTCACATCGCTGACGCCGTCCCCACAGAGATAAAACCGCTTCGTAACCCGCCGGGTCTGTATCCGGTTCACGCTGTCCATACCGGCCATACCGGAGCCGGACAACAGATATTTCTCCGGAAATTTCTCCAGCACGGTATTGACCAGCATTGCCTTACACTCCGGATTATCAAAAGCCTCGCAGATCAGATCCGCGTCCTTAAGAAGCTCTCCGATATTGTCCTCTGTAATGCGGATCGTATGGAGTTCCAACTCGATATAGGGCGCGATTTCTTTCAGATTCGCCGCCAGCGCCTCCGTCTTCGGAAGACCCAGCTGATTTGCCTTGTACTGCTGCCGGTGAAGATTTGAGATATCCACCCGGTCAAAATCAATCAGTATCAACTTCCCCACACCGGCTCTTGCCAGGCAGATACTGATATTGGAGCCTAAGCCTCCCAGGCCGCAGATGGCCACGGTCGCATGCTCTGCCCTTTTCTGGAAGACTTCCCCATGCCGGTCTGCCAGAGCCCGGTGCCATTCTTCCTTTGTCGGTATCATCTCAGCCGCCTCCCACAAAGCTGACTACTTCCACGCTGTCGCCGTCTGCCAGCACCGCTGTCTCGTACTGTGCCTTTGGCACAATATCGCCATTTCGCTCCACTGCGATCCGCTTCGGATCGTAATTGGTTTCAGCCAGATATTCCGCCACGGTTTTTCCGGCGATATTAAGCTCTGTTCCGTTTACTTTTACCATGCCTTCTTCTCCTGTTCCATAATTTTTCGCAGTAAAACAAAAAGGAAAGCCACCGATTTGGCAGCTTTCCGCTCTTCCTTTTTTGCTCAGGTATCCCTACGTTGGCATTATCCAAATCAGGTTCTCGGTCGAAGGTCACACCTTCCTCTCAGCCTGTATACAAGCTCCCGTCTGTTTTATTGTCTTTTTGCATTATAGATCGATTTTCATAAAAGAACAAGGTCTTTTCAAAATTTTCCTGTACAGTTTCTACTACATATCACCTATACAAGTTCAGCCTGGCGCTTTTCCATTTTTCGCATATAGAGTAACCAGACCACAAAGATCGCGCCGCCCGTACATACCCAGGAAGCTACGTAGACATTCATCAGCATATCATAGGTGGGGAACCATTTAAATACCGTCAGAAGCCAGATCATACGGAATACAACCGTTCCCAGAATTGTGATAATAGAGGGTTCCAGGGATTTTCCCATACCCCGGAGCGCCGCGCTCTCCACCTCATAAGTGGCTGTCAGTCCCTCCAGCGAGCAGACATGATGCATCCGCACCAGGCCATAGACCGCCACACTGCTGCTGATAGTATAGATTCCTACGAAAAATTCGTCCCAGATCATAAAAATAATGCTCAAAATCTCGGTAAAGCCCATTCCAAACAGCATACAAAGCCAGAAGATCCGCTTGCAGCGCTTCAGATTCCCCGCGCCAAAATTCTGGCTGGTAAAGGTTACTGCCGCCTGGGCAAAGGCGTTGGCAATATCATACGTAAAATATTCAAAATTCAGCGCCAGGGAGGATCCCGCAATGGCGTCCTCTCCAAAGGAATTGATCCCGCTCTGGATAAATACATTGGACACGGAAAAAATCGCGCCCTGGATGCCCGCCGGAATTCCAATCAGCAGTACCTTTTTTAAATCAGCGCCGTCGATACACAGCCTGTGGAAGCAGAATTGAAATTCATCTGTTCTTGCATGGAGATGAACCATTACCAGCACTGTACTCAGCACATTGGATATAACCGTGGCAATGGCGACACCTGCCACGCCGAGACCAAATACGATGACCAGCAGAAGGTTCAGAACCACATTTAAAATGCCGGACAGGATCAGGTAATACATGGGGCGTCTCGTGTCGCCATAGCTTCGAAGAATGGCAGATCCAAAATTATAAAGCACCATGAAGGGCAGTCCGATAAAATAAATGCGGATATATAATAATGCCTCATTGATGACTGTTTCCGGAGTTCCGGATGCCTCCAGCACCAGCCGTGCCGTCAGCATACCGACAGCCAGCAAAATCATTCCCAGCATTGCCCCGAAGGTCATAATCGTATGCACCATCCGGCTTATGCTGTCCCGCCTTCCCTGGCCGATCAGATTGGCCAGGGCCGCATTGGGACCCACCGCCAGTCCCACAATCAGATTGACAAAAATTCCCACCAATGCCACGCAGCTTCCCACTGCCGCCAGAGCCTGGGATCCCGCAAACCGACCTACCACCGCCACATCCGCCGAGTTAAACAGCTGCTGCAGAATACTGCTGAAAGCCAGCGGAACCGCAAACAGAATCAGCTTCCCCGCCAGGCCGCCGTTCAGCATATCCATTTCTTTTGTTTTCTTTCGTTCTTCCATCTCTATTTCTCTCCGCCGAGTGCGATAATATTTTTATGTAATAGGGGATTCCATCGGAATTTCCTATTACATAAGAAAAGGTCTCAGAATTCATCTGAGACCTTTATGCAGGAGATGGGACTTGAACCCACACAGCCTTGCGACTACAGGCACCTGAAGCCTGCGCGTCTGCCATTCCGCCACTCCTGCTCACTGCGGAAGATGGGACTTGAACCCACACGATTGCAATAATCACAAGATCCTTAGTCTTGCTCGTCTGCCAGTTCCGACACTTCCGCATTTAGTTGTTTGCCCGCTTCGTCAACGCGCTTGATTATAATAACACCGCTTTTAACAAATGTCAACTGTTTTCCCGAACTTTTTTCAAAATTTTTTATCCGGTTTTTAAATTTACAAATTTGAAAATAATTTCAAAAAAGTGTTGACAATAAGAACACTTTCTGATAAGATACTATTTGTTCGCAGGAGTGGCGGAATGGCAGACGCGCAGGCTTCAGGTGCCTGTAGTCGCAAGGCTGTGTGGGTTCAAGTCCCATCTCCTGCATCATGAAAGCTTTTCAGAGGATTCTGGAAAGCTTTTTTGTTTTGTAAGAACGGACGGACGAAACCAGGAGCGGCGGAGGATTTTCTTCTGAAGTGTTCGGACGTTTCTCGGACAGGCGTCTGTCTGGATCGGACTCAAGGTCCGCTCCAGTCAGACACCAGTGCGCGAAAAGCCGGACACTATCTTAGAAGAAATTCCTCCGCCGCTCCTGGTTTCTGGTTTTCTAAGCAAACTGGATGGCTATACCCGTACTACTTTGTGGCCCGCTGCCTTCAGCAGCCGGTTCATAATGGCGGCACCGATGGCGGCGTCTTCGAAGGATTCGGAGAAGATACAATCCACATCCGTGTCGTCGAATTTACGAAGTACCTCAAAGAGATGCTGCGCAATCTCTTCTTCGTTACTGCGGGCTCCCAGGCTCATGACCAGGCCATGAGGATAGCGTGGCGCGGTTTCATCTGTAGCGATGATTCCCACTTTTTTTCCTTCCGATTCGGCCTCTGCAGCCATCCGGTTCATGGTCTCGACTACTTTGTCACTGGGGCCTTCCACGATGGTTAAATCGGCTCTGGGCGCGTAATGGCGGTATTTCATGCCGGGAGCCTTGGGCTTAACGCCTGAGTTCGGAGCGATGATCGCCTTATCAATCTCTACCGGACCAATGACTGCTTCCATCATATCTTTTGTGATGGCGCCCGGGCGCAGAATGACCGGAGACTCTACACTCATATCCACAATGGTAGATTCCAGGCCAATCACTGCCTGGCCGCCGTCCAGAATCATCTCGATCCGTCCGGACAAATCTTCTATCACATGGGCTGCCGTAGTCGTGCTGGGACGACCCGATACATTGGCGCTGGGAGCTGCAATAAAACCGCCTGCAGCCCGGATAAAGGCCGCCGCAATCCCGTCGCTCGGCATCCGCACTGCTACCGTATCCAGGCCGCCTGTGGTCTCGGAAGGTACCCGATCCGTCTTGGGGAAAATCAGAGTCAGTGGTCCTGGCCAGAAGGCGTCCATCATTTTTTCTGCCTTTTCCGGAACCTTCGCCGCAATTTTATACAGATCCGCCCGTTCTTCTATGTGTACAATCAGGGGATTGTCCGAGGGACGTCCCTTAGCTGCGTAAATCTTCATGGACGACCGGGGATTCAGGGCGTCTCCGCCCAGGCCATAGACAGTCTCGGTGGGAAAGGCCACCAATCCGCCTGCGCGGATGATGTCGCCGGCCTCTTTCATGATCTCCGGATCGATGTTGTCATAATCTAGTTTTCTTACCTGTGTATCCAATTTTTCACCTGCTTATACTTAAATTCTGATGCTACTGTATCATTTTCCAGGTGATTTTTCAAGCCTCCGCTTTATTCACAGCACATAATATTTCTCTCTGCTTCAAATCTCCGATTGCATACTGTCCATGCAAAAAAATACCCTGACATTTCTGCCAGGGTACCACTCATACAAGATTTACTTCGCCATCCGGTAGATTTCCGCCATATCTGATCTGGTCAGCTTCTGAATGCCGCCGATGGTCCGCTTATCCATATGGCTGCACTTGTAGGCCAGCTCCAGAATCTGCGCTTCCGTCAGTTCTACACCAAGCTCTCTGACGCTGGTGGGCATATGGATGGAACGGAAGAAATCTTCCAGCGCCTCAATACCTTCCAGAACAGTTTTCTCCGGATCTGCGTAATTATACGGAACATCCATGACATTTACTGCGAATTTAGCAAAACGCGGAATGTCATTCATATATACGTAGCGTGCCCAGCTTCCCCAGACTGCCGCCAGTCCCGCACCGTGGGTCACATTGAACATGCCGCCCAGCTCATGCTCCAGCTGATGGCAGGCCCAGTCACCCACTCTGCCGCAGCCGGTCAGCCCGTTGTGGGACAGACTTCCCGCCCAGAAAATCTCAGAACGGGCGTCATAATCCTGCGGATTTTTCAGCAGAATCTTTGCCTGATGCATCACTGTCTTTAAAAGACCCTCCGCCAGACTGTCCGTCAGCTCCGTATTCATCTCATGGGAGAAATACCGCTCCATGGTGTGCATCATAATATCCACACAGCCGCTCATGGTCTGATATTCCGGCAGGGTATAGGTCAGCTCCGGATTCATAATCGCGAATTTTGGCCTGCCCAGATCGCTGCTGTAGCCCCGCTTCAGCCAGCCCTCCTCATTAGTAATGACAGAGGAATTGCTCATTTCACTTCCGGTGGCTGCCAGAGTCAGCACCACGCCTACCGGGACGGAGTCCTTCGCCACCGCGATTTTTTCATAGAAATCCCAGACCTCGCCGTCGTATTTGACGCCATACCCGATGGCCTTGGCAGAGTCAATGGCGCTTCCGCCTCCTACTGCCAGAATGAAGTTTACCCCTTCTTTTTTACAAAGCTCAATCCCCTCATGAACCAGGGACAGATGTGGATTCGGCACTGCGCCGCCCAGCTCTACCCAGGGAATTCCTGCCTCGTCCAGAGACTGAAACACCCGATCCAGAAGACCGCTCCGTTTCACGCTCCCCTTTCCGTAATGCACCAGCACCTTCGTTCCGCCAAACTCCCGTACCAGCGCTCCGGCCTGATGTTCTGTATCCTTTCCGAATACTACCTTTGTGGGTGTGTAATACTGAAATCCGTTCATGTGACCTCCTCCTTTGTCTCACTTTCTCTTTTGTATGTTCTCTTTCGATATGGCATCCTACTTTTCCAGCAGTTCCAATAATTCTTCCGCCGTCCTGTCCGGATATTTCACTGCCAGTTCGTACAAAGGCCGGAGCTTTTCCTTTTCTTCTTCCAGCTCCTCTGCCATCTGATCCAGAGACTTTCCTTTGGCGCATTTCTTCTGAATCTGAGCCAGTCTACTCAGATTCACGCCTCTTTCTATCCCTTCCGCCAGGCCTAACTCCCGGCCTTCTGCTCGGCCCTCTGCCCGACCTTCTGCTCGGCCTTCTGCTCTCTGATATTCCCGTTCTTCCTGTTCGTCATACTCTGTCAGTATCATCCTGCACACCTCCGTTCCATGTTTTGTCAGGATATCTTCCAGTATTCCCTTGTCAATGCACTGCTTGATGCTAATCTCCGTTGCCTCTTCCAGGGACCAGCCTTCATCCATCTTCCAGCGAATCTGCGCGATGAACTCCGCATAATCTGATAATCTACGGCATTTCCGCATCATGTCATTATTCCGGCCCGCATTGATATTCAATACGGTCGCTTTACACTCCAGACAAGGTTCTCCTTCTTCCCGATCCGGTTTTAAAAAACAGTCAGAAAGCTTCATTTCCACCCGATCCGGCATATTTGCTGTTCCGTTATAAAACACCACATACTTGGGGAATGGAACCATCACTGGCTTTTTCTCGTCTGTAAGCTTAATGTTTTGCCTTTTCAAGTACCGCTGATATAACTCCGAGAAGTAGAAAAATCCCCGCAGCGGCATGTTTTCATTCCAGGTGCTCTGATGCTCGTACAGATTCATCGTAACTCCAAACATGAAGGACAAATCATTTTTCATACTGAGATAAATCACATTCTCAATCGTGGTAATCTCCAGATCTTTTGTGTTCTCATAATCTGTCCCATTCACGGCATTGTACAAATCCAACAGATCCTCTTTGTCCTGAAAAATAAGTCGAAACAGCCTATCCTTGTGCTCCCTCTGTACCGGTTTTCTGGTTCCGTGGTAACCTCCGCATTTACGGCGCTTTGATTTAGAACTTGTTCGGTTACTCATTCCTATTCTCTCCTTTTCATTATACGTTTTCCTTCTCCTTCCTGCAAGGGCATAGAATAGCTTTTTTCTGTTACATTTTTGCATACTTCGCCCTTCGGGCGTACTTTGGGTGTGTTGATTTCGAACTGAAATCCAGACCTTTATCTTTCGTGAACAGCCGCGGAAGACACCGCGCTACATATCGTGTAAAAAATAACAGCATCGACCGGATATGCGCCTTTTTCACACGACATACCCTTTATCGACACTGTTATTTTACCAATTTATAGTAATTTTGACAAGCTTTTTATTTGCACCCAGATATTGAATAATCCGGTTTGAAATCCAGATATGCAAAATCAGAAATTTAAACATACGATAGAATTTCC
The DNA here is from genome assembly GCF_040096155.1 of Laedolimicola intestinihominis. Taxonomy (NCBI): domain Bacteria; kingdom Bacillati; phylum Bacillota; class Clostridia; order Lachnospirales; family Lachnospiraceae; genus Laedolimicola; species Laedolimicola intestinihominis. The sequence continues at coordinate 236,279 of NZ_JBBMFE010000001.1, read as the reverse complement.
TACTGCACGAGAATTTTAGATTTCAAGTCAACGTTATTACGAATTATTTTTCCGTGTTGTCGAAATAGGGCTCTTTTTATAGATTATATATACATTGAATAGCAAATCTATAAAACAAGAGCTCTATTTCGAGCATTTCAGAACAGCGATGCTACTGGTCTTTTTTCTTCTTATAAATCAAAGCTATTACGATAGCCCCAATAGATATTATCCCCAATATCGTCCAACCCATTATCGGAGAATTGTCCTCTGTGTTTGCATTCACTTTTTGCAAAGACTTCTCTCCCGAATTTATTTTTTTGTCCGAATTGTTCTTTACACTATTTTTGTCCGAATTATCTACTTTTATTAACATTTCCATCGCTTTTTTTAATTCTGTACTCGCAATTGTAACCTCTTCTTTTGTCGCATTTTCATTTTTCAGGACTTTCTCAGCCTCTTCTTTAGCTTTTATGAATTTTTCCCAACTCTCCTTTGTATACTCTATTTCTTTCATTTTTTCTGCTTCATTAAGCATATTTCTTAATTCTGTTTTATCAACAACATTTTCCGTTCCAAGAATCGTTTCATATGTTCCGTCCTTATCTTTATCTATTTTCGCTACAAGTTTTTGATTTTCATCCTCTGTCAACAATACTGCTTTTCTATCTGTGGATAAATTCAATTTAACTTTTTCCTGTCCTTTAATTCCATAGACATTGAGATCATTTAAATCATCTCCTTCAACTAAAATACCGTTTTCGACATTTTTAATTGCAATCTCTGTTCCATTTTCACCATTGATATCAATTGTCTCCCACGAAATTGGACTATTATTCATCGTCATGCTTAAATCATATATTCCTTCTGTTCCCTTTAACGAAATAGCCCCCTCTTTATTCAAATATGCTTTTTCATATTTAATTGAAGAAACCTCCAAATAATTATTTTCAAACAATGCGTTTAACTCCAATGCCGTGTCTTCTCCATTCGGAATAACCGCAAAATCTTTTAATGTTTTAAAAATAATATTTAAAGTTGATTCTGTGTCATCTGTAAATGTTGCATCCGCATCGTAGTACACAGAAATGTTCTCATCGGCCACACCTATATATTCCTTTGGTTTATATTCCATTCCATTTGAAGTCTGAACTGCGATATCACCTTGCTCAACCCTTATCCAATTATCAGGAAGCTCAACCTTACTGATTGTTTTAGCAATTTTCATCAATTCATCATAATTACACTGATTTAATATTGATAAATCATCACAAACTCTGTCTAAATGTCCACCTTTTTTGCTTGACGCACCTGCGTAGTAATACATTTCATGTGGGATTTCCCAATCTGACGTTCCATAATTGAAGTACAAATAACATTTTTCATCATCAAATCCCGGATTTGAATCATATATTCTCACACGTGTATCATAGGTTCCATCATGCCAAGTCCATGAGCCTGACTCTACATAATACCCCACAACTGCATGCGAACCGGCTTTACGTTTTACACCCGAAGGAGTTTTTCCGCCTTTATAACCATATATTAATATAAATGGTTTTTTCATATTATATATTTTTTCAAGTTGCCCTTTTACCCCAAGACGTTTAAACTGACTTGAATCAATTACACTTGTTTTCAAGTTTTGCAACATCGAACTCCATTCAATCACAGACTGTGCCTTCGTATTCTTCTCCACATCAAACAGGACTTCTGCATTGCTGTCCATATTTTCAGCTGAGAGTAAACCGGCATTTGCGAGAATTGAAGTTAAAGAAAATCCATAACAATTTCCTCTTCTTTTTGCATTTTTTCTAAATCCAGCAAAAGCCTTTTTTGATGCTGGCGGGAAATGGAGCGTCAATTTTTCAAAGTCTTCATCAGTTATTTGATTTCCAACATAATTTTCAAAATTCCATGTACTGTCCGGAATGCTCAATACAAAACCTGTTCTAAATGTCCACTCTCCCTTATTAATCGTCTTGTTTGTAGTTCCATCCGCAAATTGTATAAATCCTTTGTCAACTGTAATATAATATTCTATTCCCGGTTTGCGGAATAAATTTCCTGCATTTAACGGATCTAGTCTAATACTTTTTTCATCTTTGATAACCATATCTGAACTTACCGTTCCTTCGATATGATACAATTCATTCATCCAATCATCCTGTGTAACTTCGTAGATAACCTTTTCATCTGATGAACGAATAATTTTCATTGTTCCTGCTGTAAAATCCAGATTTGCATAGTTTCTATTCGTATCCGTTTTTTCGCCCAATATGGTTCTGTCAAATGTTATCCGAAAATAAGGTGTATACCTTTCTCCTTTGCTATATCCTACGTTTAAGTCCCCATTTTCAGGAACCATAGAAACTATTTCCCTATTTTTAGTTATAGTAACACTATTTGAATTGTTTCGAGGAAATTCTGTAATCGTTAATTCATCTTCTGTTCTCCAAACCTCATTTTCTTCCACTGGAAGACTAATTTTTTGTTTCACATTTTTGGGACACTTAATAACCTTAAGTTTTGTACAACCACCTACTAAATATTCCGGATAACTATATTTTTCTCTTTGATCATCCCAATAATACTCATCGCCATATGATGAACCCCACTGTATATTACTCAAATCAAAACTGCTTAAATCTAAGGATGTCAATTCACTACAGCCATAAAACATCCCACCTATCCAAGATACATTTTGCGTGTTAAAACTTTTGAAATTGAGTTTATCCATTTTTTTGCAGTTATAAAACATTAACTCCATCCCTTTAGTCTGTTCTGTATTAAAATTGCTCAAGTCAAGACTTCCAAGTTGTTCACACCCCAAGAACATTTCAGACATATCAGTAACTTTGCTCGTATTAAAAGCACTTAAGTCTATAGAACTTAAGCTTCTACAATTTGCAAACATGTCTGTCATTCCTTCAACATTGCTCGTATTAAAATTTTTCAGATTTAAATTTTTTAAATTTTCACAACCAGAAAACATAAATACCATATTTTTTACATTGGCTGTATTAAAATTACTCATTTTAATTTCTACTAATTTTTTACATCCATCAAACATACCTTCCATATTATTAACGGATTTCGTATTAAAACTGTCCAAATCCAACATTTCTAATTCTTTACACACTTGAAACATGTAAGACATATCTTCTGTCTGTTCTGTATTAAAATTAGAAATCTCTAAATTTCTTAATGATTCGCACCCCTGGAACATACCAGCCATATTTGTAACATTACAAGTTCTGAAATTTCTTAAATCTAATTCTTTCAGATTCCTACAATCTCTAAACATTGCCAACATAGTTGTTACATTCTCTGTATTAAAGCCTTTCATATTTATGCTTTTCAGTTCTGAACAACCATCAAACATAAATGACATATCTGTGACTTTATCCGTGTTAAAGCCAGATAAATCTAGTTCTTTTAAATTCCTACATCCGCCAAACATACGATACATATTTGTTACATTTTTTGTATTAAAATTATTTAAATCCAGTTTCACTAAACCAGAATTTTCAAACATGCATCCCATGCTTGTTACTTTATCTGTGTTAAAATTAGACAAATCCACTTCAGCTAAATTGTAGCAATCATAAAACATTCCAAACATATCCGTTACTTCACTGGTATCCAACAAACTCATATCAACTGTTTTTAAATTTTCACAGCCATTAAAAAAATTTGATAAATCCGTCATTCCAGTTGTCGATATTTGTGCTGAAGTGATCTGTTCTCTATATTCATACCACGGAAAATTCCAATTATCTTTCTTCTCCACATCCCCATTTCCAGTAACTGTTAATTTTCCAGAATCATCTATTGTCCATGAAATTTGACCATAACTCTCTTGTATTGCTTTTGATGAATTTTCCTCATTATATGTATCTACAATTTTTTCTTCTGTTTTCTCAATACTTGATGATTCTTCACCTGTATTCTCTGCCGCTTCTATATTGTTATCGTCTACACTACCATTCCCAGTACTTTTTTCTATATCATCTTCTACACTATCCGTGTTTTCGTTTATTTTTTCCGAAAATGCTACATTTGTACTCCCTGCCGTATATTCCGCAGCATTTACAACGGCTGATGACTGAAAAACTAATACCATTGCCAAAAGAATTGATATTTTTCTGTACCTCATTTTCTTCCTCCCTTATCTTTGACTTGTTATAATTCTTGAACTATATAGGCATATTTTAGTCTATACAGTTTATTCCATCCTACCATTATTGCCCATACAATTCAAGTAAAATATGTATACAGATAAATGGAGTATTTTTATGGACTATTATGAAATTGGACAACGAATTCGTAAATTTAGAAAAGCGCATGACTTATCGCAAGAACAACTGGCTGAAAAAGTTGGGATCTCTACTACCCATATGAGTCATATTGAAACAGGGAATACTAAACTAAGTCTTCAAGTTCTCGTTGATATTGCAAGCACTCTATCTGTCCAAACAGATGAACTGCTTTATGACTATCAACCCATCACCAATTCTTTACTAACCAAAGAATTGGTATCTCTCTTTAATTCCTGCTCTACTCAAGACATGTTGATTTTAATAGATATAATAAAAGCGACTAAAATTTCATTGGACAAGTATCACAGCTAAATATATTATTTTTACCTAAAAGGACTATTATGGAATAGATAATGATTCATCTATTCCACAACAGTCCTTTCCATCATTTACAATCCTACATTCTTCAGTTTCTGCCATTTATTCATACCGCAAGGCCTCGATCGGGTTCATTTTCGCCGCCTTGTTGGCCGGATAATAGCCAAAGAATACGCCAATCAGAATCGAGAAGGTCACGGAAAATACGATACCACCCACGGAGGGCTTCGCCGCGTAGCCCAGGGCATTGGTGGCTACCGCCGCCAAAATAAGTCCCAGCACAATGCCGATGAAGCCGCCCAACAGGCAGATAACGATGGATTCTGTGATAAACTGAAGCCGGATGGAGCCGTTTGTGGCTCCCAGAGCCTTTCGGGTGCCGATTTCCCGGGTTCGTTCCGTGATGGACACCAGCATAATATTCATAACACCGATACCTCCTACCAGCAGGGAAATTCCTGCGATGACGGAGATGGCAATGGACACCGTAGACAGCATACTGGTCATGGAGGAAACCATACCTTCCATGCTGCTGGCGCTGATTTCGAAGCTGTCGTTGTTCCGGTAATAGCTGTTATTAAACCAGTTTTCCAGCTCCGTGCAGAGGCTGGTGGAATCCACGCCGGAGGCCGTCACAATGGTTAGCTGTGAATAACCGGCTGTAGAATGATTCTGATTCCGTGCTGCCTCCAGAGGCATATATAAGGAAGTGTAAATATCGTCGTCGGATTCTGTGGTGAAGCCACTGTCCTCGTATTCGTAGACGCCCACGATGGCGTAGCTGTAATACCGGTTGCTCACATAGACCTGTACTTCGCTGCCCACTGCCGCGTCGTAATCGCCGTCAAATAAACTGTCCGCCAGCTTGTCGGATACCAGCACCACCCTCTTAGTTTTGGTCTGGTCGGTCTCTGTCAGGGTACGGCCTGCCAGCAGCGTTAAATCCTCATTTTCCAGATATGCTGTGTTTACGCCGGTCAGTGTCACATTTGCCGTCAGGTTCCCATCCTCGGCGGCGCCGCTTCCTGCGGACTCGCTTAAGAGAATCTCACGGATGGAATCGGCAAATTCCTCCTTCATGGCGTCCAGCATCTCGTCGGTGATGTAATCCTCGTCATCCATGGTGCTGCCCCGGGAAAAGCCCATGAAGACCCGGCCATCCGCCGTGCTGGTCTCGCTGGTACTCTTCTGGGACACGCCCAGGGTAATGTTGTTGACGCCCATGTCCTCCATAGAGCTGGTCACAGAACTGCTGATGGAATTGCCCACACTCATGATAGCGATGACTGAGCCAATGCCGATGATGATACCAAGCATGGTCAGAAGGGCGCGCATTTTATTTGCCAAGAGACCGTTCAGGGCCAGCATGATATTTTCTCCGATTAACATGGCGCTCCACTCCCCTTTCTCTCTCCGATGATGCAGCCATCCTTCAGGGTGATGATGCGCTCCGTCTCAGAGGCCAGCTCATTGGAATGGGTAATCAGCACGATAGTCTTGCCCTGCTCCTCATGGAGCTTATGGAAAATATCCATGATTTTCCGTCCGGTAACAGAATCGAGAGCGCCGGTGGGCTCGTCTGCCAGGATGATGGACGGGTCGTTGGCATACGCATTTTTATAGGCATCCCGGGTATCCTTGGCGTCCTGCAGACTATCCTCCGCATCCGAAACGGTATCCTGATACCCAAAACCTTAGGTTCCTTTCCCGGCTCCTCTGTCTCAAATTCTTCCGCGTCCCCTATTTCTTCATTTTTTTCGAACTCTTCTGACTGTTCAAAATCTTTACCAAATTCCTTCACCTTTTTCTTCCACAGCTTCACGCTTCATCCTCCTTTATAAACGCCTGCTTCCTGCGCCTCTTAAATCCCGGCGCTGACTGATATTCATTGTAAAGGGGGAATGTGTTTGTTTTTTGTAAAAGGTGTGAGGAATGGGTGTAGACAGTGTGATTTTTCTGTGTTCCCGGAACTCAAAATAAGCCGGAGCGTTCCATACCGCCCCGGCTGCTATCCTCTGGAACATCAATAGGTCGTAATATAGGTATTATACCCCTTCTCCCGCACCTCCCGCTCCATGGCGATGGCGTTGCTTAGGCGCGCGTACGCGCCGATCTGCACTTTATAAAGCCCGTCATGGCAAATGATATAGGCCGGGAAGCCGTCATTTTCCAGAAGGCTTAAGAGGTTTTCGGCGTTCTCTCGCTCCCGATAGGCTCCGGCCTGAACCCGGTAGAGTTCTTCTGCCGGGACGGATGTCTCCTCCGGCTGGCCGGTCATAGACATATCGTCGGCGGACGGCGGATCAGGCACTGCTGCCACTGGCGGCTCCTCCAGGGTCTCCATGATGCCGTCGGCGATGGCCTGGGCCATGGCCTGGAAGCGGCTGTCGAACAGCTGATTATCCTTGTCGCTGTCGATGAAGCCCGCCTCCACCAGAAGGGCCGGCATCCGGGTGCTGTTTAAGACCACCAGGTTCGGGCGGATATCCACGCCCGCGTTCCGGAAGCCCAATGCCTCCAGGTTGGCGTTGATATTCTCGGCCATCTCCTTTTTAAATCCGGAATCATCATAAATCAGGGTCTGCACGCCGTTGTACTGGCCTGGATAATCCGAAGCGTTCCGGTGAATGGAGATAAACAGGTCGGCCCCCTCCTCATTGGCAATGGCTGCCTTCTGCCCCACCGACTGAGTGGCGTCCGTTGTTCTCGTATAGATCACATCATATCCATTTTCTTCCAGAATATTTCCCACTGCCACGGCCAGGCGGAGGGCGTCGTCGCTCTCCCGGCGGCCCTGGTACGCAGCGCCTGGGTTCCTTCCGCCGTGCCCTGCGTCGAGTACAATCTTTTCCACCATAAATTCTCCTGTATACTGTCTCTTTTTTCCTATCTTATGCACAGAAAAATCATCTTGTGCAATTCGCCTGTTTGGTGTATGATAGGAAACGGTTTTGACCAAAACTGACATATGAGGAGACATGTTATGAAAATCATCAAACAAGTGGGGATTATTTTCTCCATCTGCGCTTTAAGCGTGCTGATTGAGCATTTTCTGCCCTTTGCCTTTCCGGCCAGCGTCATCGGTATGATTCTGCTCTTTCTTTTTCTGTTGACCGGACTTCTGAAGATTGACCATATCCGGGAGAAATCGGACTTTCTGCTGGCCAACATGGCTTTCTTCTTTATCCCGGCAGGCGTGAATGTCATCAATTATCTGGATATTCTGAAGGCCAACTGGCTGCCCCTGCTGCTGATTTGTGTACTGACTACGATTATTACCTTTGCGGCCACAGCTTGCAGCGTGCGCTTTACCATGTATCTGCTTTCCCGCAGGAAAGGAGGCCGTCATGAGTGAACTTTGGGCTTCCCCCTATTTCGGAATTGCGCTCAGCATTCTGGCCTTCTGGGCCGGAGAAAAGCTTCAGAAGAAGCTGAAATCGCCTTTCTGCAACCCGCTGCTGATTGCAATCCTCATAATCGTGATTATTCTGCTGGTGTTCGACATTCCTTATGACAGCTACAACGAAGGCGGCGCCGTCATCAATATGTTCCTGGCTCCGGCCACAGCCTGCCTGGCGGTATCCATCTACACGAAGCTTCAGCTTTTGAAGGAAAATGCCATCCCGATTCTGGTGGGCTGCACCGCGGGCTCTCTGTCCTCCATGGGCAGCGTCTATGTGCTCTGCAAGCTGTTCGGCCTGGACGAGGCCATGACTGCCTCCCTGCTTCCGAAATCCATCACCACTCCCATCGCGGTGGAGGTCTGCCAGACCCACGGCGGCATCGTGCCGGTGACCGTCATCGCGGTGATCTTCACCGGCATCCTGGGCAGCATCCTGGCCCCGTATCTGATCAAGCTTTTCCGGGTAAAGAACCCGATTACCGCCGGTCTGGCCATTGGAGCCTGCAGCCATGCAGTGGGCACCTCGAAAGCCATTGAGCTTGGCGAGACCGAGGGCGCCATGAGCGGCCTGGCCATCGGCGTGTGCGGAATCCTGACCGTGATCATTTCCATGGTACTTTTATAAAATATTGCATTGACAAACAAAAGCGGGAAGGCTCTCAAAAGTCCTTCCCGTTTTCTTATGCTTCGGTACATCTGCTCACAGTCCGTATTTTCCGTTTTCCGTTCATCTCGGCATTTTTTTCCCTTTTGAAACATCCTTTTTCAATGCTTCTACAAAATATTCCGGAAATCATTGAACATTACCACCAGCATCAACGCCATCAGAAGCATCAGCCCCACAAAATGCACCATGCCTTCCTTCTCCGGGTCGATTCGTTTACCGCGTCGCAGGACTTCCAGAAAGAGAAACACCAGCCGTCCGCCGTCCAGGGCCGGGATAGGCAGCAGATTCATCACGCCCAGGTTGGCTGACAGGAGAATCGAAATATTCAGCATATTCAGCCATACGTAGAAACCGCCGTCCGACTTGCTGGCCTCATAGGTCTCTCCAATGGTATTCACAATTCCCACCGGACCGGAGATATCGTCGGCGCTCACCTGGCCGTGGAACATCATAGCCAGACTCTTCAGCGTGGTGCTGATCCAGTATTTCACCTCATAAGCGCTGTAATATGCCTTCTGGAAAATATTTCCTTTTGTCCGCATGCCGGAGCCCTGAAAGCCCAGCAGATACGTGCCATACTCGCTCATTTTCGGCTCCAGTGTTACCGCGTGACGCTGGCCATTCCGCTCATAGGTCACGGTCACAGTCTCCCCCTGATGCATCTGCACGTAGAGACTGACCTCCCGGTACACGTGGATATGTGTCTTATTCATCTGCACAATCCGGTCTCCCGGCTGCATGCCCGCCTCCGCCGCCGGATAGCCGTCCATGACCGCCACGATGTCCGGCGCGTCATAGCCGATGCTGCCGACGATAAAAAGCGACAGGAAGAAGGCCAGTATAAAATTGAAAATGGGACCTGCCGCCACCACGGAAATCCGGGTCCAGACGGATTTGCTGCCGAAGGAATTCTCCTCGTTGCTCTCCCCGTCCTCTCCCACCATCATGCAGGAACCGCCGAAAGGCAGAAGCTTCACCGAATACCGAGTTTCGCCGATCTGTTTGCTGAAAAGCCTGGGACCCATGCCTAATGAAAATTCTGTCACGCCGATACCGCCCCGCTTCGCCAGCAGAAAATGACCAAACTCATGAAACAGCACGATCAGACTGAATATCAGAAGCGCAAGTATAATCTTCAACTTACCACCTGCTTTCGATAAATTCGTATACCGCCTGCTCTGTATCCAGAATCTCTTCCACAGACGGATTCTCTTTTACTGTATGATGTCCCATACAGGTCTCGATAATCTCCGGAATCTGCAGATACGCAATCTTCCGATCCAGAAATTTGGCTACCGCCTGCTCATTAGCCGCATTGTAGACCGTGGGCATGGAACCGCCCGCTGCCGCTGCGTCAAAGGCAAGCTTCAGCCCCCGGAACGTTTCCATATCCGGCTTTTCAAAGGTAATCTCCTGCAATTTCCAGAAATCCAGACGCTCGCCCGGCAGGAAGCGCCGCTCCGGGTAATACAGGGCATACTGAATCGGCAGCTTCATATCCGGTGTGCCAAGCTGGGCAATCACCGCGCCGTCCACAAATTCCACCATGGAATGGATGATACTTTTGGGCTGTACCACGATCTGGATATCCTTTGGTTCCACGCCAAAAAGCCATTTGGCCTCCATCATTTCCAGACCCTTATTCACCAGAGTAGAAGAATCGATGGTAATCTTCCGGCCCATGGCCCAGTTGGGATGCTTCAGGGCGTCCTCCACCTGGATATTCTTCAGATCCTCCTGCTTCTTTCCACGGAAGGGTCCGCCGGAGGCTGTCAACAGAATTTTCTTAAGCTGGCTGCGGTTTTCTCCGTTCAGGCACTGGAAAATGGCGCTGTGCTCGCTGTCCACCGGCAGAATCTTCACGCCGGTCTCCTTCGCCAGTGGTATAATGATATGCCCTGCGGTTACCAATGTTTCCTTATTGGCCAGTGCAATGTCCTTTCCCGCTTTCATGGCCGCAATAGTAGGAACAATTCCTATCATTCCCACGATGGCCGTCACGACAATTTCCGCCTCCGGCAGAGTGCAGACCCGGATGAGACCGTCCATACCGGATACCACCTTCACATCCAGATCCTTCACTGCGTCGCGCAGCTCTTTCGCCTTTTCCTCGGTCCAGACTGCCACCAGACGGGGATGGAATTCCCGGATCTGCTCCTCCAGCTTCTTGATATTGCTTCCGGCTGCCAGAGACACAATCTCCAGATCACCGTTATTTCTCGCCACTTCCAGGGTCTGGGTCCCGATGGAGCCCGTAGAGCCCAAGATTGCTATTTTTTTCATCGTATTCTCCTCATTGTTTTTTGGAACTTATCGACTGAACACCAGCAGGGTCAGCGCATAAATAATCGGTGCGGTAAAAATAACGCTGTCGAACCGATCCAGAATACCGCCATGACCCGGAATCAGATGTCCATAGTCCTTAATGTTATGATTTCGCTTGATTGCGGAAGCCGCCAGATCGCCAATCTGGGATACTGCTCCGCCTGCCGCGCACAGAATCACGCAGCCCCGGATGTCCAGGTCAAAAATCATACCGTAGATGGCGCCTAAAAGCGCCGCGCCCACGATACCGCCGATGCCGCCCTCAATGGATTTCTTCGGACTTAAAATCGGAGCCATTTTGTGCTTCCCGATGAGCATACCCACCGCATAGGCACAGGTATCGCAGCCCCAGGAACAGATAAAAATCAGGAAATACACGATAGGCGTATTCTTTCCCTCAATGGGAACCATACGGGTCTGGTACAGAAATGAAAGCATCAGCGCCACATATACCAGTCCGAAAAAGGGCGCGGTGATTTCATCGGTCTTATACTTCGGAAAGGTCACCACATAGACGCCCATCAGCACCATCAAGAAAGCTACCAGAAGCAGCGGACCCGCCAGATTCAGAGCCTCGCCCATGTATACAGTTCCGTAATAAAGCACCACGAAAATCATGCCCCAGATACCCGGCGCTTTTTTCTCCAGGCCAAATACCTGCAGGAACTCCCAGTATCCAATCAGGGAAATCAGCAGTGTGAATCCGAACAGCACCGGGCCGCCCACGATACCGGTGGAAATAATAATCGCCAGCAGTACAATACCGCTTATCAGCCTTGTAAAAAACGACTTCATCTTATTCCTCCCTTACGCCGCCGTAACGCCGGTCACGCTTATTATATGCCAGAACGGCCTTTTCCAGCTCCTCTTTGGAAAAATCCGGCCAGTGTACATCGGTAAAATAAAACTCGGAATAAGCCAGCTGCCATAAGAGATAGTTGGACAGCCGCTGCTCCCCGCTGGTGCGGATCAGCAGATCCGGATCCGGGATGCCTGCGGTATCCAGGTACTCTGCAAAGGTCTCCTCGCTGATATCCGCTGCGCTTAATTTTCCCGCATCCCGATCTGCCGCCATTTTCTTCATGGCTCGTACCATCTCGTCCCGGCTGCCGTAGTTAATGGCAATCTGGAAATTCAGGCCGTCGTTATCCTTCGACGCCTCCTCCAGCTCCGCCACACTCTTCCGAATATCCTCCGCCAGTCCGGTCTTGTCGCCGATCACGCGAACCCGCATGTGATTCTTCTCCGCGGTCTTCAGACAGTTCTTCATATAGTTCCGCAGAAGCTTCATCAGCGCGTCCACCTCGTCCTGGGGACGCTTCCAGTTCTCTGTGGAAAAGGCGTAAACTGTCAGGTATTTGATGCCCATGTTCCAGGCTTCCCGGCAGATGGTTTCCACCGTTTTGGCTCCCTGGACATGGCCGTAATTGCGGGGCATGCCTTTGGATTTGGCCCAGCGGCCATTACCGTCCAGAATGATGGCCACATGCTGCGGAATCTTGATATCTTTTTCCATATTTTTACTTCCTCCGTGTGTCTGTTGCGGCATTGTATACAATGTCCTTGAATCGCACAATGGGACGGGCAGCACAAATACACCACCCGTCCCCTCTTATTTTTTGGCGTAAAGACCCTTATACGGTCATGATCTCCTTGGACTTCTCATCCACTGCCTTATCAATATCAGCAATGTATTTGTCCGTCATCTTCTGGGTCTTGGTCTCCAGATCCTTCATATCATCCTCGGAAATCTCATTGGCCTTGTTCTGCTTTTTGAATACTTCGTTGGCGTCGCGGCGGATATTACGGATAGCTACCTTGGCAGCCTCTCCCTTCTTCTTGATATCCTTTACCAGATCTTTTCTGCGCTCCTCGGTAAGCTCCGGGAATACCAGACGGATCACAGTACCGTCGTTGGACGGCGTGATACCTAAATCAGAAGTCATAATCGCCTTCTCGATGGCCTTAATCAGGCTCTTCTCCCAGGGCTGGATCTGCAGCATTCTGGGCTCCGGCACGGAGATATTACCAACCTGCTGAATCGGGGTCGGGGTTCCGTAGTAATCTACCTTCAGCTTGTCCAGTACATGCGGATTGGCACGGCCTGCGCGGATAGCTGTGAACTCACGAATCATAGCGTCGTAAGACTTTGTCATTTTTTCTTCATATACTTTTAATCTCTCATCCATGTTGAAATCCTCCGATTTATTTTATACAGTAATCCTGGTTCCGTTGAATTTACCTCTTACAGTGTCTACGATGCTGTTCTCTCCCTCAAGACCGAATACCAGCATCGGCATCTTATTCTCCATACACATGATGGAAGCGGTCAGATCCATCACAGCCAGACGCTTGTCAACCACCTCAGCGATGGAAATCTCGTCATACTTTTTGGCATTCGGATTCACCTTCGGGTCGCTGTCGTATACGCCGTCGATGGCCTTTGCCAGCAGAATTACGTCGGCCTCGATCTCAATGGCACGAAGGGTCGTGCCGGTATCTGTGGAGAAATAGGGGTGTCCGGTGCCGCCCGCAAAGAACGCTACGCCGCCCTCCTCCAGGAACGCTACTGCATCATCCTTGGTAAACAGTTTTGCAAAACCGCCGCATACAAAGGGGGTATATACCTGCGTCTTCATTCCCACGGAACGGAAAATCTCAGAGGTATAGATACAGTTCATAACCGTAGCCAGCATGCCAATCTGGTCCGCCTTGGTACGCTCCATATTCTCGCTGGTACGGCCTCTCCAGAAATTGCCGCCGCCAATGACAATGCCCACCTGAATGCCATCGTCCACCAGGGTCTTGACCTGCTTCGCCACGCCCAGAACCGTAGCCTCATCAAAGCCCGTGTGCTTCTCACCTGCGAGAGCCTCACCGCTTAATTTCAGTAATACTCGTTTCATGTTCGGATCTCCTTTTAGTCCGCAGCGCACGCACTGCTCAATACTAGATTTAGTATATCACACATTCCCACCCTATTTCAATGAGGGATTGCGTAAGATTTCTCTTTTCCGCCCTGAAAGCATAAAAATACCGCCGGCATCGTAATATATTCGCTGCCGACGGTGGACTTTTTCATTTTATTTTTTTCCGTATTTTTTACTGATTCCCGCAGCCACGCCGCTCAAGGCCAGAAGCGCCATGGCGTTCGGGATAACCATCAAACCGTTGAAGAAATCAGCCAGCTCCCATACCAGGTCTACCTTCAGGGTGGAGCCTACGATGATAAAGGCTACAACGATGATGGAGTAAACCTTGACTGCTTTCTTACCGAACAGATACTGCACGTTAATCTGTCCGAAGAAATGCCAGCTCAGCACGGTAGAGAAGGCGAAGAACAGAAGACAAATCGCTACGAAAATGTCGCCGAAGCTTCCGAAGCCTCTCATAAATGCTTCCTGGGTCAGGGCGATACCGCCTTTGCCGGAATCCATGGCTCCGGTGGTCAGCACAGAGAATACGGTCAGGTTCAGTACGATAAATGTATCAATGAACACGCTGATCATAGCTGTCAGTCCCTGCTCATGGGGATTCTTCGCCGCTGCCCGCGCGTGGGCGTGGGGCGTGGAACCCATACCGGCCTCATTGGAGAAAAGTCCACGGGCCACGCCGTAACGGATGGCTTCCCGCACGGTGATACCTGCCGCACCGCCGACTACCGCGGTCGGATTGAACGCGCCCACGAAAATCATTTTGAACGCGCCCGGAAGTGCGGTGATGTTCATGCCAATCAGAATCAGGCTGCCTACAATATAGATGCCCGCCATAAACGGCACGATTTTCTCCACCACTGCCGCCAATCTGGTGGTGCCGCCCACGAAGATAAACGCCGCAATCACAGCCAGAATGATACCAATGGCTACCGGCGGGATATTGATATTCCGGGATTCAAAGACGCCGGAAAATGCTGCGCCGATAGAGTTGGACTGTACCATATTGCCCATGAAGCCCAGGGCCAGAATAATAAAAATGGCGAAAATCACGGCCAGCACCCGTCCAAAGGTTCCTTTAAATGCCTGATGGATGTAGTAAACCGGTCCTCCGGTCACTTCTCCGTCTTTCTTGGTCTTATATTCCTGGGCAAGCGTCGCCTCGCCGTAAATCGTAGCCATTCCGAAGAACGCGCTGACCCACATCCAGAAGATGGCTCCCGGGCCTCCGGCGATCAGCGCCGTAGCCGCGCCGGTCAGATTACCGGTACCTACCTGAGCCGCTATGGCTGTGGCCAGAGACTGGAACGGAGTCATCTCGCCCTCCTTCCGCTCCCCGCCGGATGACTTAAAGTGACCAAATACAAGGCGGCAGCCCTCTCCGAACTTCCGTACCTGGATAAACTTCAGGCGGATCGTAAAGAAGATTCCCGTACCGCACAGGATGATGAGTAAAATCAAGCCCCACATCCATTCATTTACTGCTTTCACAAATTCCAACATCGTTTTTTCCCTCTCTTTTGTATATATTTTGCTGCGCACCGATAGTTTCCCCGATTTTTGCGCAAAAATAAGAGCTGATTTCTCAATCAGCCCTCCAAAGAGTTAGAACATTTACGCTTATGTAAGCCCTGTCCTTTTGCCTGAGAGATAGACAGCTGCAGCTCCTTTCCGAACCTGCGTCTGTGTTACACCTTCGGCGCTCATTACCTGAGACTCTCCAGAGTTCATCGATTTGTGTTTTTCGACAGTACTGACTATAGCATACTTTTGTCCGTCTGGCAAGGACTATTCATAAAATTTTTCCCATATTTCTATTTCTCTCGAAAATCCTGCACTTTTTCCCCGGTACTTGTTTACTTTTCTCCGAAAATATATTAAAATCGAACCGAACTATGTTTTACAATATTTTATAAAGGAGATTTTTGTTATGGAAATTTCAGCTTTACAGAAAGCCAGATATGAGTACGCTCCGAAGCTTCCGGGCATGCTCAGAAACGGCATCGCAGATATTTGCGTAAAAGAAGGCGAAGCAACACAGAGCGTAGCGGATCAGGACAAGATCAAAGCGCTGTTCCCGAACACCTACGGTGAGAAGGAAATCACCTTCGAGAAGGGCCAGAACACTTCTGCTCCCAAGAAGCAGGTAGTAGGCGTTATCCTTTCCGGCGGACAGGCTCCGGGCGGACACAACGTTATCTGCGGTCTCTACGACGCATTGAAGGCTACCAACAAGGAGAACGTACTGTACGGTTTCAAGGGCGGCCCCAGCGGACTGATCAACGATGATTATGTAGAGTTCGACGATGAGTTCATTAACGCATACAGAAATACCGGCGGATTCGATATCATCGGTTCCGGCCGTACCAAGCTGGAGACTGAGGAGCAGTTCGCTATCGTTTCCGAAGTTTGCAAGAAGCATGGCGTAACCGCAGTTGTTATCATCGGCGGCGACGATTCCAATACCAATGCAGCAGTTCTGGCTGAGTACTTTGCAGCACACAACACCGGCGTACAGGTTATCGGCTGCCCGAAGACCATCGACGGCGACCTGAAGAATGAGGATATCGAGTGCTCCTTCGGTTTCGATACTGCTACCAAGACCTACAGCGAGATCATCGGTAACATCGAGCGTGACGCAAACTCCGCTAAGAAGTACTGGCATTTTGTAAAGGTTATGGGAAGAAGCGCTTCTCACGTAGCTCTGGAGTGCGCACTGCAGACCCAGCCGAACATCTGCCTGATTTCTGAGGAAGTCGCTGAGAAGAAGATGTCTCTGTCCCAGATCGCTGACTACATTGCAGACTCTGTAGAGAAGAGAGCAGCAAAGGGCATGAACTTCGGTGTAGCTATCATCCCGGAGGGTGTGGTTGAGTTTGTTCCGGAGTTCTCCGTTCTGATTCAGGAGATCAACGAGCTTCTGGCCGGCAGCAAAGCTGACGAGTTCAACGCTCTGGCTACCTGGGCTGAGAAGTACGCATTTATTGAGAAGGGTCTGACCAAGGAGTCCATGGCTGTATTCGCTATCCTGCCGCAGGCAATTCAGCAGCAGCTGTTCATGGAGCGCGACCCGCATGGTAACGTTCAGGTTTCCCTGATCGAGTCTGAGAAGCTGTTCTCCTCCATGGTTGCGGCAAAGCTGGCTGAGAGAAAGGCTGCAGGCACCTACAATGGTAAGTTCAGCGCCCTGCATCATTTCCTGGGATATGAAGGAAGATGCGCATTCCCGTCCAACTTCGATTCCGATTACTGCTACTCTCTGGGTTACAACGCATTCATGCTGATTCAGTATGGCTACAACGGATACCTTTCCAAGGTTTCCAATCTGTCCAAGCCGGCTAATGAGTGGGTTGCAGGCGGTATGCCAATTACCAAGATGATGAACATCGAGAGAAGACACGGCGAAGATAAGCCGGTTATTAAGAAGGCTCTGGTTGAGCTTGACGGCGCTCCGTTCAAGTTCTTCGAGGCTCATCGTGAGCAGTGGGCTCTTGAAACCTGCTTTGTTTATCCGGGTGCTATCCAGTACTACGGACCGACTGAGGTTTGCGACGCTACGACTAAGACTCTGGCGCTGGAGCAGGCGAAATAAATTTGTAATCAAAAATCCCGTGTGGCAAATGCCACACGGGATTTTTTTAGTTATTCTCCCAAATATGCCTTCTTCACCTGGTCGTTGTCCAGGAGCATCTTGGCGTCGCCTTCCAGGACGATATTGCCGGTTTCGAGGACATAGCCACGGTCGGCGATGGAGAGGGCTTTTTTGGCGTTCTGCTCTACCAGCAGAACGGTGGTGCCACTTTCGCTTACTTCGCGGATGATGTCGAAGATTTCGTTTACGAAGATGGGGGAGAGACCCATGGAGGGCTCATCCATCAGGATGATCTTCGGGTGGGACATGAGGGCGCGGCCCATGGCAAGCATCTGCTGCTCGCCTCCGGATAATGTACCGGCCATCTGGTTTTTACGCTCTTCCAGTCTCGGAAAACGCTTGTATACACGAAGCAGGGTTTCCTCGATTTCTTCTTTGTCTTTTCTGGTAAATGCGCCCAGCTTCAGGTTGTCTAAAACGCTTAACTGCGCGAAGACGCGGCGGCCTTCGGGGACGTGGGCCATTCCCATGGATACGATTTCGTGGGCAGGGACTTTGGTAATATTCTGTCCCTCAAAGAGGATCTCGCCGTGTTTCGGGGCGATCAGGCCGGTGATGGTCTGCAGGGTGGTGGTTTTTCCTGCGCCGTTGGCTCCGATCAGTGCGATGACTTCACCCTCGTTTACCTCGAAGGAGATTCCCTTGATGGCCTGTATCATGCCATAATATACCTGTATATCTTTTACTTCCAGCATTGCCATAATTCGATTCCTCCTATTCTCCAAGGTAAGCTGTGATTACCTTCGGATCTTTCAGCACTTCTGCTGTCGGTCCCTCTGTCAGTACCTGACCGAAGTTCAGGACGGTCAGCTTCTCACAGATACCGGATACTAGCTTCATGTCGTGCTCAATCAGAAGAATCGTCATATGGAATTTATCCCGCACGAAGCGGATGGTCTTCATCAGTTCCAATGTCTCGTTGGGGTTCATACCGGCTGCCGGTTCATCCAGAAGCAGCAGCTTCGGGTCTGTGGCCAGTGCTCTTGCGATTTCCAGCTTTCTCTGCTTGCCGTAGGGCAGGTTGGACGCCTTGTAATCTGCCTCTTTATCCAGATCAAAGACCTTCAGAAGCTCCATGGCCCGCTCATTCATCTCCTTCTCCACTTTATAGTACTTCGGCAGACGAAGGATACCGGTCAGGGTAGAATATTGGTGATGATTGTGCAGTCCGACCTTTACATTGTCCAGAACCGTCAGTTCGTTGAACAGACGGATGTTCTGGAAGGTACGGGCAATGCCGTGCTTGTTGATTTCAATGGTTTTCTTGCCGGTAATATTTTCACCGTCCAGCATGATGTAGCCGTCGGTGGGCTGATAGACACCGGTCAGCAGATTGAATACGGTGGTTTTTCCTGCGCCGTTGGGGCCGATGAGACCGTACAGCTGTCCCTGTTCTATCTCCATATGGAAATCATCCACAGCGCGAAGTCCGCCAAAGGAGATTCCAAGATTCTTTACTTCCAGTAATGCCATCTTATTTTCCCTCCTCTGCTTTTTTGCCGCGTTTGAAAAACGCCTTAATGCGCTCCTGAATCTCCTGGCCTCCCTGGCTGGAGGTGAAGATCATAGTCGCGATCAGGACGACTGCGTAAATCAGCATACGGTAGTCGTTCAGGGAACGGAGGAGCTCCGGAAGCAGTGTCAGTACCACAGCCGCGATGATAGAGCCGCGGATATTGCCGATGCCGCCCAGTACTACGAATACCAGAATCATGATGGACATGTTGTAGCCGAAGTTCTTCGGCAGCGCAATCAGCGTAGACAGGTTGTGGGCGTAGAGCACGCCTGCGGTTCCTGCCAGTGCCGCAGATACACTGAAGGCCAGAAGCTTGTATTTCGTAATGTCGATTCCCACGGACTCGGCTGCGATGCGGTTATCACGGATGGCCATG
This sequence comes from Laedolimicola intestinihominis, assembly GCF_040096155.1. Taxonomy (NCBI): domain Bacteria; kingdom Bacillati; phylum Bacillota; class Clostridia; order Lachnospirales; family Lachnospiraceae; genus Laedolimicola; species Laedolimicola intestinihominis. The sequence goes on along the minus strand of NZ_JBBMFE010000001.1, from coordinate 216,788 downwards.
ATGGCGCGGCCGGTACGGGAATTGATAAGGTTGATGACGATAAATAAGGTCACCAGGATCAGGATGATTCCGATGAGGAAGGTGGAATCGTTGGGGGTTCCGGTGATTCCCTGGGGCCCCTTGATGAGCACCTGTCCGCCCGGCTCCAGGCCTAAGGACATGCTGTCCTTGGTGGATACATGGAAGCCTGCGCTGTCGCGGCCCAGGAATACGACGTTGACCACATTTTTAATAATCTCGCCGAAGGCCAGGGTTACGATGGCCAGGTAGTCGCCCTTCAGACGAAGTACCGGAATACCGATCAGGAAGCCGAACAGCGCGGCTACTGCAGTTCCCACCAGAAGTGCCAGGAAGAACCGAAGCCCCGCCGGGTGAATCATGTCAGCCGTGATCTTGGAAAACAGCGCTCCGGAAAAGGCTCCGGCGCACATGAAGCCCGCGTGTCCCAGACTCAGCTCTCCCAGGATACCTACGGTCAGGTTCAGGGAGATGGCCAGAATCACGTATACGCACAGGGGAACCAGAAGTCCCTGTAAAAGACTGGAAATCATTCCCGCCTGCATACAAAGGGTAACGATAATATATGCTGCAACGACGATTCCATATGTAATCAGATTGCTGCGGAGCTGTTTGTTTATTTTCTTCATCTTCTTCACCTACACTTTCTCCTGAATCTGCTTACCCAGAAGTCCGGTAGGCTTCACAAGCAGTACGATAATCAATACCGCGAACACAATGGCGTCTGCCAGCTGGGAAGAAATATAAGCCTTGCTTAAGATCTCGATGACGCCCAACAGAATGCCTCCGATGAAGGCTCCCGGAATGGATCCGATACCGCCGAATACCGCTGCCACGAAGGCCTTGATACCAGGCATGGAGCCGGTGTACGGGGTCAGGGCCGGATAGGAGGAGCACATCAGTACGCCCGCGATGGCCGCCAGGGCGGAACCGATGGCGAAGGTCAGGGCAATGGTCGCGTTGACATTGACGCCCATGAGCTGGGCTGCGCCGCTGTCCTCGGATACGGCCAGCATGGCGCGGCCGGATTTGGAATATTTCATAAAGGTCATCAGTCCGGCCATGATGATCAGGCAGGCCACTACAGTCACAATGGTTTCGCCGGAGATCACCAGCTTGCCGTCCATCAGCTTCAGGGCCGGGATGGTCACGACCGAAGTGAAGGACTTGGTATTTGCTCCGTAAATCAGAAGTGCTACGTTCTGCAGGAAGTAGCTGACACCGATGGCGGTAATCAGCACGGCCAGCTTGGAAGCCTTTCTCAGTGGCTTATAGGCAATCCGCTCAATCAGAACGCCCAGGACTGTACATGCCACAACGGAAAGCAGGACGCCCACTACCGGCGGCATTCCCATACCGCTGACTGCGGTAAACGCCACGTAAGCGCCGATCATAATTACATCTCCATGCGCGAAGTTCAGCATCTTCGCAATTCCATATACCATAGTGTAGCCCAGCGCGATCAGCGCGTATACGCTTCCCAGACTGATTCCATTCACCAGGTAGGATATGAATCCTATCATACATAACACCTCTTCTTTTTGTCTGTTGACGAGTTTTGCGTTCTATTATAGCATAGAAGATCTGCTCATACAACACTTTATTGTGCTAACACGGCGTATTTCCAAAAACTTTTGCGTGTCGGCTGCCTTTTCTAACCTCAGACAGAAAAAGCGAAAACGAGAGGATCCCTGTGAAGAATCCCCTCGTTGGGTTGTTTTCCTGTTCACTGCGTTCACAGTAAAACGCCTTGCGGAACAGCGTCTGTGAATCTTTGCCTGAGCTTACAGTTCTGTGTACTCTCCGTCTACAACCTTAACTACCAGCGGAGCCTTGTTCGGCTCGCCATCCTCGCCCCAGGTGATATCCTTGCCGGTGATACCGCTGTAGGATACGGAAGCCATAGCCTCTTTCATCGCGTCGCACAGATCGGATACGCTCATATCCGGTGTAGCGCCTGCTGCCTCGATAGCAGCCTTTACTACGTATACGCAGTCATAAGCGTCTGCCGCGAACTGGTTCGGAGTCTCGCTGTAAGCTGCCTCGTACTTGGATACGAAGCTCTGTACCTGCTCATCCTCAGACTTTGCTACGAACGGAGCCAGGAAAGTCAGACCCTCTGCCAGAGCGGTGTCGAAGTTCTCCACGCCCAGGATTCCGTCCATACCGTCACAGCCGAAGAAGGTCGGCTCATAGCCCTGCTTGTTGCACTCTGCCAGTACCAGAGAAGCCTCTGTGTAGTAGAACGGCATGAACAGCAGGTCTGCACCTGCGTCCTTGGACTTCTGAACCTGTACGGAGAAGTCTGTCTTCGCGTCAGCTGTAAAAGCCTCTACAGATACAATATCGAACGGCTGGTTCTCTGCCTCTGCAGCGAACGCCTCATAGATACCTGTGGAATATACGTCAGAGCTGTCGTAGATAACAGCTACCTTCTGTGCCATTCCGTTCTCGCCGATGTACTTTGCAGACTCGGTACCCTGTGTCGGGTCAGAGAAGCACATACGATATGCGTTGTCATACTGTACGCACTCTACTGCTGTTCCGGACGGTGTAATCTGGAACATGTTGTCTGCATGAGTCTTCTCAACAACTGCGATACACGGAGCACTGGTGGTGGTTCCGATGAGAACCTGCATGCCCCAGTCTTTCAGGTTGTTGTAAGCGTTGACAGCCTTCTCTGCGTCATGCTCGTCATCCTGGAAGTTATAGTCGATCTGATATCCGTTGATTCCGCCTGCCTCGTTGATCTCGTCAACTGCGATCTGAATACCGTTCTTTACAGCATTTCCGTAGATAGCAGCGCCGCCGGTAATCGGGCCGGTAGCGCCGATCTTAAATGTGTCGCTTCCTGACGCCTCAGCAGAAGAAGCTGCGGAGCTGTCTGTTGTGCTTGCGGTATCCTTGGATCCGCCGCATGCTGCGAGGGAAAGGACCATGGAACCAGCCAGAACTAAGCTTAATACCTTTTTCATAATAGTTTCCTCCTTTTGATATCCTCCGTAATCCTACGGTCACCCGCTAATTACTTGCCATCTATCTTACCCCCGCAAAATTCATTTTGTCAAGCGCTTTTTCCAACTGTTTTATTTTCCGGATATTTGCCGCTATTTTTTCTCCCGGATACTGACGCTGTTGCCGCTGACCGAAAGAGAACGGATGCTGCGCAGGAAGCTGGACAGGCGGCTGTAACCATAATCCTTGATATCAAAGGAACTGTGCTTCTTGTGAATCTCCTCGTAAATCAGGGACAGATTGTCCACCTGCCCGCCGTTTTTCTGAATGAATACCCGAATCTCCTGTTCCAGCTTTTCCCGGTCTAACTGATCGTTCAAGCCCACCGCCCAGGCCGAATCCAGCTGATAGAGAAACAGCCTCGGGCAGGTATCTTTCAGGAATACCATCAGTTTCGTGTAACCGTAATTACGTACGTCAAAATCCGTAAACCGATCGTTCAGACGGCTGCCCAGCTCGCCCAGATACGTAATTTTGCCCTTGTTCTCATTGTCGTTGATGATGGAGATCATAGCGTCCTCAATCTGTGAAAGAGGCGTCACCGCACTGGTATGCTCCTCCTCTGCCGCCTTGCTTCCCTTCTTTTGTCCGCTTATGGCGGACATTGTCTCCACGTCGCCCACTTGCTTATTGATGAGATTCAGGTGAATAAATTTATTGCAGGCCTTGGTCAGGGCCATGGGCGTCTTGGATTCCCCCATACCGATGACGTACATATTTTCCTCTCGAAGGCGCATGGCCAGACGGGTAAAATCACTGTCGCTGGTCACCAGGCAGAAGCCGTCCACCTTGCCCGAATACAGGATATCCATGGCGTCGATGACCATGGCCATGTCGGTGGAGTTTTTGCCTGTGGTATAGGAAAACTGCTGGACCGGCGTGATGGAATTCTCCAGAAGCACCTGCTCCTTCCACCCATTGGACTTACCGGACCAGTTGCCGTAAATCCGCCGGAAGGACGCGTATCCGTAGTTCTCAATCTCATTAAAAATGCTTGCCGCGTACTTTGCGCTGATATTATCTGAATCAATCAGCACCGCGAATTGTTTCTTATCTTCTATCTGTTCCATTGCCTCTTCCTCTACTTTCCTTTCGGTTCTCCCGGCGTCCAGTTATCCGACGGGGATGCGTTGAACGCGATCGTTTGTCCGTCTGACACGGCCACTATAGTACCCTGATCATCCGTCCGAAAAATCTGAATTCCCATTTCCCGGAGACGGTTTAAAACCTCCGCATGGGGGTGTCCGTAGGTGTTCCCCTCACCGCAGCTGAAGACCACATACTGCGGATCGACGGCTTTTAAAAAGTCCTCCGTATTGGCGGTACGGCTGCCATGATGGGCTGCTTTGTAAACGTCCGCATTCAGATTCTCCCCGCTGGCTGTCATGTCTTCCTCGGAATGCTCCTCGGCGTCCCCTGTAAATAAAAAGCTGTTCTCACCGAACTGCACCCGCACACCGATGGAATAATCATTGGCGTTACTGCCGTAGCTGTCTTTTACCGGACATACCACTGTCACCCGGGCCTCGCCCAACGCATATTCGTCTCCCGCTTTCGGGTGGGTAATCTGGTAATCTTTGGCCTTCACTGCCTGAATCACATCGTCGTAGGTCCGGGTATCCTTGCTGTAATCGGGCATCCACACCTCATCGCAGTCGAACTTGTAAATAATCACATCCAGGCCGCCGATATGATCCGCGTCCGGATGGGTGCCGATGACGTAATCCAGATGGTCGATGCCCTGATTTTCCAGATAGGCCTGTACCGTCGTACCCTTGCTGTTGTTGCCTGCGTCGATAAGCATAGCGTGATCGCCCTGCCGTATCAGGGTGCAGTCGCCCTGCCCGATATCCAGATAATGGACCTCCAGGGTAGATCCGTCGGATACGGCTGTGCCGCCCGTCTCTTTTGTAAGCTGTTCCTGCACCGGATAGACTGCCGCCAATACCAGGGCGATCACCGCCAGCAGGAACCTCTTCGCCTGATTTTTTCCTTTTCCTCTTCTGCCTCGTGCCATAATGTCCTGTTATGCTCCCTGTTTTTCTAGTCTTTTCTTATTATAACACAAAACAGGCGTTCGAACACCACTTATTTTTCTGTTCGAACGTCTGCTTTGTGTTTCTTGTTCCTATTTCTTTCTATTATATAGTTTTTTATTCAGCTACTGCCGGTTCTTTCTCTTTGCGGTTCAGGATTTCCATGAATTCTTCGCCGGTGATGGTCTCCTTCTCGTACAGGAATTTGGCGATCTCATGGAGCTTCGGCATATTCTCACTCAGGAGCTTTCTGGCCTTCTCATGCTCGGCCTTCACGACTTCTACCACCTTTTTATCTATCAATGTCGCAGTCTCCGGTGAGCATGCCAGGGAAGTGTCGCCGCCCAGATACTGGTTGCTGACAGTCTCCATGGCCACCATATCGAACTCGTCATTCATACCAAAACGGGTAATCATGGCTCTCGCCAGCTTCGTAGCCTGCTCGATATCGTTGGACGCGCCGGTGGTGATGGAATGGAATACCAGCTCCTCGGCCACCCGGCCGCCGGTAAAGGTGGCAATCTTGTTCTCGATTTCCTCTTTCGTCATCAGGTTATGCTCGCCGGATTCCACCTGCATGGTGTAACCGAGCGCGCCCGAGGTACGGGGGATAATGGTAATCTTGTGAACCGGGGCGGAATGGGTCTGAAGTGCCGCCACCAGGGCATGTCCCACCTCATGATAGGAAACAATCAGCTTCTCCTTATCGGAGAGTACCTTGTTCTTCTTCTGGTAGCCTGCGATGACCACCTCCACACTCTCCTCCAGATCACTCTGGGTCACAAATTTCCGGTTCTGGCGTACCGCACGCAGAGCCGCCTCGTTGATGATATTGGCCAGCTCCGCGCCGGAAGCGCCTGCTGCCGCCCGGGCAATGGCATTGAAATCCACGCTTTCGCTCATATGAACCTTTTTGGCGTGAACCTTCAGGATATCCTCGCGGCCCTTTAAGTCAGGCAGTTCCACCGGAACCCGTCGGTCGAACCGGCCCGGACGAAGCAGAGCCGGATCCAGGGAATCCGGACGGTTCGTCGCCGCCAGAATCATAACGCCTTTCCGGCCATCAAAGCCGTCCATCTCGGTCAGCAGCTGGTTCAGGGTCTGCTCCCGCTCGTCGTTGCCGCCCATACCGCCGCCGTCACGCTTCTTACCGATGGTATCGATCTCGTCGATGAAAACGATACAGGGAGCCTTCTCATTGGCCTGCTGAAACAGATCCCGGACCTTGGCCGCGCCCATACCCACGAACATCTCGACGAATTCTGAACCGGAAATAGAGAAGAAGGGAACGTTAGCCTCGCCTGCTACCGCCTTTGCAAGCAACGTTTTACCGGTTCCCGGAGGGCCTACAAGCAGTGCGCCCTTCGGCATAGTGGCGCCGATCTCCGTATACTTGGCCGGATTGTGCAGAAAGTCTACGATCTCGGTCAGAATCTCCTTGGCCTCATCCTCGCCCGCCACATCGGAGAATTTGATGCCGGTGGTGGACTCCACATAAATCTTGGCGTTGCTCTTGCCGAAGGTCATGGCGTTGCCACCCATCATGCCGCCCATTTTCTTGTTCAGGTTCTTCATCAGCATCTGGCCGATGACAATCATGATGATAAAAGGCACCATGGAGACCAGAAGGGACATCCAGGGGGAGGCCTCCTCCACGATCTCCGTACCGAATTCTACGCCCGCGTCCTGGAGACGGTTCACCAGATCCGGGTCGTTGAAGACGCCGGTCTTATAGTAGTTTACCGGATCCGCATTGTCGGAAAAGATGATCTGATTATCCTCCACCTGAACCTGCTGGATTTCTTTCTTATCCAACATGGTCAGGAAGGTGTCGTAGCCTACTTCTTTTACCGTAGGGCTCAAAACCTTCGGGAAGACAAACATATTTAACAAAATCATGATGACAATCACGATGGTGTAATAAAAAATAAATGGTTTCTTGTTGTTCTTGACTTCTTTCATCGCTATCTCCTGTCATAATAAAATGCGGCGGAAGCATGTCCTTCTTCAGGACCTGCCACCGGCAGCTCCTTACGCATGCTTCGCAGCCGCAGAGCCAAACTCTCTCATTCGGCGTTTTCATGTTAAGAAGAATAGCATTTTACGCCGGAAGAATCAATGAAGATTCCATAAACTTTTCTAAAAAACTTATGATCTGACATTTCCTTACAGGCTTTCCTGCCGGATACTGTCGATGATATTGGCTTTCCGGAGCTTGCTTTTCGCATACAGCATGGTGGAAAATACCACCAGAAATACGCTGGCTATCACAACCACGATGCTTGCCGCCGGTACATAGAATTCCGTATCCATACCGGATCCCACCACCCGGTAGATGACCCAGGTCACCAGAAGGGACACCGGCAGGCCGTAAAGCAGCGCTTTCAGTCCGTAAAGGACACATTCGTAGCTGAGCATCCGGTTCATTTCCTTTGGCGTCATGCCTACGGAGGACAGCACCGCGAACTCCCTCCGGCGCAGCAGAAAGCCCGTGGAAATGGTGTTGAACACATTGGCCGCCGCAATCAGGGAGATGAGGGCGATGAAGCCATAGGCAAAGATATCGACAGTCATCAGCATGCTCTTCATGCCGCGAAGCTCCTGGGCCGCGTCATTTACATAGAGATACTCCTCCGTATCTACCGTTTCTATCAGTTTATTCAGCTCCTCCGCCACCTTCTGATGGTTCGCAGCCTTCAGATACACACAGCCTCGGGGCAGACAGCTTTCCAGTTTTTCTCCGAGTATCGATGCAAGCTGGCTTTTTGACACTACCATGCCCAGTCCCATATCACCGGCAAAGAGATTCATGGGGCCGCTTTCTACCAGTTTTGCCGCATAGCCTGTGACAGAAATCTGATAAGGCTCCTGATCCACCTGCCCTCCGTCCGCTTCTTCCTGGGCCTCCTGCCATGCGGTATAATCGGTAAGCATAATCGTCACCGGTTCCCCGGCAGATTTCAGGGTTTTCACAGTCTGATAACGGCCTGTGGCAGAATGATAGGCCCGGACCTCATTTCCAATGATCAGCGGTATCTGTCCGTCCTTTTCCTCCGGCACCGCGAGCCCTGCGGAAAGCAGCCATTTCTCATAGTCTTCATCGGAAAGCACAAGCAGTTCTCCGTCCAGGCGAAAATAGCCGTTCTCATCTTTCTCCATTTCCCAGAGCTCTTTCCTGGCGCTTTCATCCATCTGCTCCGGCTTCAAGAGAATATCCGGATAACATTCCTGCACATACAGGGCCTGCTCCACGCCGTCCACAGACGCGATTTCCTGCCGAAGCTTTGGAGCATGCACACCGTAGACCGACACGTCATATTCCGGCACCGCCTTCGCATCGAACAGACTCTTTTTCAGATAGGTGGAATAGGAGCTGGCCGACACAAAGAGCACGATGCTGATAAACAGGGACAGCACCGTCGCCCGGTACTGCTTCCTCGCCCTGGAAAAATACCGGTTTGCCAGCCCTGCGGGCAGCCCGAACAGCTTCTGACTGAAGCGGCCTGTTTTGCGGGTTCTTTTTTGTTCCCGTCCGGAAATCCGGATATCCCGGGAAAGCCGGATGGCTTCCATGGGCGGAATCTTCGCTGCCCGTCTGGCCGGAATCCAGGCGGAAATCAATACGGTCACAAGGGCCGTCAACGCCGCTGTCAGAAGAGCCGGCCAGGACGCGTAAACCCGCATGGGAATCTCTCCCTCATAAATATATCGAAAGGATCCGGAGGTAAGGGAAAGGGCCACGCCAATTCCCGCAATGCCGGACAGGATGCCGAAAGGAATTCCGATGCTGCTTAAAATCAGCGCTTCCCGGTATACCATGCTCCGCAGCTGCCGGGGCGTCGCGCCGATGGACGCCAACAGACCAAACTGCTTTGTCCGGTCGCTGACCGAGATGGCGAAGGAATTGTACACCAGGGAGACACCTCCCGTCATAATCAGAAGAATCAGGATCACGGACATGCCGTAAAGCAGACGCATAAACGCGCGGTTCGCAGAGATTCCCTGTGTCCGAAGAAGCTCGCTGTTATAGGTAACGCTGTAATCGTTCAGATACGCATCGGTAAACTCATAGATATCCCCTCCCTTTTTCAGCTTAAAAAAGCTGGTATAGAGGCAATCCGACACCGGAGACGTATCTTTCCGGGTAAAGCACAGGAAACCGGCGCTGTTCCATCCGTAATACGGCTCCTCCATGTAGCCCACCACGGTGTACTCTCTGGGTTCCCGGATCTGAAGTTCTTCTTTTCTCGCGTCCATATCCGGATTTTCCTCATCTCTGTATACAACCGGATTCTCAGCTCCCAGCCGTTCGCCGTTTAACAGGCGCTCTCCCAGATCCAGAGACAGGATATCACCTACCGCCACCGGTGTTCCATTCTGTTCCAGCGCCCATCTTGCCTGATCTGACAGAATCAGCTCCCGGTCATTTTCCGGCAGTCGTCCTTCCGTCACCCGGATAGGCATCTGTTTCTCAAAATCCGCGTCGATTCCGACCACATAGTAATAGGGCAGCCCCGAACTATTATGATAAGACGGCTTCACCCCGTCCAGGGCGTAGCCCAGTTCCTGCCAGGTGACCTGCATGGTGACTTCTTCCATTCCGGCCAGCTCTTCCACCTTTTTCTCCGGAATCTGCATGGCTTCCCCGTGCCAGTCTCCGTTTTCCGCAATCACATTTTCCAGCATATAGTGCTGCAGGCTGGAAATAAAGGTAGTGACAGCCGTCAACATGGCGGTAGCCAGCAGGATTCCGATGATCGTAACCATGGTCCGGGTCCGGTTAGCCTTCAGGGTTTTCGCCGTCAGTCTGGTAAATACGTTCTTCATCGACGGATCACCTCGTCTCTGGCAATACGGCCATCCTCGATGGCGATGATGCGATCTGCCTGGAGGGCCAGATTTTCGTCGTGGGTGATCATAACCAGGGTCTGGCTGTATTTTTTGTTGGAGAGCTTTAAGAGCTCCATGATTTCCTGACTGTTCCTGGAATCCAGGTTGCCTGTGGGCTCGTCGGCCAGCACGATGGCCGGGGCGTTCATCAGGGCTCTTCCGATGGATACCCGCTGCTGCTGGCCGCCGGAGAGCTGGTTGGGCAGATGATTCTTCCGATCTTCCAGGTTTAAGAGTTTCAGGAGTTCCTGCAGGCGCTCCTCTCCCACCTTTCGGCCATCCATCTGCACTGGCAGGGTCATATTTTCCACCACGTTCAGGACCGGAATCAGGTTATAGAACTGGTAAATCAGGCCTACCTCCCGCCGCCGGAAAATGGCCAGCTGCTCCTCGTTCTGACCGTAGACGTCAATGCCGTCCAGGTAGACTCTGCCCGAGGTGGGCCGGTCCACGCCGCCCAGGATGTGGAGCAGGGTGGATTTACCGGATCCGGAAGGGCCGATGATGGCCACGAATTCGCCACGCTGGATATAGAAGGATACGTCGTCCAGGGCCCGCACTTCGTTTTCGCCGGAGCCGTATACTTTGGTGAGATGTTCTGCTTTTAAGACTTCCATGTCTGCCTCCTCTTGAGAAGTGGGCGCGGCGGGGTTTTCTGTGGTTCGTGAAGCACTCCCGGACGGCCGGTTTCCCGTTTTATGGGTTCAGTATACAGGGCACAGATGACGGGGGCGTGACTTTCCGGTGACAGATTTGTCACTTTATACAATACCTTTATAGAAGCGAATCGTAAACCGGGCCCCGCCCTCCGCCCGGTTCTCGCCCCTGATGGAGCCGTTCTGCTGTTTGATGATCATGCGCGACAGGGCCAGTCCAATGCCGATACCGGAGCCGAAGGAACACTTTCCTTTATAAAACCGCTCAAAGAGATGCGGCAAATCCTCCGGAGCGATGCCCGGACCGTTATCCTCGATGACCAGCTCGGTGTAGAGGCTATTTTCCTGAGCACGCAGCGTCAGGACGCCGCCCTCGCCCGCATGCTCCATACAGTTTTTTACAATATTGCTGACCGCCTCACAGCTCCAGGAGAAGTCCCCGGTAAATGCGGTCTCTGCCGGAATGTCCAGCTTCACCTGCTGCTCCCGCAGCTCTATGGGGATGGCGAAGGGCTCCAGCACGCTATCCATGAGTTTCTGTACCTCTACCTGTTCCTGTACAAAGACCGCGGTACCCGCGTCAATACGGGAGATTTTAAGCAAAGCCTCCACCAGCCAGCTGATGCGGCCCTGGAGCTGTCCGGCCTCGTAGAGGAGCTTGCGACGCTCCTGCGGGTCGGTCTCCTGGCCCAGGCGGGCCAGCACCAGGTTCAGGGAGGTCAGGGGCGTCCGCAGCTGATGGGAGATGTCCGCCAGGGAATCGCTTAAGTATCCCTTTTCCGCCTGTAAATGATCGGCCTGCTCGCTCAGACGATTCAGCAGCTTCGACAGCTCATTGGCCAGAATCTCAAGCTCTCCCTCCTGATATCGGGTAAAATTCAGATCCCGCTCTCCGTGAAGCATCCGATCCGTGTCCGCGGCCAGCTTTTCCAGACGGCGGTAGCGGCACAGCGTGAAGGCGAGCCACAGGGCAATGACCAGTACACAGCCAAGAACCGCCAGCAGGAATCCGGCCATAGCCGCCTGCTGTCGTATAAGAAAAAAGCCTGCCGCTGCCGTGATGGCAGCGACGCAGGCCGATATAAGTACGCTCATTCTGAATTCTTTGTCTCGTAGATATCGCATGGATTCCTCCCATACTTTATGCTTTCCATCTCTTTTACTCTAAAATCAACAGCCAAATTCGTTTTTTATTCCAGCTTATACCCGAGTCCCCGCACCGTACGGATAATCGTCGGATTTTGCGGATCTGTCTCTATCTTCTCTCTCAATCTTTTGATGTATACGGTCAACGTATTGTCATTGACGAACTCCCCGGCGGCGTCCCAGATTTCCTCCAGAAGCTGTCCCCTGGTCAGTACCATTCCCTTATGGTTCAAAAAGAATAACAGCAGCCGGTACTCCAGCGCCGACAGGCAGCAGTCCGCGCCGTCCTTCGTCACGGACGCCCGCACCGTATCCACCCGCAGGTCCCCAATTTCCACAATCGACTGGGTTTTCCCACACCGGCGCAGCACGCTCCGAATCCGTGAAATCAATTCTCTTGGCCGGAAGGGCTTACTGATATAATCCTCTGCTCCCAGGTCAAGCCCGGTCACCACGCTGAACTCGTCCCCTGAAGCCGTCAGAAAGATCACCGGCGTATCCGACTCGGCCTTCACCGCCGAGCACACCGCGAACCCATTTCCATTCTGCAGGGACACGTCCAGCAGCAGCAAATCAAATTTTTCCTCCTGAAGCGCCGCCAGAGCCTCCCTCTGCCCCGCTTCCGCCCGCACCTGAAAGCCCTCCGCCTTCAGCACCGCGCTCAAGTTCTCGATAATCGCCCGGTCGTCCTCGACCAGAAGTATGTTTGTCAAGTCTTCGCCTCCCCGATAGATGTCTGTTTCAGCAAATCATATTTATTCTAACATAGTTTTCTTCTGTATTCCTTTTTATTTCCAGCAGGGCGGCAGCTTCTGCTCCTTCATGCGGATCGGCTCGGGATAGGTCTGGCCGTGGAGCTCCAGCTCTACACGGTCGATGATTTCCGGTTCTACGGGCTCGTTCACTTCCACGCCGGGAATGGGAAAATCTACGGGGACGGTTTTTACCTTTTCCAGGCGGTAGATTTCGTCCATGCCTTCCAGGACGCGGCCAAAGACCGGATAGACGCCCTTATGGTCGGGGCAGTCCCGCAGGGGGAAGAAGAACTCGCAGGAGGCCAGGCCGTCCGCGCCATAGCCGCCCATGCAGACTGCGCCCGGATGGGAATCCAGGGGTGTGATCTCCGGGTGAAGCTCAAATTCGTTGGGAATCAGATACTGGGCTTCCTTTTTGCCGAAGGCAGTATAGCTCACATCGATCCAGCTGCCCGGGACGATGCGCTGGATGGCGTGGTGATCCATGAGACCGCGGGAGGCCACGTAAATAAAGCTGTTCACTGTGTTGGGCGCTGCCTCGGGCAGCAGCTCTATCACAATCTTTTTTCCGTTTTTCATATATAAAACAGCAATCGGATTCATTTTAATTTCTCCTTAACCGATGATCTCCAGTTCCTTCGGATAATGGTTCAGCACCTCGCAGCCCTCCTCAGTCACCAGCACCAGATCCTCCACCCGGACGCCGGTGTCACCGGTCAGGTAGATACCCGGCTCGATGGAGAAAATCATGCCCGGAACGGCCTTGTCCGTATTCACGGACGATACATCGCCAAACTCATGCTCCCCAAGGCCGATGAAATGACCCAGACGATGGGTGAAATAGGGTCCGTAGCCCGCTTCGGTGATCAGATCCCGGGCTGTTTTGTCCAGCTCGCAGAGCGGAATACCCGGCTTGATTTTCGCGATAGCGGCCTCGTTGGCCCGGCGCACCGTATTGTATACAAGCTGATGCTGCTCGCTGGCCTCCTTGTAGTAGAAGGTACGGGTCATGTCAGAGCAATAGCCATCCTTGATGCAGCCTACATCGAAGAGCACGCAGTCGCCCGGCTTCACCACAGTGTCGTCCGGCGCGTGATGGGGATCCGCCGCATTTGCTCCAAAAGCCACCAGGGGCTCGAAGGAAAAGCCGTCGGCTCCCAGATCCTGATAGATTTTCAGTGTCTGCTCAGCCACCTCTTTCTCGGTGACGCCCTCATGAATCAGGGTCTTAAACTTCGCAATGGCTTTATCATTGATATCAGAAGAGACGCGCATCAGTTCCTGCTCCCCGGCATCCTTGACGCCGCGGGTCTTGTCCACCGCCAGAGACGCATTGACAAAACCTGTGGCCGCTTTCCTTTTCATCAAAGGAAGCAGAAAACGAGCAGTCAGATCCTTATCCACGCCCAGTGCCTGATCGTGATCCAGATACTTCGCCACAATCTCGGCTGCCGGATCCGTATCGTCATACCAGACCTTCTCCACACCCACCTCTTCCGGTACGGTGAACAGCTTGTTCAGGAAATACACATGCTTTCCGTCCGCCCGCAGGTACAGGGCGTAGAAACGCTCGAAGGGCGCGATGTATACGCCGGTCAGATAGTAGATGGACATGGGATCCACGATCAGCATCTGACTTAAGCCCATTTCCTTTAACGCATCCAGCACACGTTTTACTCTGTTCTCTTTTAACATAACTTCCGTCTCCTCTCTTGCCATTTAAAACTGCTTTCTCAGCTTCGGATCCAGCAGATCCCGCAGACCGTCGCCGATGAAGTTCGCGCCCACGGCCATGGTAAAGATCGCCAGTCCCGGGAAGCCTGCCACCCAGAATTTATTGAAGTAGCCCACACCGTCGGACACCATCATGCCCCACTCGGGCGTAGGCGGCGCGGAGCCAAGGCCTAAGAAGCTTAAGGTCGAGAACATCAGGATCTGATTTCCGATATCGGTGGTCGCCATAATCAATACGGAGCTGATACTGTTCGGGATAACTTCTTTCAACAGAATCCGGAGCCGGGACGCGCCCAGCGCCTCGGAAGCGGTCACATATTCATTTTCCTTGACGCTTAAGACAACGCTCCGCATGAGTCTGGCGTAGGTGGGCCAGGCCACGATGACCAGAGCGAACATGGTGTTGAACAGGTTGGAACCCATCACAGCGTTGATGATCATGGCCAGAATCAGGGACGGGAAAGACAGAATCATCTCCGAGAGACGCATCATTACATTGTCCACCCAGCCGCCCACGTAGCCTGCGATGGCTCCGTAAAAGGTACCGATGACGCCCGCGATCACCACCGTCAGGCAGCCTGCCAGCAGGGAATACCGGCCGCCGTAAATCACGCGGCTGAAGATATCCCGGCCAAAGTTGTCCGTACCGAAGAGATGCTCCGCCGACGGCGCCTGCAGACGCAGGGTCAGATCCTGGGCAATGGGGTCATAGGGCGCAATAACCGGCGCCAGAATCGCCAGCAGGATCCAGGCCAGACAGATGATAACGCCCAGAGTAAATAAATAGTTGGATTTGAACATTTTTTTGATTGAACGAATCATCCGTTGCACCTCACTCTCGGGTCAATGACGCCATAGAGAATATCCACGACCGTATTGATCACCATGTAATTCAAAGCTATCAGAAGTGCCACTCCGATGATGGACGGATAATCCACGGAAAGCACCGACTCATAGGCAAACTGTCCCACGCCGGGCCAGTTAAAGATGGTCTCCACCAGTACCATGCCGCCTAAGAGATTTCCCAGACCCAGGCCGATAACGGTCAGCACCGGAATCAGCGCATTGCCCAGGGCATGGCGTACAATCAGTCCCACACGGCTTAAGCCCTTGGCTCTGGCCGTACGGATATAATCAGTGGACATGACATCCAGCAGGTTCGACCGGGTCGTTCTGGTAATCAGGCCCATGGTAAAGGCCGCCAGCACCAGTCCCGGCAGAATCAGATGCTGCAGGGCGTCCAGCGCCTTGGCCGGATTTCCCTCGATGAGGCTGTCGATGACATACATACCCGTCACTGTGGCCGGAGCGGAAAAGCTGTTGCTTAAACGGCCCGGTCACGGGAAAATATGTAATTTATAATAGAAGAAATACAGCACTAACAGGGCGAACCAGAAGCTGGGGATGCTGACGCCGGTCACGGACAGGGCGCGCACCATCTGGTCAAGGATGCTGTTTCGCTTAATAGCGGAAATGACGCCGAACAAGATACCCAAAAGCGCCGCCAGAATGATCGCGAAAAGCGCCAGCTCAATGGTAGCCGGATAGCATCTGGCCAACTCATCCAGCACCGGCTTATTGGTACGGATAGACGTACCCAGATCCAGATGCAGCAGATTTTTGATGTACAGGATATACTGTACAAAGACCGGCTGATCCAGTCCGTATTTGGCCCGATAGGCTGCTACAACCTCGGGATCATTTAAGGCTCTCTGGCTTAAGTTCGCCACGGTCGGGTCGCCCGGTATCATTTTCGTCAGAATAAATACCAGGGTGGCCACGCCGAAGAGCATAACGACCAGATAAATCAGTCTCTTTCCTATAAATTTCAGACGTTCCATATTCCACCTCGTTTTTCTTATTTCCGCCGTGCTCCGCTCACGGCCCCGTTTCCATTTCCCACGGAGGACAGGTACTTTCGTCAGCGCTGCCGTTCCACTCTGTCCAGAGTGCGTCAGCCGTTCACGACAATATCTGCCTTCGGAATCGCCGCTTCCGAAAAACGGCTTTCGGACGGAAGAGAAATCCCCTCCGTCCGCAAGAGCTGTTCTGTATTTCTGAAGCTTACTGAATGTTAATCAGTGTCAGATCAAGCGCGTAAGGATCGGAGATACCTACGCCGCTCAGTCTGGTGTTGTAAGCGATATGTGCCGGTGCCTGTGCGATCATAACGAACGGACCGTCCTCGTACATGGCGTCCTGAATCTTCTCCAGAACCGCGATACGTGCGTCGTTGTCGGTGGCCTCCATGGTCTCCTGATACATGTCTGCCAACTCCTGATTCATATCAGCCGTCCAGCCTGCACGAAGTCCTACCACTCCGCCCGGCAGGAACTCCAGCTGTACGTTCGGGTCGTTGTAATCGGTTCCCCAATACATTACAGTAAAGCCCAGGGTTCCGTCACGGTAAGCGTCGCCGTAGCCTGCTGCCCAGGGCTGCGCTACGATATTTACATTGATACCGATCTGTGCCAGATCGTCCTTTACCTTCTGGGCCAGGTCAGACAGGAGTACGCCCTCCATATCCAGATCGCATACGGTCATGTCTACATCGAAGCCGTCTGCGTAACCAGCCTCAGCCAGCAGAGCCTTTGCCTCTTCCACGTTGGTGTAATCCGCCGCTCTCTCACCCTTGCTTCCCATGAAGCCCACCTGAATGATGTCATAGGGCGTCAGTGTACCCTCGCCGCAGATGGTCTGGATTCCGGTGTAGTCCAGAGCCTTGCGGACTGCCTGCTGTACCTTCGGATTTGCCATGGGACCGCTGTAGGTCTCATTCATGTTCATCATCACAAAGCCTACGGTCTTGGTAGCGCCATTGATGATCTCGATACCGTCAGCGCTCTGCAGCTCTTCCATGGTATCGTCAGTCATGTTCATGGCCACATCGATATCACCGCTGGACAGAGTCATCATCTGGGTGTTGGAATCCGGTTGGATCTTGATGATGTATTTATCTACGTTGGTTGCCTTGCCCCAGTAGTTCGGGTTCTTCTCCAGAACCACTTCCTCGTCCGGAGTATAGCTGGTCATCACATACATACCGGAGCCTGCGCTGGTGGTATCCAGGTAGGACTGTGCGGTATCGGTGGTAGCCGCGTCCTCAGCGTCAGTTCCACCATTCTCCTTTACAACGGCACTGTCCAGTACAGACAGAGAGCTGTAGGTCAGCTTGGAAAGGATGGCGCTGTCCTGCTGATTCAGATGGAAAACGATGGTCTTCTCATCGGGAGTCTCGATGCTGTCGATGGTATCCGCGATGAAGGCCGGGTTGCCCTGCAGGTTCTTGCAGCGGTTGATGCTGAAGGCCACATCCGCAGAGGTCATGGGGTTGCCGCTTGCGAAGGTAATGCCGTCCTTCAGGGTCACAGTCAGGGTCAGGCCGTCCTCAGAGAACTCGTAGGTGTCAGCCAGACAGGGTTCGGGAGCGCCGTCGTTGCTGTAGAATTTGAACAGGGTCTCGTAGCATGCGTTTACGATCATGGGCGGATATTTCTCATAGACATAGCCCGGATCCAGGGTAGAAAAACCGGAGCCCATGGCTACCACTACGGTACTGGAGCCGGAATCTCCTGACGCCGCGCTGCTTCCGTCAGAAGACGCGTTGTCGCTTCCACCGCCGCAGGCTGCCAGGCCGAGAACCATGGTCAGGCTCAGTGCCAGAGCTAAAAACTTCTTCTTCATAATATTGCCTCCTTTTAAACTCTATTGAGACGCCCGGATGGGCGTTGTCTCCATTATTTTTTCTCCAGACCATCATACAGGTGACAGGCTACATAGTGTCCTGCCTCCACCTCCCGAAGCTCGGGAACCTCTGTCTTACACCGGTCACACGCCTTAGGACACCGGGTATGGAACCGGCAGCCTGTCGGCGGATTGGAGGGGCTTGGAACCTCTCCCTCCAGATGGATGCGCTTAACGCTACCCTCCCCCACCTGGGGAATGGCCGACAGTAGAGCCTCCGTGTAGGGATGATAACGCTTCTCATATAACTGATCGTAATTCGCGATCTCCACCATTTTCCCCAGATACATGACGCCTACCCGGTCGCTGACCTGATAGACCACATTCAGGTTATGGGAAATGAAGAAGTAGGTCAGTCCTAACTTTTCTTTTAATTCCTGTAGCAGATTCAACACCTGAGCCTGTACGGACACATCCAGAGCGGACACCGCCTCGTCGCAGATGATAATATCCGGCTCCAGAGCCAGGGCTCTCGCAATTCCGATTCGCTGTTTCTGGCCTCCGGAAAGCTCATGGGGGTAACGGCTCAGATGATAGGTATCCAGGCCTACCAGATGCATCAGTTCCTCGATGCGGGCATCCACATCCATCTGTCCCTTCAGGCCGTGAATTTCAAAAGGCTCCATGAGTATCTGCTTTACGGTTCTTCGGGGATTCAGGCAGGCCGACGGATCCTGGAAAATGATCTGGGCCTTTTTCCGCATATTTTTAAGCTCTTTTCCCTTTAAGCCCGCGATATCCGTGCCATCCAGGTAAATGTGACCGTCCGTGGGCTTCAAAAGCCGCACCAGGGAACGTCCCAGAGTACTCTTGCCACAGCCACTCTCGCCTACCACGCCGAAGGTCTCGCCCCGCATGATCTGAAAGCTCACATCGTCCACAGCCTTGACCGTACCTGATTTTTTGTCTTTTCCTTTAAAATATACCTTCACATGGTCGGCTTCCATCAATACGTTATTCTGATTTTCCATCCTGATTTAAGCCTCCTCGTTCTCTTTCGCGTACTGCCAGCAGCGCACCAGGCGTCCATCGGATAGCTCCGCCATGGGCGGCCCCGCTTTCCGGCACTGGTCGGTGGCATAGGGACATCTGGGAGAAAAGCTGCAGCCCTCAATACGCTCGGTGGGGTTCGGCACCATGCCCTCGATGGTCTCCAGGGGATCCCGTTCTCTGGTAATCTTCGGGATGGCGTTCAGAAGTCCCTTGGTATACGGATGCTTCGGACTTTCAAAGAGCTCCTTCACCGGCGCCTGCTCTACGATGTGGCCGGTATACATGACAATCACCGTATCGCACAGCTCGCTGACTACGCCCAGGTCATGGGTAATGAAGACGACGGAGGTTCCCATGCTCTCGTTCAGCTCCCGGATCAGGTCGAGAATCTGGGCCTGAATGGTCACATCCAGTGCTGTCGTAGGCTCATCCGCAATCAAAATCTGAGGCTGACAGGCCAGAGCCATGGCAATCATGACACGCTGACGCATACCGCCGGACATCTGATGGGGATATTCATGGGCCCGGACCTCCGGGTTCGCAATGCCCACCGCCCGCATCATCCGCACTGCCTCTTCCATGGCCTCTTTTTTCTTCATGCCACGGTGAAGCCGCAGGGATTCCGCGATCTGCTTTCCGCATTTGATAATCGGATTTAAGGAAGTCATAGGTTCCTGGAAAATCATGGAAATCTCATTTCCACGGATCTTCTGCATTTCTTTCTCCGATGCTTTCACCAGATCCTTTCCATGATAAAGAATCTCTCCTCCGGTAATCCGTCCGGGCGGGTTCGGGATCAGCTGCATCATACCGAGAGAGGATACGCTCTTGCCGCTTCCGCTCTCCCCTACGATGCCCAGTTTTTCGCCTTTATGTAAGGTATAATTCAGATGGTCGACCGCATGTACGGTACCCTCAACAGTCTGGAATTCCACGCATAAATCTTTGATTTCTAATATCGTCTCTGCCTGACTCATGTTTTCCTCGCTTTTTCGCTTTACACTCTTAAAGTATTGACGCGTCAATACTTACGTATGATAACATATGTTTAATAAGATACCACATTTTCCAGAAATTTTCAAGCTGTAATTTCACAAAGACGGCAACACTGTGGCCTGATGGGAACAACCTGGAATAGGGAAGACCGGCCTCCGTGCCAGAGGCACGAAAGCCGGTCTTCCTGAATAAGGTGGAAAAACTTAACTTGTTACTTTAGATTGTTGCTTTTTATTTCATTCTTTTTCTGCGAATCAGCGCCAGTACAGCTGCTGCGGCTGCAATCAGTACCACGTACAGCAGCGGCTGTGCAGTATCACCGGTCTGTGCAGAAGTGGTGCTCGTGGTGTTGGACTTGGAGCTGCCGGAGCTTCCGGAGGAGTTCTGTTTCTTATTGTCCTCATCCTTCTTCTCGGCCACAGTCTTCAGATCTGCTACTGCAGTCTTCAGAGCGTTCAGCGCATCGCTGATTTCCTGAGAAGTAGCGTTCGGGTTCTTCAGAATCTTCTCAGCATTGCTCAGAGCAGTAGAGAATGCCTTCCAGCTGTCTGCTGTGTAGTCCTTCTTCTCTCTGTCCTTATTGCCGTTATATACAGCCTGCAGTTCATCCTTTGCTGCCGGGGACTGACCTGTGGTCAGTGCTGCGGCTGCCTCTTCCAGACCCTTCAGTGCTGCGCTTACCTGATCTGCGGTTGCGTTCGGGTCGTTCAGTACAGCCTGTGCATGTGCAAGAGCTGCGGAGAACTTCGCCCAGCTGTCTGCTGTGTAGTCGCCCTGCTTCTTGTCTGCATTCTTGTCAACTGCTGCCTTCAGTGCATCCTTCACAACCGGCTGATCCGGATTCGGTAATTCTTTCTTCACCAGACCCTTGTATGCGTCGTTCAGTGTCTTTACAGCTGCGTCTACAGTCTCCTGTGTCGCCTTCTCGTCTGCCAGTACATTCTGTGCTGTCTTCAAAGCCTCTGCAAATGTCTTCCAGGTCTCGTCGGTGTAGTTCTCCTGCTTCAGATCCTTGTACTTGTCTACGGTCTCGGTCAGAGCTTTCTTGTCAGCCGGCTCTGCTACCTTCTTACCATAGAAGTTGATCTCGGACAGACGTGCATAAGCTACATCCCTGCCGCCGGTCTTTGCTCCGTGGATGATAACCTTTACGTGCGTGATGTTTGCCTGCTCCATACGGATGCCGGATCTCATCTCATTCTCATCAATGGTCTTTCTTCCTACGGATGTGAAGTTCTCGCCATCGGTGCTTACCAGTACCTCATAATCGGTTACCTTACCGTTGCCGGTATTTTTCACGATTTCTACCTTCTCCAGGTCGTATGCGTCGCCCAGAGCCAGGGTAATCTCCTTCGGCAGTCCAACGTTGTTTCCGTAGTACGGGGACTCCCAGTAGTTGGTCTCATTGCCGTCTACCAGTGCGCTCGGTACGTTCTCCTCGCTGTACGGCGCGTCTGCGGTCATACCGCTCTTGTCGGTGATAGCCTCTGCGGTCAGCTCAGATTCTTCCAGCGCGTCAGCCGCCTTCTTCATGGCCGCGATAGCCTTCTTCACATCGTCCTTGGTGGCCTCTGCGTTATTCTTTACAGTGTTTGCTGCGTCGATGGCGTCAGTCAGTGCCTTGAAGCTCTCCTCGGTGTAGAACTTCGGGTTGGTCTTGCTGTACTCGGTAATCAGCTCAACCAGTTCGGTCTTGTCTGCGCCTGCCAGTACGGTGATTTCGTAGGATGCGGTGATCGGCGCTGCCTGATCCTCGCCCTCTGCCTGTGTAGCGGTATCCTGCATGGACTCACGTGCAGTCAGAGTAATGGTGGCCTTGCCCTCGCCTACTGCGTATGCCTTGTAAATCGGCAGACCGTTCTCGTCAGCCAGGGTGATGATTCTTACAACATCCTCGTCGGAGGAGGTTGCTACGAAGTACGGGTTGGTTGCGTTCTCCGGCTCGATGGTTGCGTTGATATCTGCCATGCTTCCTGCATACAGCTCTTTTACGTTGTCCTCAGCCAGAGTAATCTTGGTTACCGGAACCATAGCAACCTTTGCCTTTACCTCAAGCTCGCTTAAGGTCAGCATGTTGGTTCCGCTTGCCTGGTTTGCAGTTACAGATACCTTGGTTACCTTTGCGTCTTCCTTCGGGTTGGTGAACTCAAACTTGGTTCCCTGATCCTTCAGGTTCACATCGGCGGTTGTGCCATCTTCATAAGTGAAGGTTGCGGTAGCGTCTGTCATGTATCCGTTACCGTAAGACGGTGCGTTGTATACAGAAACTGTGCTTACGGTATCTGCCTTCTTCATATTCATATGAAGCGTTACCGGCATTTCTACATATTTTACTTCTTTGTCTATGTAGTTGCTTGGGATATCATACATGAACTCGAAGTTACGTCCCTGACCGCCGAACAGTCCGGAGAAGCTGCCCTGCTGGATCATCTTCTTCACATTGTTTCCGTCGTCAGATGTGAAAACATCGTTGGTCATGGTCATGGTAAAGTCGCTGCCGTAGCTTAAGCTGCCGTCTGCTGTCGCTACTGTCAGAGTAGACAGGGTCAGCATGTTCTCTACAGACGCGCCCTTTGCGTTTGCTACGGAATTTACAGTTACATCTACCTTGGTTACAGTCTTGTCTGCCTCTGCGTTAAATGTAAACTCAGAGTAGTCTGCTGCGTCTGCCCAGTCCAGAG
Organism: Laedolimicola intestinihominis; assembly: GCF_040096155.1. Taxonomy (NCBI): domain Bacteria; kingdom Bacillati; phylum Bacillota; class Clostridia; order Lachnospirales; family Lachnospiraceae; genus Laedolimicola; species Laedolimicola intestinihominis. The sequence goes on along the minus strand of NZ_JBBMFE010000001.1, from coordinate 194,124 downwards.
ACTTGCTGTCGCTGCTTGTGTTGCCATCGCTGTAAGTAAACTCAGCGGATGCGCTTGTTACATAACCGTTTGCCTTATTGGCATTCTGCAGGGTTACGGAGATCACCTTCCTGGTGTTGTCAGCCTGAACAGCTACCTCTTCCTCTGCTGTCTGTACTTCTACATCTTCTGCTTCGTCTGCCACATCCTCTGTTGTATCTTCTACAACCTCGTCTGCTGCATCCTGCTTCACATCGATATGGAAGGTAACCGGAACCTTTACATGCTCCGGCAGACCCTTCACTGTGGTAGTCCACTCGTCCGGATACCATTTCAGCTCGAACTCCCGGCCCTGAGTGCCGTTGAACAGTCCGCCATAGGTTTTGCTCTCGATGAACTTCTCTACGTTCTTTCCATCATCCTCTGTCAGGATCTTGTTGGTCATGGTCATGTCGAAGTCCTCACCGTAGGTGTAGGTCTTCTCGCCGCCTGTGATGATATCCGGCAGCTCCGGTGCAGAGGAGCTCTCGCAGTTAATCAGATCAAACTCCGGTCCAATCAGCATTACCTGACTCAGATCCATTGCATTTGCGTCCAGCGTAAAGTCCTTCTTCGCCTTCATGGTGATGGTGGCAATGACGCCGGTTCCGCTGTAGGTTGCCTGGTTTCCTCTGTTGGCGAATGCCAGGTTCACATAAGCTGTTCCGTCCTCATATACCTTGTTTACTGTCAGGTTCTCCATCTGGGAGATGTCGAAGTCTGCAGTGGTGTCCACATACTGAAGCAGTGCCGGATTGTAAGCCAGAACCTCTCCAAATGCGTTCAGATTCTTTACATTGTCTGCGTATACATCTACGGTAAAGGTCTCGTCAGCCTTCACGTCTGTCGCGCTGGGCAGCAGAACGATGTTGCCGGATACCTTGCCGCTCTTCTGGGTACCGCCATCCAGGTTGAACATGGTGAACGCGTAATCCCATACGTCATAGTAGCCGTTGCCGTTGATATCGCCGAATCTCTCCTCGATCTGCTTCACGAAGGTCTCTCCGTCCTTCTTGGAGAAGCCGAGGTAGTTCTTCATGTTGGTGTAGTCGCCGTCTGCGACGGTTCCCAGGTTATTGGTACTTCCTACTGCAAAGCCGTTGGTGCCGTCCTTCTTATAGATGGCCAGCTCGTCGCCGGAGAAGAAGTTGCCCTTGGACTTTGTGATAACAATCTTTACATAACGAGCCGCGCCTGTCAGCGGGATCTCTTTCATGTTATTTGCAATGCTTGCCTTTGCATTATAGGTCCAATCCGGGTGTTCAGAACCGATCCACTGGGTGGTCCAGTTCACACCATCCAAGCTGGTCTCTACGTTCATCTGCTGTACTGCGCCGTTGCCGTAGTTGTCATGTCTTGCATAATACTCCAGCTTATCCAGCGCGTAGGCCTGACCGTAATCGAAGATCATCGGGATGGCGTCTGTTACAACGTCGCCGGTGGAGTGGAACATGCCTGCTGCATCGCTGATATCATGGTCGGTCAGGTTAGCCAGCTTGCCCCAGGCATCTCCGCCTGTCCAGGTGATTTTTTCCGGCGTCGGTACGTTTCTCCAGGGATCCAGAGAAGTGGTGGCGGTTACTTCCTCAGACCATTCAGAGTAGCCGTCCTTATTTCTTGCGCGTACCTTATAAGTATGTGTAGAGTTGTACTTCAGATCGGTGTGCGCGAACTCGGTTGCGTCGCCTGCGGTATTGATGATGCCGTCTACCAGAAGCTCATAGCTGGTTGCGTCCTTTACAGCATCCCAGGTCAGGGTGTTGCTGGTCGGGGTCTTTCTGGTCACGTCATCAATCAGGTTAGCCGGAGCAGCCAGATTCGGGTTCAGCTGATTCTTGCTCATGTCGCCGTTGTTCTCAAAGCCATCCAGAACCAGGGTCTGTGCATTTGCCTGAGAATCGGTGTTGGCGAACTTCACATACAGCTTCGGTGTGGACTTCTGATCCTTCATCATGTCAGCGAACTCATCCTCTGCCTCTACGCCGTAGTACTCGATAGCCGGGGACTCGTCATAGTAATAAGCGAAGGTGCCTGCTGCCACATCCGCGTTCAGAACATCATCCTTGCTGTTCATCGCTACCTTAGTCAGCTCTGTGGAACCGTTCTGTGCTGTGATAGCAGTCGGCTCTTTGGAAACATTGACTACGAAGGTAGTGTTCTTATTTTTATCATACCCTGCATAGCTTCCGCTTGCCTTCTCAGCAGTCAGGGTTGCCACGTCGCCTTCTACCTTGGAAGTAAACTTCTGAGATACATGTTCGCCATAGGATACGTCAGCTACAGTTCCGTAACCATCCACCTCGGTGGTCTTGTTCTCTGCGGTGATTCCGTCATCCTCATACATGGTGTACTCGGTGGATCCTGCCGGCCAGAACTCTACGCTGCGGTTTGCCTTGTTGATCTTGGACGGGCTGTTGTTCTCCTCCCACATGGGGATGATGGAACCATTCTTTACAAAGATCGGAAGCTTCCAGATGGGAGCGTCGAAGTTGTTCAGGGTCTGTCCGCCGTAGTACTGCTCGCCGGTGAAGTAGTCGATCCAGATCTGATCTGCGTCCGGAAGGTAGATGCCGTTTCTCACATCATTTCCCTGTGTGTCGCTGGATGTGTTCTGGTAAATCGGAGCTACCAACACGTTGGAACCGAACATGTACTGATACTGCATATCCTTGGTGCTTGCGTAAGCGTCACCCGGATACTCCAGGAACATAGCACGGATCATCGGAAGTCCGGTGTCGCCGTTGCCTGTCTCCAGATTTGCCGCAGCTGCCGCGCTGGTGTAGATGTACGGCATCAGCTGCGCTTTCAGCTTCAGGTACATTCTGTTGATACCGGTGTACGGATCGCCGAAGGTCTGAGGAGTCTTCGCGTAGCTTCCCCAGCCGTCCATGTTCAGCATCAGCGGCGTGAATACCTTCCACTGGGTATCACGGGTGGATACAATCTTGTCTCCGCCGAAGATACCGTCCATATCACTACCGATATTCGGGTTACCGCTTAAGGACTGTCCGATGTAGGTCGGTACGTGGAAGCGGATGTACTCCCAGTTTCCGCCGTACTGGTCGCCGGTCCAGATAGCGCCGAAACGCTGTGTGGAAGCCCAGCCGTCCAGGGTGATAATGTTCGGACGCTTGCTTACGCCTGTGGTTACGATATCGTAAGCAGTCTTGGTACCGTTCAGAGCGAAGTTGTAGCCGTAGCCTACCCATGCAACATCAGTCTTCAGGGTAGTGATTCCGCCAACTTTTACCTCTTTCTCGAAATCACGAAGCAGGTGCCAGGAGGTGTCGTTCTTGGAATCCGGAGTCAGATTACTCTGTGTCCAGAGGCCGGTCTGCAGACCCTTGCTCTGTGCATACTCGGTGAACTCTTTCAGATTGTTTACATTGGCGTCTACTGCTGCAGTACGCTCTGCACTGCTGCTGCCGTCCGCGTTTACGCCGCCGGTCTGATAGTAGCCGTTCTGACCATAGCCGCAGCCATATCCGTCGTTGGGAAGGAAGTAGCCGATGGGCATGTCATATTTGTCGTACTGATCGATGACAGCTCTTGCGGAATACTTGGAATCGGTATTCACGGACGGATACTTGTCCAGCGCAGTAGTCGGCTTGGTTCCGTTCAGCGTCTCGGAGCTCATACCGTCCTTCAGCACATAGCCTGTGCTCATACCGGACTCATAATAGGAAGATGCAATCGGCACCTCGTCTGCAGTGGTTGCGGACGCGCTTCCCTTGATCTCCCATTTCTTGCTTCCGCTATTGTCGGACCAGGAGTCACGGTTGTAGCAGTTTAAATGTCCCTCATAGAACGCGTACTCCGGAAGGAGAACCGGAGCACCGGTTACATGGTAGTACTCGCCCAGAAGATCCTGTACTCTCTCAGCTGCGTTTGCGCCGTCGGACAGGAAGATGTATGCGTCGTACTCATTCTCGTTGTGAGCGGTTGCTACGGTATCTGCAGAGTTATTTCCGAAGTCGTAGGAACCAGCCAGAAAGGTATTACGCAGTACGCCGTAACCGTTACTGGAGTAGTAGAACGGGTTCGGAGAAGCGACGCCGCCGTCTACCCAGTTACTCTCATTTGCGATATGGATGGTCTCGCCTGTATGTACGAAACGGCCGTTCTGTGTACCGCCGCCGTAGAAGTTCTCGCCGCTGTTCTTAACCAGGCTCTGTGTGGTCTTGGTTCCGAGAGAAAGCGGTGCGCTCTCCTGCATTACAACATTGTCGTTGTAAGCTACGGTCATTTTTGCGGTATCTTTATCAAATGTAATCTTTGTCTTACCAGCTGCGATTACAATATTTCCATTCTCATCGGATACTTTCGCCTTCGGGTGGCTGTACTTATCGGAAGAATCCGGATACTGTGGAATCTTCGCTGTGTCTGCTGCGTTGTTTACGGTCGCATATTCTGAGAACTTTCCGCTCGGATCTACATTGTAACGGAAGATCCCGTCCTCGAGAAACGTGATTTTTCCCTTTACATCACCATTGTTGAAGCTTACTTCTACCACATTGTCGTTTGCTCTCGCTGACTTTACAGAAGACAACGGGCCGTTAAAGGCTGCTTCTACAGTCGATGCGGGAAACTGGGGCGCGATGCCTGCCACCATTGCTGCTGCAAGTACGATAGATAAGAACTTGCTGCTCATTTTTTTCTTCTTAATCATAATTTCCCTCATAAATTTTTTGTTTACTTTGCTTCGATTTCATTTTCCTGAACCCAATCGTCAAAAGCCGTCTCGCCGACGCCCAGATGATAGGTGTCCAGGTAGCTTCCGTCCTCGCCGTCTACCACATAGAAGACTCCGGGAACCGTATTGAATTCCGGGAACAGCTCCGCAATCCGCGCTCTGTTCTCTTCCTCAGACGTTTCCTCGTAGTCCAGGATAACCTGATACATGGTTACCGCATGGGTTTCGACGTAGTCCACAAGCATGCTGTGGAATTCCTGACAGTATGGGCACTCGATTGTCACAAAGGATACCAGAAAGGTCTCCCCTGCGTTCAGCTTCTCTTCCATTTCTGCCATAGAAATGCTGATAATCTGTCCTGATTGCGTGCTTTCCTCTGTCCCGATCTCTTCCATTTCGGTACCGTTCTCACTATCCTCCCCTGTTTCCGTCTCAGAAACTGCTGTTTCGGCAGCCGTTTCTTCGCCGGTCTCCTGCTTTGCAGAACCGCAGGATGTCACGCCGCACATGGCCAGTATGACGCTTCCCAGTATCAGCACTTTTTTCATTCCACTCACTCTTTTTTCGCCCTCCCTTCTCGGTTTTATCGTTGTTACCAATGCCGGAAAATCCTTTATCAATAACAATATACACATTCTATAAAAGAAAAAAAAAAAAAACAATTCCTCCGTCGAATTGTACAAAAGATTGAGCGTATAAGCCAACTCGAATCGTCGATTCAAAACATAAAAAGGGGAACGGCCAGCAAAATTTGCAAACCGCTCCCTTTTTGTTACATTTATGTGCCCAAATTAACACTTTTTAGTGAATCTTTGTCACTTTTCGTTTATTTCTTTTGTTAAAAATCACATTCTGCCGGATTCTTTTGTTACATTTTATACGGGCTTCTCCGGCAGGACGCCCTCGCAATCGAAAGCTGGAATGAAGCTTTCCTTCGCAGTTTCCCCCTCCTGGATGAAGGCATTTTCCACGCCCAGGGACAGGGTGTAATCGAGCAGCCGCCCGTATTCCCGCTTCGTCACGCGGCGGTTGATTTCCGGCCATCGCTCCAGACCGGGCAAGGGAGTATACTGGTTCATCAGGCTTAAGTACACTGTATCCCCATAGGCCTCGTAGACATATTGTACTACCCCTTTCGCGTTTTTCAAATGATTCGGCAAAAGAAGGTGACGAACGATGACTCCCTTTTTCATCATGCCAGCTTCGTCGAATACCGGTTCTCCGATCTGGCGCACCATTTCCTGAAGAGCCGCCTTCGCCACCTCCGGGTAATCGGGCGCATGGGAGTAGCGCTCCGCCGCCTCCACATCCATATATTTGAAATCCGTCAGATAGATATCTACCACGCCCTCCAACAGCTTCAGGGTATCAACCTTCTCATAACCGCTGCAATTGTATACAAGTGGGATCGTCAGGCCGCTCTTTCGTGCCATTTCCACCGCGCGGATGATCTGCGGCGTGTAATGGGTGGGCGTCACCAGATTGATATTGGCCGCGCCCTTGCCCGCAAGCTCCAGGAAAATCTCGGCCAGCCGCTCTTCGGTGATGTCGATTCCCCGCTCTGCCCCGGCGATATCCCGGTTCTGGCAGTAGACACAGCGCAAAGGGCAGCCGCTGAAGAAGACCGCGCCAGATCCGGCGTCGCCGGAGATGCAGGGCTCCTCCCACATATGCAGCGCCGCCCGGGCGCATTTGATGGTTTTTCCGGTCACGCCGCAAAAACCGCGCCGACCGTTTTCACGATCGGCGCGGCAGTCGCGGGGACATATTGTGCAGTTAGACATATTTACTCACTTTGTTCGCAGCGTGGCTGTGAACATTTTCCTTCCCCGTACTTATTTTATTTCTCCTCGGAAGTCTCTTCGTCTTCCACTACTGTCTGTTTCACTCGAATCTCGTCCACATGATGATTATCCACCTTGGTTACCTCGATTTCCAGCCCCTTGTAAGTCAGCTGGTCACCCTGCTCCGGTACCCGGCCAAACTGCTCCATAACCCAGCCGCTGACAGATACCATCTCAGACTCGTCATTCAGCTTAAAATACTCCGCGAATTCCTCAAAATCCATGGAAGCGTCGACCAGATAGGTATCCGGCGCAATCCGGCGCAGCAGCACCTCCGCCTCCTCATGCTCGTCCCAGATCTCGCCTACCAGCTCCTCCAGGATATCCTCCATGGTGACAATGCCACAGGTTCCGCCGTATTCGTCCACGACCACCGCCACATGGGTCTTGGCCTTCTGCTGCTTCTTCAGAATCATCCGGATAGGCTCGCTCTCCAGAACATAGATAGCCGGGGAAATGATATCCTTCACTTCCTTTTCCGTAATTCCACGCCCCACATAGAAATCCTTCCGGTGGATGGTTCCCAGAATATCGTCGATGGTATCCCGGTAAATCAGCAGACGGGAGAACTTGGTCTCGGTGAACATCTCCGCAATTTCGTCCTTGGTGGCTGTGATCGGCAGAGCCGCCAGATCCGTCCGGTGAATCAGAATATCCCGGGCCTCCTGATCGGAAAACTCAATGGCATTTCTCAGAAGTCCGCCCTCGTCCTCATCGATGGTTCCGTCCTCCTGTACCTCATTTACCAGGGTCAGCAGCTCCTCCTGGGACATCTTGGCGCTGGGCTCCAGATGAAAAATCTTCGTCAGCAGCTTCTGCCAGCCCACAAACAGAATGTTCAGCGGCAGGAAAATCCAAATCAGGAACTGCACGACAGGTGCCGATAACATGGCCAGCTGCTCCGGACAGTTATTGGCGATACTCTTCGGGGATATCTCGCCGAAAATCAGTACTACAATGGTCACCACAATGGTAGAAAGCGTCGCGCCCATATCGCCGAACTTCAGGGTGAACAGCACGGTTCCCACAGAGGCCATGGCAATATTTACAATGTTATTGCCTATCAGAATTGTGGAAATCAATCTGCTATACTGCTCGTCCAGCTTGCAGACCAGCGCCGCGTTCTTATTGCCCTTCTCTGCCAGCGTCTTCAGCTTCGTGGTGTTCATGGCCGAGAAGGCCGTCTCCGTAGCGGAAAAAAAGCTCGACAGTATCAGACAGACTACCATAATGGTAAGGTATGTACCCATAATAAAATATAATTCTCCTTTTTTGTATACACTTCTAAAATATGCACGAGTGCTTAATGATAATATTATATGAAACCCTTTTGTTCTTGTCAACCGGAACCAGCGGAAATGGAGGATTCTTTACAGATTCTTTATAATTGTATCTACTTTCTCTTCCTTCAGGCTGTGTTGTCTTCCGTCCATGACTTGACGAAACTCTGGAAATCCCGTATTCTAAATTCATCAAAATGTACTTTTCAGGAGGCTCTTATGCAATTATCCACACCTGTTATCCTTTACCTGCTCCTTATCAACCTCTTTGCCTTCGCCCTGATGGGCATCGACAAGGAAAAAGCCCGCCGTCACAAATGGCGGATTCCTGAGAAAACCCTGTTTCTCTCTGCTCTTTTGGGCGGCAGCGTCGGCGCCATCGCCGGTATGCAGCTCTTCCGTCACAAAACGAAGCACTGGTATTTTGTAATCGGAATGCCGGCTATCCTGGTTTTGCAGGCGGCAGGATATTTTTTCCTGAGCCATCGGTTTTAAGATTTCAAAAAAGCAGCGCACCCATTTCACAGGACGCGCTGCTTTTTTATTGGATTGGATTATTCGTTATACTCGTTAAATACGTCTAACGCACTCATTGCCAACAGCTTTACAGCCTGATGTAAGGTACGCTTTCCTTCTTCTCCGCCTGCTGCCTCAGCAAATTCCTTGGTATGCGTTCCCACATTCTCTTTCAGTCTTACATAGAACTGAATGGTCGGAATCTCATGAGATACGTTTCCTACGTCTGTAGAACCGATACCCTGGGTCAGATCACGCTCGATGTAATCCTCGCCGATGAACTCCATGTTCTTACGTACATAGTCAACCATTCTCTTATCGTTGCGGATATCCTTGATAACCTCATCTAACTGCTGTACTTCAACCTCTGTTCTGGTAGCGATTGCCGCACCCTTTGCGCAGTCCTTAATGATGTCAACCAGCTCCATCATGTACTCATACTCCAGAGCACGGATGTTAAATACAGCCTTTGCCTCTGCAGTTACGGTATTGTGCGCGGTACCACCCTCGGTGATGATTCCATGTACACGGCTGTAATCCTTGAAATGCAGTCTCATCATATCAACTGCGTGGAACATCAGCTGTACGCCGCTCAGAGCATTTGCTGCCTTCCACGGGAATGCTGCTGCATGTGCAGGTCTTCCCTTGAAGGTGAACTCCAGAGTAACTGCTGCGAAGGAAATATCATCCGGCATGGACGCCTCGGTCGGATGCATCAGAAGCGCTGTGTCGATTCCCTTAAATACGCCGTGACGAACCATGATAGCTTTTCCGCTTCCCTTTTCCTCAGCCGGTGTACCTAATACCTTTAACACGCCGCCAATACCATGTTTTTCCATAACCTCTTTTAATACGATGCCGGCTCCTGCCGCAGAGGTTCCGATGATGTTATGGCCACAGCCATGTCCGATTTCCGGAAGACAGTCATACTCTCCCATCAGGGCTACGGTCTTGCCCGGCTTTCCGGTATCATATACTGCCTCGAAAGAGGTGGGCAGTTCAGAAATTCCACGTTTTACTTCAAATCCATTGCTTTCCAGAAGCTTACAGAGTGCCTCCTGAGCCTTGTATTCCTTGAACGCCAGCTCCGGGTTCTCAAAAATATAGCTGCTTACCTTCTCAAACTCTCCCTGTCTTGCATCTGCAAGTGTACTGATTTCCTGTTTTAATGTCTCTAATGTTTCCATATGCTTCTCTCCATTTCATTTAAATTTTATGATAACAGGAAATCCCCACAGGATTTCCTGTTACTGTTCAAAATTTCATAAAATGTTATATTAAATCAGTCCCTTTGCAGCCAGAATAATATTGGAAATTGCTGCGGAACCAAAATAGGTAGACGCCATAACTACGAAGGAAATAATTACAATCTTCCAGCTCAGCTTCTTGAATACTTCCAGCTGCTCTCCTACCGCGATTCCTGCGAAGCTCAGCAGCGGAATTCCCACCAGACCGAAGCTGTATGCGCTCATCAGCTCAACGATCGTATCGGAAAGCGGGGAGATCGGCAGTGTTAAAAAAAATGCTACCAGGGTAGCCCACGCAAATCCCGGAAGATTCGGTTTCTTTACCACGTTCTTCAGAACGATTGCGATTGCAACCATGATAAAGCTTACTACAGTTGACTTCAGCAGACCCGGAAGCGGACTTCCCATAGAAACCATATGAATCACAATGACGATTCCATAAATAACAACAATAATTTTAATCTGCTCTAAAATAGTTTCAAGCAGTGATTTTTCCTTTGCAGCTTCCATTTTATACCTCTCCCTCCGGTGCTTTCTTAAATACTCTCTGTCTAAAGCGCTCGATACCCGGATTTATGCGCTTATAATACCAGTTAGCCAGCGGTAATGCCACGAACATCTCAACATACACACCTGTTACAGCAGTCAGAAGTCCACTGGTTGCTGAATATGCGAGAATCTGCTCAGAGTACATAGCCGGGGCAGCACTGGTAAGAGCTGCGGTAGCTGCGTTCATCATGGACGCACTTCCCATTCCGGACGCCATAGCCAGTGCGAAGGGGTGAAATCCCAGAAGCAGGCCGACGGGTGCCAGGAAAGAGTAGAATAAGGTTCCGAATACACTTCCGCTGATGTAGGTTCCCAGAGTTCCCATACCTTCTCTGGACTCCAGACCGTACTTATCTCCGATAATTCCCAGCGCGGTATCACGACACAGGGAGAAGGTTCCACCAACCGCACTTCTTCCCAGTCCAATCAGCAGACCTAAGGGCAGCGCAATCAGCATAGTTGCCAGGTTACCCAACTCCTGCAGCAGCAGAGCCGGACCTGCCTGAAGCACGATTCCGACCTTCGGTCCTGCACTGATACCGAACATGATACCCAGGGGGTATAAGGTCAGGGACAGTAAGTAGGGTGCACGGCTAATCTCAGCGTGGCCGATAACTTTCTTGAGCGGCGGGATTACTTTTCCCAGAAGTGAGGGGGATAATAAAATTCCCATAATGATAACCCAAATCATGGTCAGGATCTTTACATCGACTCCCATCACCTTGAATTGCAACGGTCCAATCAGCTCCGCAATAATGCAAAGGATAAGCGTTACAATCATACAATTTACAGTACCCGTTCTCTGTTTCACATCTTTTTCCTCCGTTTCAGTAAAATAATCTTCCGAAACCTCCAGTACTGTGGGATCCAGGTTTCCGAAAGATCATTCAGCTCTTGCTATTTTTAGTATAGCACTGCCTCCTTTTCATGTCGACGCTCCCTGCGCACCATAAAACCCCTGTTTTTTATGCACCATGCACAACGATTCTCACTTGCAAATGATAATCTATACATTTCGACGGAGTTTTTTCATCTGCCCTTTATTTCATAAATTTCATAATCCGGAGCGCAAACGCAAGCTCCAGGATGCTGTTTGGATCAGACAAGTCATAGCCTGTCTGATTTTCAATCTTCTTAATCCGGTATATCAGCGTATTCCGATGTAAATGCAGCGCGTTTGCCGTCACATTCCTGGCTCCCAGATTGTTGACCAGAGCCTCCAGCGTCTCCAGAAGCTCTCTCTCATTCTCCTGATCGTATTCAATAAACGCATTCAGCTTTTCTTCCACAAATTCCCGACACATATCCTGCTTGCTGATTTTTTTCAAAATTTTCCAGAAACCGGCGTCTTCGATACAGAGCACCCTGGACTCCAGGTTCTGACATACGGCGATTTCCACCGCGTCCCTTGCGTCCTGATAGGCCTGTCCGAATCTTTTATAAGTATCCTCCGTCCTCGACACGCCTATGGTCGCCATATATCCTGTTTTTTCACAAATCTCCCTCTGTATGGCTTCAAAATAATCAGCCCCGATCTCCTTATCCCCGGTCCGCTTCAGGATACATTGAAAGGTGCCGTTGTTTGACAGGACAACCACCTGCTCTCCGGTAAAGGCCTCCCTTATCAGATTTTCTATCCTTTCAATCCGCTCCTGGGCTTCCTCCTCCCGAAGCTCATGCAGCTTCTGCTTGATCCGATCAACTTCGATATAAATAATCTGATAAGGCGGCACGGGCCACCTCTGTTCCTTGATCCTGTAATTTTCTTCTTCGTCGTGGGCAATATTGCCGGTCAGAAGATCCACAAATAACCGCTGATCCATTTCCCGCTGATTATATCGTTTAATCCTGGACTGCATGGAATCCATCAGACTATTCTGGGACTTGATAAGCGCCTCCATTACAAGATAATTCATCTCTATAAAAGGTAAATCCTCCGGCCACAGAATCAGCGGAAACTGCAATTCATCCGCCACCTTAATGGCTGCTTCCAGGGAACAGCCGATGTATTTATATTTTGTCGCCAGGGCTGCCGCCTTGGCGTCGTACAAATCTCGGATTAACTGGATAATTTCTTCCTCTGAATTGCTATAGGTATATCCGGTCGTAATATAGAAGACATTCGGTCGCATCCACGCTTTCATATCCGGTATTTCCATACAGTCAACAAAACGGACTACACGGTCAAGCCCGCCCTTTCCGGCTGCCAGTGAGCATCCCTTCATCTCAGCCAGCTCCAATATTTCCCTTACTTTTAAGGACACTTTCTACCTTCCCCCTCCAGACGTCATTTAATACTATATTATAACACAAATTTTACATTTTGGGTATGGTTTCCATTCTTTTTACCATTTCAGACAGACCGTCCGCCCATCTTTTTCCAGTATTCCCTCATTCTCCAGGCTCTTCATTTCTCTCGTCATGGCGCTTCGGTCCACGCTGAGATACTGGGCCAGCTCCGTATAGGACATGGGAATCCGGATCTTCCGGCTGTGCAGCTCCTCAGAAAGACTTTCCAGATAGGCCAGAAGCTTCTTCCGAGTAGTGGTTCTGGAGAGGACGTAGATCCGCTGCACCTGCTGCCTGGACTGCAGGGCAATCATCTGGAGCAGGTTGCTGACCAGCTGGCTGTGGTGCCAGCAGGCGTTTTCACAGCGCTTGATCACATGGGCGTAGTCGATGAACATGACCCGCGTCTCTTCCTCAGCCTGCACGTAATAATTCCGGGAATCTACAGGAAGCAGAAAGGGCTCGCCGAACACTGCGTCCTTTTTCAGTTCATCAATCATATACTGATTTCCCTCTTCATCGCAGTAATACAGGACAGCCCGGCCGGAAAGAATCAAGCCAATTTTATTCATGGTGTTGGAATATGCAAATATGATTTCGTGGTTATGGAAGCTTACCTCCCTGGCCTGGAAACAGACGCGCATTCTTTCCTGCTCTTCGGGTAAAATATCTGTAAATAATGTAACTTGTGACATACTGTCCTCTCCTTCTATCTATGCCCTTTGGATACACTTGTTTCACTTTGTATGACATCTGGGAGTGTCTCGTAGCCTTCAGGATTGCCTTGGTCGTTCATCACTCCTACAGATATATTTCTTTCCACACATTATATCATATTTTTTCTTACCAAATTCACTTTATGTGACTTTTGCAACAGATTTATTTTCCAGGTTCTGTTATTATTTTAACAAGCAAAGAACAGAAACACATCTACCGGAAAACAGGAGGAACGAACTATGAAAGTGACCGATACCATCAAATATGTAGGCGTAAACGACCACCAGGTGGATCTTTTCGAAGGCCAGTACAAGGTGCCAAACGGCATGTCCTATAATTCTTACGTGATTCTGGACGAGAAAATCGCGGTGATGGACACCGTGGACGCTAATTTCACCCATCAGTGGCTCGACAATATCCAGCAGGTACTGGAGAACCGGAAGCCGGATTATCTGATCGTCCAGCACATGGAGCCGGACCACGCAGCCAATATTGCCAATTTTCTGAAGGCCTATCCCGACACCACCGTGGTGGCTACCGCGAAAGCATTTAACATGATCGACAACTTCTTCGAGCTGAAGCTAGAGGGACAGAAAATCGAGATGGGCAATGGCGGCACCCTGTCCCTGGGCTATCATCAGCTGACCTTCGTGTTCGCGCCCATGGTACACTGGCCGGAGGTTATGGTGACCTATGACAGCACCGAAAAAGTTCTCTTCTCCGCCGACGGCTTCGGCAAATTCGGCGCTCTGGACGTGGATGAGCCCTGGGACGATGAGGCCAGAAGATACTTCATCGGCATCGTCGGCAAATACGGTGTACAGGTGCAGAACCTTCTGAAGGTGGCAGCCACTCTGGATATCCAGACCATCTGTCCCTTACATGGCCCGGTTCTGAATGAAAATCTGGGACATTACATCGGCCTCTACGACACCTGGTCCTCCTACACCCCGGAGGAAGACGGCATCGTCATCGCTTACACTTCCATATACGGCCATACGAAAGCAGCCGTTTCTCTGCTCGCTGATGAGCTTCGCAGCAAGGGCTGCCCGAAGGTCGTGGTCTACGATCTGGCCAGAGACGACATGTCCCGGGCCCTCAGCGACGCTTTCCGCTACTCCAAGCTGATCCTGGCCACCACCACCTATAACGCCAGCATCTATCCGTTCATGCACGATTATATTACACGCCTGGTGGAGCACAATTTCCAGAACCGTACCGTAGGTCTCATCGAAAATGGTACCTGGGCGCCGCTGGCTGCCAAAATCATGAAGGAAATGCTGGGCAAATGCAAGAAAATCAACTGGCTCAAGAACTCCGTCCATATCTGGTCCGCGGTCAAGTCTGAAAACCGCAAACAGATCGAGGCCATGACCGACGAGCTCTGCAAGGAATACATTGCCAAGGATAACTCCCTGGCCAATAAGAACGATATGTCCGCCCTCTTCCGCATCGGCTACGGCCTCTATGTGGTCACCTCCAACGACGGCAAGAAGGATAACGGCCTCATCGTCAATACCGTGACCCAGTTGACTGACAACCCCTTCCGCGTGGCTGTGAATATCAATAAGGCCAACTATTCCCACCATGTCATTCAGCAGACCGGCGTCCTGAACGTAAACTGCCTGTCCGTGGACGCGCCCTTCTCCGTATTCCAGCAGTTTGGCTTCCAGTCCGGAAGAACCGTGGACAAATTTGCAGGCGTGAAAATCAACCGTTCCGGAAATGGACTCGTATTTCTGGATCAGTATATCAACGCATTTATGTCTCTGAAGGTAGAGCAGTATGTGGACCTGGGCACCCACGGCATGTTCATCTGCAGCGTGACCGAAGCCCGCGTCATCAGCGACCGGGAGACCATGTCCTACAACTACTATCAGCAGAACGTCAAGCCGAAGCCCCAGACCGAAGGCAAGAAAGGCTTTGTCTGCAAGATTTGCGGCTACATCTACGAGGGCGACGAGCTCCCCGAGGATATCATCTGCCCGCTGTGCAAGCACGGAGCTGTAGACTTTGAGCCGATACAGTAAATGATTTTCCTATAACTGATTTCCAGTAAATAAAAGGGCAGCCGCGCAATCATCTGGCAGTGATGATTGCGCGGCTGTCGCTTTTCATAGTCTCTTATTTTATTTTCCGTGCCTTCTACTCCTCATCATCCCACACGTAAGGCGTATTCTGATATACATAGTAATTGATCCAGTTTGTATACAGTGTATTCGCATGGGCTCTCCACATGAGCAGCGGACGGTTGTCGCTATTGTCGTCAGGGAAATAGTTCTTCGGCACCTGGATGTCCAGACCTTTATTCTTATCTCTGACATATTCCTTCTCCAGGGTTAGACGGTCGTACTCGGGATGACCGAATACAAAAATCTTGCGGCCTTCCTCCGCCATGGCGATGAAAACGCCGGCCTCATCAGATTCGGCCAGAATAGTCAGATCACTGCAGGCACGGATTTCTTCCGCGTCCACGGTGGTATGACGGGAATGGGGGGCGTAAAACTCATCGTCAAAGCCTCTGATCAACGGCTCTTTACGGTTCTCCACCTTGTGGCGGTAGAGTCCGAACAGCTTCTGGGGCAACAGACGCTTCTTCAGGCCATAGAAATGATACATGGCTGCCTGTGCTCCCCAGCAGATAAAGAAGGTGGATGTAACATGGGCGTCGGCCCAGTCCATAATCTCGACCAGCTCATTCCAGTAATCTACTTCTTCAAATTCCATCTGCTCCACCGGCGCGCCGGTGATAATCAAGCCGTCGAAACGGCGCTTTTTCACCTCGCAGAATGGCTCATAGAACTTGTTAATGTGGCTCTGGGCTGTATTCTTGGATTCATGGCTGCTGACTGTGATAAAGGTAATATCCAGCTGCAGCGGTGTATTGGACAGAGAACGCAGGATCTGAAGCTCTGTGTCCTCTTTAAGCGGCATCAGATTCAGGATGCCTATCTTCAGCGGACGGATATTCTGATTGAGCGCCCGCGTCTCATCCATAACGAAAATATTTTCCTGCTCCAAAATTGCCCTAACCGGCAAATCACTCTGTACTTTAATCGGCATAACTTTTTCTCTCCTCTGCCTGCGCAAATTATCGCGCACTGCGGCGCTGTATATAACTATAGCATAAATGCGGCGTATTTGAAAGCAGGAAATCTATTTCTTCCGCAATTTTCCTGACCAAAAACGGGCCGGGCAGCTTCCGCCACCCGGCCCGTCTCTGATGCATTTCTATAACACTTTATGCTTTCTCAATCTTAATTGCGCAGACCTTGTACTCGGGGATTCTCGCGTACTTATCGAGAGCCGCGTTGGTCAGCCAGTTTGCGTTGCCATCCGGGAAGTGGAAGGGCATCCAGCTCTCGCCCGGAGAGGTCTTGGTTCCCACACGGGCGGTGGATTCGATGCTGCCTCGTCTGGAGGATACGCGCACCTTGTCGCCGTTCCTGATCCCCAGTTTTTCCGCGTCCACGATATTCATTTCAATGAAGGAATGTCCTTCAATCTCCATGAGCTCCGGAGTCTTGCCGGTCATGGCACGGGTGGTGTAATGATACAGGATACGTCCGGTCATCAGGATAATCGGATATTCCTCATCCGGAAGCTCTGCGGAAGGCACATATTCAGCCGGGTAGAACCAGCCAAGGCCTCTCGAAAACTTGCCCACATGCATAATCGGGGTGCCCGGGTGCTCCTTGGTCGGGCAGGGCCACTGTAAGCCTTTGCCGCCCACCTCTTCGCTGTCCAGGCGGGCATGGCTGATGCCGCCGAAGCTGGGTGTCACGGAAGCGATTTCGTCCATAATCTCTGCGGAGGTCAGGTGAGGCTGCGGATAACCCATACGGTTCATCAGGTCGATGATAATATCTGTATCCAGACGCATCTCGCCCGGTACTGTGATGGCCTTACGGACTCTCTGTACACGGCGCTCCGTATTGGTGAAGGTTCCTTCCTTCTCCAGGTAGCTGACGCCCGGCAGAATGACGTCTGCATACTGGGCGGTCTCTGTCATAAAGAGCTCCTGCAATACGAAGAAATCCAGACTCTTCAGGGCTTTGATGATATGGGAGGTATCCGGGTCGGTCACCACAGGATCCTCGCCGTAAATATACAGGCCGCGGATCTCCTTGGTGATCGCCTTGGGGAATACGTCGGTTGCGTGGGTTCCCACATTGTGGTTCAGCGGAACGCCCCAGGCCTTCTCAAACTTCTCTACCACGCCGGTCGCGGCAACCTTCTGGTAGCCCGGGAAATCTGTAGGGGAAGCACCCATGTCACAGGCTCCCTGTACGTTGTTCTGTCCACGGAGCGGGTTCACGCCGCAGCCCGGACGACCCAGCTTGCCGACTAACATAGCCATGTTGGACATGGACATAACGCCCTCGGTACCGGTGGAATGCTCGGTAACGCCCAGACAATAGATAATCGGCGCGCGGTCAGCCTTCGCGTACATGATGGCTGCTTTTCTCAAATCATCCGGATCGATGTGACAGATTTCTGCCACCTTCTCCGGTGTATATTCCTTTACGATCTCTTTGATCTTCTCATAGCCCTCGGTACGCTCTGCGATAAATTTGTCATCCTGCAGGCCTTCCTCAATGATCACATGCATGATGCCGTTCGCAAAGGCTACGTTGGTACCCGGCTTTAACTTCAGATGGATGTCTGCTTTCTTCGCCAGTCCGATATCTCTGGGATCTACGACGATAAGCTTACAGCCTCTCTTCACTGCCTGACGGATCTGCATGCCGACTACCGGATGGGCTTCCTCCGGGTTGGAGCCTACCAGCATGATGACGTCCGCATTCTTGGTGATATCCTCGATGGGGTTTGTCATGGCACCGGATCCCAGGGTCATATACAGACCTGCTACGGACGCTGAGTGGCAGACGCGGGCACAGTTATCGGTATTGTTGGTACCGAAGCAGGTACGAACCATCTTCTGTACCATATAAATGTCCTCGTTGGGGGATCTGGAGCAGGCAAAACCAGCCAGGGAATCCGGGCCGTACTGCTTCTTGATCTCCATGAACTTGGAAGCTACCAGGTCCAGAGCCTCATCCCAGGTGGCGCGCTCGAACTCGCCGGTCTCATGGTTCTTGATCAACGGGTACTTGATACGCTCGGGAGACTGGGCGAAGTCAAAGCTGCCGCTGCGTCCCTTGACGCAGAGCAGTCCCTTATTGGAAGGACCATTGTAGCCTTCGGTATCTACGACCTTGCCATCCTTCACCAGTACGTAATACTGGCAGCCGGTCGCGCAGTGGGGACAGGTTGTCAGAACCTTCTTCTCCACCTGATACGGACGGTATTTCTTTCTCCGCTTCATGGTCAGAGCGCCTGTCGGACATGCCTGTACGCAGTTACCGCAGGACTCGCAGATGCCCTCATTCCAGGTATTCTTATAGTGAGCGCCGATAACAGACTGGAAACCACGGTTCATAGTGTCGATGGCTCCGCGTCCCACGATCTCCTTACAGGTATTTACACATCTGTGGCATAAGATACACAGGCTCGGATCGTAGGTAAAGAACTTATTCGTGTCATCAATGGGTGCGTTGTTCATCTCGCCCGGGAAGCTGGTCTTCTCTACGCCGTACTCGAAGCAGTAATCCTGCAGCTTGCAGTCGCCGTTGGCTTCGCAGGAAAAGCAGTGTACCCGATGATCGGACAGTAAGAGATCCAGGGTCTCTTTTCTGTATTTTACAACCTTCTCAGACATGGTCTGTACTTCATCGCCCTCGGAGCAGCGTAAGGTACAGGCGGTATCAAACTTTGTTCTGCCATTGTTGGTTACTTCCACGACGCAGAGTCGGCAGGAACCGTCGGGCAGTACATTTTCCAGATAACAAAGGGTCGGAATCTTTACGCCTATCTGCTTGGCGGCCTGCAGAATCGTGGTACCCTTTTCCACTTCTACAGGGATTCCATCTATCGTCAAATGAATCATATCCATCCTCCTTTTATTACTGTTCACTACGTTCACAGTAATACTATTTCAAAATGACCGCATCAAAGGCACAGTTCTCCAGACAGGTTCCGCACTTGATACACTTGGAATTATCAATGACATGAGGCGCTTTCCGCTCGCCGGTAATGGCGTTCACCGGACAGTTGCGGGCACACTTGGTACAACCCTTACACTTGTCAGGATCAATCTCGTATACACGCATGGATTTACATACGTGGGCCGCGCACTTCTTGTCTACGATGTGCTCGATATACTCGTCCCGGAAGTTCTGAATGGTACTTAAGACCGGAAGCGGCGCACTCTTTCCCAGACCGCACAGAGACCGGTCTTTTACGAAGTGTCCCAGGTCTTCCAGCTTCTCCAGATCTTCCATCTCGCCCTTACCATCTACAATCTTTTCCAGCAGCTCCAGCATACGCTTGGTTCCGATACGGCAGGGACCGCATTTTCCGCAGGACTCTCTCTGGGTGAAGCCCATAAAGAACCGGGCAACCTCTACCATACAGGTATTCTCATCCATAACAACCAGTCCGCCGGATCCCACGATAGCGCCGTATTTCTTCACCGAATCGAAATCCAGAGGCACATCCAGATGCTTCTCGGTCAGACAGCCGCCGGAAGGCCCGCCGATCTGAACTGCCTTGAAGGCTGCGCCGGATTTCAGTCCGCCGCCGATATCAAAGATAATCTCACGAAGGGTTGTTCCCATCGGCACCTCGATAAGACCGGTATTCTCGATGCTGCCGGTCAGGGAGAAGGTCTTGGTTCCCGGGCTTCCTTCTGTACCGATGCTGCGATACCACTCATGGCCCTTCAGCACAATCTCCGGAACGTTCGCATAGGTCTCTACGTTATTCAGAACGGTAGGCTTCGCCCACAGGCCCTGTTCTACGGTACGGGGCGGTTTTACACGGGGCATGCCGCGGCTTCCCTCGATGGAAGCTGTCAGGGCTGAACCCTCGCCGCATACGAAAGCGCCCGCTCCCTTATTAATGTGCATATGGAAATTGAAGCCGGTGCCGAGAATATTCTCGCCTAAGAGTCCATTTTCCTCCAGTACGGCAATGGCATGCTTCAGTCTCGCTACGGAGTTCGGATACTCGGCACGCACGTAGATGTAACCGTTCTCAGCACGCACCGCGTAAGCTGCCAGCATCATACCCTCGATCAGACGGTAGGGATCACCCTCCATAACGGATCCGTCCATGAATGCTCCCGGGTCGCCCTCGTCGCCGTTACATACCACATAGTGAACCGGGTCGGCCTGACGGGCCACCTGAATCCACTTCTTACCTGCCGGGAAGCCGCCGCCACCACGGCCACGCAGTCCGGACTGATCCACTTCCTCAATGACCTGATCCGGCGTCATCTCGAACATGGCCTTCTGAAGTGCCGCAAAACCGCCGCTGGCTATGTATTCTCTTAAGGATTCTGCATCGAACTTACCGCAGTTCTTCAGTACGATACGGGTCTGCTTCGCGATGAACGGAATGTCGTCCGGCCCTTTGCAGACCTTGCCGCCCTTCTGGTACAGCAGACGTTCCACCACTTCATTGCCCAGAACGCTCTTTTCAAAAATCTCGGCACAGTCATCCAGCTGTACCTTCACATACTGAACCACATCCTGCCCCTTCTGGATCCGGACCAGGGGGCCCAGCTCGCAGACGCCCTGACAGCCGGTCTTCTTCACGCCCAGATGTTCCTTCTCATCGTGGGGAGCGAACTCCAGGGTCACGCCCGGCGCATCCCTGGTAATCTCCAGGAATTTCTCATAAATTTTATTGGAACCGGTGGCGATACAGCCTGTACCGGAACAGACAAGAATCCGGCAGTCGTAGGAATTAAGCTCTTTCACCGCTTCCTCGTGAAGCTGCTGTAACTGTTCTTTATTCTGGATCAATTCCGGCACCTCCTCTTAACTGGTCAATCACTGCTGCCGCCTTTTCCGGCGTCATACAGGGATACACTTCTTCATTTACCATCATGGTGGGAGCAAGTCCGCAGGCACCCAGGCAGGACACGGTCTCTACGGTGAACATCATATCGTCCGTGGTCTTCTTGGTCTTGCTTAAGCCCAGCTTCTCATACAGGGCCTCCAGTACCGGCATAGATTTCCGCACATGACAGGCTGTTCCGTCACATACCTTGATAACATACTTTCCCTTTGCGTCGAAGGAAAAGTTCTCATAGAACGTCGCCACGCTGAAAGCCTTGGCCTCCGTCACCCCGATCTTGTCTGCCACATAACTCAGCAGCTCTCCGGGCAGATAACGGTAAGCTCCCTGAATCTCCTGCATAATCGGAATCAGTGAAGCCGGCTTTCTGCCGTACTGATCCATGATCTCATCCGCTTTTGCGTAATAGGACTGATCAAGCATACTATATTTACCCTCCTTACATTAGTTTCACCCAACTACAAAACAGCTGTAACCGTTCTGATAATACACTAACAGTATACAGCCATTTTTGTATAAAATCAACAATTATCTCCGTTATTTTTTTGTCATTTTTGTGCAATCGTCCTGTTTTCTAAAACATATCGGTTACTTATCACTAACTTTTTGCACAATCCTTCGATGATAATCCTCCGGGCGGTTGATATTGGCAAAGCTCTCCTCCGGCGCGGTGCTTTCACAGATATCGTAGCCGATCCGGTTCAGGAACGCGAAAACCGAGCCCTTGCGCTCCCGGATCTCTGCCAGCATTTCATCTGCCAGATCCCGGTCGTAGACGCCTGCCAGGGGCTCTTCCTTTCCCCTGTGCCTGAGAATCACCGCCTTTTTCTGCTTTTCCCGGCTTTGGATCACCAGTCTTTCCAGCTCCTCTGCCGGAACCAGCGGTATGTCTACGCCCAGCACCAGCACCTGCTCCTCCCTGGCCCGCCGGAAGCAGCTTTCAAGACCGCCCAGAGGCCCTTTTCCCGGAAACCGGTCCGGCGTTACCGGAACGCTGCAGGCTGCCCCGTGATAGCCGGACACCTGGATATCTGTGATTCCAAGCGCCCTGCCCTTTTCAATCTGCCACTCCAGAAAGGTACTTTTTTCTATCTTCAGATCGCATTTGTCGCTTCCCATGCGGCTGCTCCTTCCCCCGGCCAGCACCACCATAGAAACGCCCGCTCCCGGACGCTTATTTTCTGGCACAGTTGGCAGCCTCTCCGGTCAGGATCTCCAGACCGTGCTGAAGAGAGGGCAGAATGTAGCCCAAAGACTCCTTCACTGCCTTGGGGCTGCCCGGCAGGTTGATGATGAGCGTGTTCTTCCGGATACAGGCCGCCGCCCGGCTCAGCATGGCTCTGGGGGTGATAGTCATGCTGTAGGCCCGCATGGCTTCGGGAATACCCGGCACCATCCGCTCCGCGATATCCATGGTAGCCTCCGGCATACAGTCCCGGGGTGAAAAGCCCGTGCCGCCGGTGGTCAGAAGCAATTCCGCCACATACTCATCTGCGATGCGCGCCATCTCTTTGGACAGCATCTCCCGGTCGTCCGGCAGGAGAATCGTATGAACCACCTCGTATCCATTTTCTTCCAGCATCGCTTGGATAGCCGGGCCGCTTATATCCTCCCGTTCTCCTGCATAGCCGGAATCACTGGAGGTCAGAACCGCTGCACGCATGGGTCGCTTCACCACGTTTATCTCGTCCCCTTCGGAAATGACGCCGCCCTTCAATACTTTTGTGAAAATGCCTTCTCTCGGCATAATACAGTCGCCCATAATCTTGTAGATCTCGCAGCCGCTGTGGCACTGCTTCCCGATCTGGGTTACCTCCAGAAGCACGTCGCCGCACTGCAGTCTCGTGCCCACGGGCAGGTGCTTTAAGTCGATGCCCCGGACGATGAGGTTCTCCCCGAAGGCGCCCTCGTCCACCGGCGCTCCTTTTGCCTTGAAGTCCTCGATCTTTTCATAGGATAACAGGCTCACCTGGCGGTGCCATTTGCCTGCGTGGGCGTCGTTTTCGATACCCCAGTCCTCGATAAGCTTCGCGGAATGCACGTTTTTCTTCTGCGTTCCCTTCTTCTCGCTGATATTTACTGCCATGATCCTGCCCATGCTATCGTTCCTCCCTTATTCTGCCATCTGCTTTTTCCAAAGCGGACAGCCACCAAATTCTCTGTCTTCTATGGTACCTGATCTTGGCCCGCAGATCAACACTTGTTACAAATTAGACAATTTATTTTTTTGATTTTCTGGTAGTTTTTCACAATCACAGGTTTGACACGCCCTAAGTCCCCATGTATAATGGAAACGGGGCAAAAAAAGCCCACATCATTCAGGAGTACAACATCCCATGTATATCAATGAATTATACGACAAGCTTCCGCTTCTTTCCGCGGAAACCTATACCTATATCAGCCGGGACGGCGACTGTCATACCGAATCCGAACCGGTTCTCACAGAGCATATTCTGGACGTCTATCTCAACGATCGACTGACCATGAAGCTGGTCTGTATTCCCCAGTATCTGACTGAGCTGGTGCTGGGCCGCCTTCTGACCGAGGGAATCCTGGAGGACGCTTCCGATGTAGAACAGATCTATATCTGTGAACACGGGCTGCGGGCACGGGTGATACTGCGTGGAAATAAGGGTGAAAACGAGACGCTGCAAGCCACCGTAGCCGACAGCCATCCGCAGGCAGGACGTGTTGCTTTGGATGGCGGCGCTTCTCGGGAGCCCTTCACAGAGCTTACGCCCTCCTGCTGCACCGGGAATCACATTTTAAACGATTATTTTCTGACCGGGAAGCCGGTAAAGCCGGTGACTCCCATTTCCTGGAAGGCAGAGCAGGTCTTTGACCTGGCCGACCGCTTCCACGCGGGTATGCCCCTCCACGGACAGACCTGGGCCACCCACAGCTGTTTTCTGGCAAAGGACGGCCAGCTTCTGTTCCAATGCGAGGATATCGGCCGGCACAATGCCCTGGATAAAGCCATTGGCTATGCCCTGCGTCACGGGATTCCTCTTTCCCGGTGCATGGTCTATTCCAGCGGCCGGATTCCCACGGACATGGCCATGAAAGCCATCCAGGCCGGGATCCCCATTCTCGCAAGCAAGGCTTCGCCCACGGCGGAGGCCATCGCGCTGGCGAAAGAATACGGGCTTACGCTGGTCTGCGCGGCAAGGCGTGATCGGATGAAGCTGTTCGCCGGAACGAAGCCGGAAGTCTGAGAAGCAGGTCATCTTCTTTTAGGAAAAATAAATTTGTAAATTATTCCCATTTTAAATATAAATTTTAAGAAAGGCAGGTTTTATTCTATGCCTTCGGTATACGCCGACACCTCATTTCTACAATTTAAAAAAGTACACTGCAGAAACTGCTATAAATGCGTCCGGAACTGCCCGGTCAAGGCCATCCGGGTCATCAACCATCAGGCACAGATTCTGGAGGATCAGTGCATCCTCTGTGAGAAATGCACTCTGGTCTGTCCCCAGAACGCCAAGGAAGAATTAAATATGATACCCAGGGTGTATGATTTCATCCGAAACGGCGGACAGGTCATCGCCTCTCTCCACCCGGCCTATGTGGCGGAATTCGGAACTGACAGCCTGCCGGCCCTGACCGAAGCCCTGAAAAAGCTCGGTCTGTCCGACGCCTTCGACGCAGCCGCCGGGGCGTATCTGGTCAAGACCGCTTATGAGGACCTGGTGGAGGAACGGGCCCAGGAGACGCCCACCATTTCCTCCAACTGCCCGGTCATCGTACAGCTGGTCCAGAAGCGTTATCCGGATCTGGTTCCCTATCTGGCTCCGGTTCTGTCCGTGATGCAGGCCCACGCCCGTTATCTGAAGGAACAGTATCCCGACGCGCGGATTCTTTCTGTCTCCCCCTGTATCTCCGGCCTGGCCCAGATGCGGGAGGCGGACAACTATGTGGATTATGTCATCACCTTCAGCGAGCTGCAGGAATGGCTGACTGCTGTTCAGGTGCAGGTGGCCGCCCCGTCAAGCGCACCCCCGGACGCAGACCGGGATATCCGGCTTTCCCGCATTATGGCCATGTCCGGCGGCTTTACCATGGCCATGCATCCATCCGTTCACCAGCGCTATCTTCCCGCCTGCGGGATCGACAGCTGCAAGCAGATTCTGAATGAATTTATGGCGGATCCGGACAGTTATTCCAACTGTTTTCTGGAACTGAACGCCTGTCCCAACGGCTGCATCGGCGGTCCTTCTTTCCGACGTACGAAGACCGGACTGCTCCACGGCCTGATCCGTCTGCAGAACGCGTCCCTGTACAAAGGCATTTCCAATTATAAACGGGACGATTTTTCGGCGCAGTCCCTGACCGATGTCAGTCGTCACTATGATACTTTCGTACTGCGGCAGCAGGAGGCGGAAGCCTCCGAAGAAGATATTAAAAAGGTACTGGCCCAGATGGGAAAATTTACGCCGGAGGACGAGCTGAACTGCGGGGCCTGCGGCTACAATACCTGCCGTGAAAAGGCCAGGGCCGTACTGGCCGGCAAGGCCGAGATCTCCATGTGCGTGCCCTTTATGCGGGAGCGCCAGGAGAGCTACTCCAACAAAATCATCAACGTGATGCCCGGTATCCTGGTGACCGTGGATTATCAGCTGAAGGTCATTCATATGAACCAGGCCGCGAAGGATCTGTTCGACCCGCTCCATAAGCGTACGCTGATCGGCGAGACCGTGTCTGATCTGATGGATGATTACACCCTGATCAATATGATTTCCTTCGATAAAAATATGTCCCACGATCAGATTTATCTGGAGGATCGGGATATCTATCTGGAGCGCACCCTGGCCAATGACCGGAAGAATCAGCTGATTCTCTGCGTCATGAAGGATATCACCCGGGAGATAGAAGAAAAGCAGCGTATCCGGAAGGCCCAGAACAACGCGGCCGCCATGGCTGACAAGCTGGCCTCGGAGCAGTTGAAGCTGGTGCACCAGATCGCAAGCCTCCTGGGGGAGACCGCCGCGGACACCAAGGTGGCCGTGGAGCAGCTGAAGCGTACCATTCTCAGAGAGGACGAGGATCGCGATGAATAAAGACGGAAACTATAGGCTGAACGTGTCCTTCGACGGACTGGTGACGGATTTCGGCTGGGTAAGCCTCAATAAAAAACGGGAAACTATCTGCGGCGATTATTTTGATATTATGGAAAATGATTCCGATCATGTGCTGGTGCTGTCAGACGGACTGGGAAGCGGCGTCAAGGCCAACATTCTCTCCACGCTGACTGCCCGGATGCTCAGCCATATGATCATCAAAAAGCTGCCCATCTATGACGCGGTGGCCGCCGTAGCCGATACGCTGCCCGTGTGCAGTGTCCGGCATCTGGCCTATTCCACCTTTACGGTGCTGGATATCAGGGGACGCCAGGCGCTGCTCTATCAGTTTGACAATCCGGACGCCATTCTGATTCGGAACGGTAAGGTAACGGCCTACCCTTTTTCTACCTTTACCCTGAAGGAAAAGGTCATCCATGAGAGCACCTTCGACCTTCGGGAGGACGACATGCTGATTCTCATGTCCGACGGCGTCACCAACGCCGGTATGGGCAAGACCACCGACGGCGGCTGGGGCCGCAATGAGGTCCTACGCTTCTGTCAGAAGAAGTACCGCCCGGGTATGAGCGCCCAGGAAATGGCTGTGGCTATCGCCTATGCGGGACTGGCCCTGAATCTGGAGGAGACCGACGACGACCTGACGGTTCTGGCCTTACGCTTCTGCAAGAAGCAGACGGTCAACCTGATGATTGGTCCGCCCCATACCACCGAGGAAGACACAGCCTATATGGACAATTTCTGGAAAAAGGAAGGGAAGCATGTGATCTGTGGCGGCACCACCGCAAAAATCGCAGCGCGATATCTTCGGCAGCCTCTGACCACCATCGATGGATCCGCCGTGGACGATGTGCCTTCCCTGATGCGTCTGCCCGGCGCAGATCTGGTAACCGAAGGGTTACTGACTTTGGAGCGACTGTTGGAATACTGCGAAGATTTCCGGGAGGATCGAGTGAGCTTCCATGAGATGCTTCAGAAGAAGGACGGAGCCGCACAGCTTGGAACACTCCTTTTCACCTGGGCCACGGATATCAACATTTTCTTTGGAAATGCTTATAACGAGGCCTATGCAGGCTCGGAGATTACGGCAGAGACCAAAACAAAGACCGTGGAAGAGTTGATGGAGCACCTGCGGAAAGCGGGGAAACATGTGAATGTTTCGTTCTGGGCTGTCTGAGGGGATCCCCGAATGCCCTGGGAACACGGGCAAATAATAAGAAAGAAAGGAAAAGCAAATCTGACCTTAGATGATTGGGTTTATTGTGATAGAGCATGAGTGAATTTACACATTTTAACCGCCAGGGCGAGGCCGTCATGGTGGACGTAAGCGCCAAGACCGAGACCGCAAGGGAGGCTGTGGCTGAAGGCCGTATCTCCATGAGCCGGGAATGCTTTGAAAAGGTAAAGGAAGGGGAAATGGGAAAGGGCGACGTGCTGGGCGTGGCCCGGGTGGCCGGAATCATGGGGGCCAAGAAGACCTCCGAGCTGATTCCCCTCTGCCACCTGCTGCATCTGACCAAGGTGGAGATAAGCTTTGAACTGGAGGAAGAGACCTCCTCCGTCCGGGCGGCCTGCACCGTCCGCACCACCGGCAGGACCGGCGTGGAGATGGAGGCCCTGACCGGCGTTCAGGTGGCACTTCTGACCATCTACGACATGTGCAAGGCCGTGGATAAAAGCATGGAAATGACCGACATCCATCTCTGCCGGAAGAGCGGCGGAAAGAGCGGCGATTTTGTGAGAAAGGCGGATTAACCCATGAAGGATCAATACGGACGGGACATCAACTATATGCGCGTCTCCATCACCGACCGCTGTAACTTACGCTGCCGCTACTGTATGCCGGAAGGCATCGAATGGCTTCCCATGGAGCAGATTCTGACGCTGGAGGAGATCACTGAGGCCTGTCGGCAGGCTGCTGCCTTAGGCATCCGCAAAATCAAGGTCACCGGCGGCGAGCCGCTGGTCCGGAAGGGCTGCATGGAGCTCATCGGGATGCTAAACGCATTGCCCGGTATCGAGCAGGTGACGCTGACTACCAACGGCGTACTGCTCCCGGAATACGCAGACGAGCTCTGCCGCCAGGGACTCCACGCCGTCAATATCAGTCTGGATACTCTGGATCCCGTGAAATACACTGCTATCACCGGTTTTGACCAGCTTCCGAAGGTTCTGGACGGCATTCGCGCCATGGAGACTCATGGCGTTCCGGTGAAAATCAACGCGGTGCTGCAGCGGGGCGTCAACGACATGGAATGCATCGCCCTGACCGAGTTAGCCGAGGCTCACCCGGTGGACGTCCGTTTTATCGAGCTCATGCCCATCGGGCACGGCAAGGAGATGAAGCCTGTCTCCAACCCGGAGGTGGTAGAGCAGCTGAGAAGCCATTACGGAGCAGATCGCGTAACGCCGGATTTCCACACCCATGGC
Organism: Laedolimicola intestinihominis; assembly: GCF_040096155.1. Taxonomy (NCBI): domain Bacteria; kingdom Bacillati; phylum Bacillota; class Clostridia; order Lachnospirales; family Lachnospiraceae; genus Laedolimicola; species Laedolimicola intestinihominis. The sequence continues at coordinate 165,537 of NZ_JBBMFE010000001.1, read as the reverse complement.
AACGGCCCGGCCCGCTATTACCACATCGACGGCTTTCAGGGCAGCATTGGCTTTATCAGCGCCATTCATGGAAAATTCTGTCAGAATTGTAACCGCATCCGCCTGACAGCCACCGGCGATCTCAAGCCCTGTCTCTGCTACAGCGACCGTATTTCCATAAAAAACGCCCTCCGGACCGGAAGTCCCGAGGACGTGAAAGAGCTGATCCGGCAGGCCATCGAACAGAAGCCTGCGGCTCATTGCTTTGAAAATATACAAACGGTAACGGAACTGAAAGAAATGTCGAAGATCGGCGGGTAAACAGTTTTCCGACCTATCTCAATACCATCACATCCGCCGGATTGATATGCACCCAGATATCCTCCTGCGGATTTTCTCTGCCTTCATATTCCTTCTTACAGAAATCCCTCCAGACTTCCTTGGTAGTCTCCACACGAATCCTGTTGAAATGATTCTTCCGGCTCTCCTCGGATGTATCCGCACGCTCCGGTCTTACCATGATCACCGTGGAAAACACGTCGTCAATAACCCGGTTAATCCGGCATCGGAAGGTATTCTCCGGCTGTGCCGCCGCCTCTTTTGCTCCCATCAGCCCGATATAATGGCTGCGCACGCCCACATAGCGGACGTCCTCTGTATCCGGTCCGTGTTCGCCAGTGAAGGTCAGGGTTTCGCCCCAGTCCTGTACATAGACGCGGCCCGGCTTATCCGCCGAAGCTGCTTCCTTCACCTCTGCCCGGGCAAAATTCTTGCATCCCGACAGCAGCGCGGCCGCCCTGGACTTCGGCGCTTCGAAGAGCTGCTTTACCGGAATCACCGGACTTGAAGAACCCTTATCCATCACACATACCCGGTCGCAGATCCGGTACACCTCGTCCCGGCTGTGGGACACAAACAGGGTGGGCCCGCCAAACTCCTTCAGTGTCTCCAGAAGCTCCTGCTCCAGGTTCCAGCGAAGATATCCGTCCAGCGCAGAAAAAGGCTCGTCCAGCATCAGCACACGGGGACTGGAGAGGAAGATCCGCGCCAGAGCCACCCTCTGCTGCTGGCCTCCGGAAAGCTCCGCAGGCTTATGCTTCTCCAGATCCTTCAGCTCGAACTTTTCCAGCATTTCCTGAATTCTTATCTCCGCTTCTTTTTTTCCGGTCTTTTCTGCCTTAAGTCCTGTCATCAGGTTTTGGCGAACCGTCATATTCGGGAACAGGGCGTAATTCTGAAACAACAGTCCCACATGGCGTTCCTGGGGACGCAGATTGATTTTTTCCCGGGAATCAAAGAGCACCTTACCGTCCAGCTCGATATGTCCCTCGTCGGGCTTCACGATGCCCGCGATACAACGGAGGGTCATACTCTTGCCACAGCCGGAGGCGCCCAGGATGCCCGTCACGCCGTCCGCTGCCTCAAACTGCGTCTCCAGCGTAAAGCCACCCAGCTTTTTTCTGATATCCACATACAATGACATCTTCTCTACCTCCCGCCCTTTCGTTTTTTGCCTGTGCGGGACGCCCGCTCGCCCTTTTCCAGCAGGTTCACCGCCAGCAGAACCACTGCGGAAATGACCACGTTCACCAGCACCCATTTGAAGGCCAGGGCGTCATTGTCCGTCCGCCACAGCTGATAGACGGTGGTAGAGATAGTCGCGGTCCGGCCCGGCGTATAGCCTGCCACCATGCTGGTGGCTCCGTACTCGCCCAGGGCCCTGGCAAAGGCCAGGACGGCTCCCGCCAGAATGCCCTGCCTGCAGGCCGGCATCCGGATCCGCCAGAAGATAAAGCTGTTGGACAGCCCCAGGGTCTGTCCGGAATAGGCCAGGGTCTCGTCGAAGCTCTCAAAAGCCCCCCGGGCTGTCCGGTACATCAGCGGAAAGGCCACCACAGCCGCCGCGAAGATGCCCGAATACCAGGTCATCACCAGCTTTGTGCCGAAGTTCTCCAACACCCAGGCTCCGAATGGTCGTCTGGGACCCATCAGCAGCAGGATAAAGTATCCCACGACCGTCGGCGGCAATACCAGCGGCAGGGTCAGAACCACGTCCAGCACGCCCTTTACCATCGGATGGAGCTTCGCAATATAATAGGCTGCGAAAATACCTGTAAAAAATACGATCACGCTGGCGATCAGCGCGATACGCAAGGAATTATACAATGGAAACCAGTCCATAAGCGCCCCTTTTTTATTCTGCTGCCGTGAAGCCTACTGCCTCGAATACCTTCATGCAGTCGTCTGTCTGCAGATAGGCAAGGAATTCCTTTGCTGCTTCCTGATTCTCGGAGATGTTCAGAACTGCCGCAGGGTAGATAACCTGCTTGCACAGATCGCTTCCTGCCTGATCCACAACGGTCAGTCCGGCGGAGTACGCGTCGGTAGCGTAGATGATACCTGCGTCTGCAGCCGCCTCAGATACCTGTGTGGTAACCTCTTTTACGTTAGAGCCGTATGTAATCTTTCCGTCTGCTTCAAGCTTATCCAGGATACCAAGGTTGGTCAGAATCTCGGTGGAGTACTGTCCTACCGGAACATCCTCATTGCCCAGAGCCAGCAGGGAAAGCTTGTCTGTTCCCAGATCCTCGAAATTCTGGATATCCTTCGGATTTCCATCCGGAACAGCCAGAACAACCTTGTTCTCCAGCAGGTTCACGCGGGTTCCCTCCAGTACGAAGTCCAGGCCCTCGGTATTCACCTCCGGATCCGCATCCTTGTCCAGCTGGTTCATCTGCTTCTGGGCTGCGGAAATAAATACGTCGCAGTCCGCGCCCTCCTGAATCTGAGTTTTCAGGGTTCCTGAGGAATCAAAATTGAATACCAGGGTTACATTCGGGGCAACCTCTTTGTACATCTCCTGAATCTCTGTCAGGGTCTCTGTCATGGATGCTGCCGCAAAGACATTCAAAGTCACCGGATCTGTCTCTGCAGTCTCTTCTGCTGCAGTATCCTCTGCACCTGTGGTCTCCTCTGCTGCCGGAATCTCTTCCGCCTGCTTGCTTCCGCAACTCAGTATAGAAACTGCCAGAGCACTTACCAGCAGGCCTGCCATAAGCTTCTTCATAATATAATCCCTCTTTCCTTTTCATTTCGTGCGGTTCTCCTATGCGTTATTTTTTCAGGAGAATAACGATAGGTATATTATACAGGAAACGGAAAGCAGGCGCAAGGGAATCGAACCAATTTATGAATTATTTTTCACTAACTCTACTGAAACTCCCCAAAATACACCTCAAAGAATCCTCGCGTGATCCGCTTCATATCCTCCAGCATGGCATGATACCGCTCCATGAAGAGGCGGCCTTCGGGGGTGATGGTAGAGCTGCCTCCGTTCTTTCCTCCGTTGCAGCGGTTCAGGAAGCGGAAGCCCAGCTCCTTCTCCACCTTGTTGATCATTTTCCAGCCCTTGGAATAGGACATATTCATTTTGGCCGCCGCAGCCTGAATGGAACCGGTCTCATCGATGTACTGCAGCAGGTGGTAGACGCCGGGACCGAAGAAGTCTTCTTCTTTGGAAATGACCAGCTTGGTTTTGAAATGGAGGGTGGCGGCATTCCACCGGGCCTTCAGATAACGGGTGACGCGCTCGACGCCGCCCTCTTCCTGCAGGGAGTAGGTGACGCCGGAATCCTCCGTGGGAAGGAACCGGCTCCCGGTCTCAAAATTAAAATTAATTTTCTCTGTAGGATCCATTTCCGTTCCCGATAAAATCATGCTCCTCGGCCAGCCCTCCTGCCCATCGTAAGTCGGAACGGCCGACTTCTCCGCAGCCAGCAGGGCTTTGATAGTGCTGTCCGCGCAGGCCGGGTATTCCACCGGCAGCACCAGCACGCGCTCCATCAGAGGCGCGCACCCGGTCAGGCCGATCGCAAGCGTCTCCTCAAAGCTGTGTTCCCGGTAGGCCTCATCCTCCATGAAGATGACATTATTGTGGCTTAAATGCAGCTTCAGGGTCTCGCTGTGGCAGCCTGCCAGCACTACAATGGGAGAGACTCCCGCTTTGCGAAGCTTGGCAATCTCTCCCTTGATGACGGTGGTACCGTCCAGCGGGTACATGGGCAGGAACAGAGGGATGCCCTCGTTATCCCGATACTCCTCTCCATAGTCGCCGGAGGCTATGATCAATGCTCCTGTTTTCATATGATCTCCTTTATATTTCCCTGATAAATAATATATTCTCTTAATATCTATTCATCAAAATGTATTTCACCTGTACCATATGTAAAATTATTCCAATTATATTTGTCCTTAAAAATCCAATAAATTCAACTTTAAATCCGTCATTTTTCCATAAAGTATTACTGCAACTCTTTTACAATAAATCGCGCAATCTGCTCTGTATCTTCTAACCCAAATACAGCCACTTCTTCCGGCAGCCCCGTTATCTCTCCGCGATCCAGATCGGTCGCGACGGCACGTAAATTATGCTCTTTACAGACACAGTCCGATGAATTTCCTCTGCGAATAATTTCCAGCTTCGGATAGTCGCTGTCCTTAAAGCCCTCCAACAGAATCAGATCCGCCTCCGGGAACCAGGCAGCGGCCATCTGCTCCGGCGTCAGTTTTTCAGCTGCAACCTCGTCGGGCTGCTGTTTTACAACCATGTATTTGTGGTCGGAAAAGACGACAGTGCCATAGGCTCCCGCCTGAAAATGGGCGAATGTGTCCGTACCCGGCACATCTGTCTGAAAATCGTGACCGTCATGCTTGATGGTTGCCACCTTCAGCCCCTGACCGGTCAGAACCGGCAGGAGCTTCGTAATCAAGGTGGTTTTTCCCGAATTTTTCACACCGCTGACGGCATAAAACAACTGCTTTTTTTCTAAAATATTATTCATAAATCATAGTCCACATTTTCAAAATAACTGCTGCAGAAAGTAATATAAATCGCCCTTTCTCTTTATAACAGAATCGCCTCCGCCTCATCCCCCGGTTTCAGCGCCCCAGATCCTGCAGGCACATCCAGCAGACAGTTGCAGCCCACCATGGAGGCCAGCACGCCATTGGAATTCAGTCCCTCCGGCAGATGGAAGGTTCCCTTTTCCCAGTAAGCCCGCACAAAGCGCCGACTCGGACTGGGTTTTCCAAAGGCGTCCGCCAGGGTTCCCTGCACCCGCACCAGATCAAGAGACGGCTTTCTCATCATTTTCGCCAGCATAGGGCGAAGCAAAAGCTCGGTGATAACCAGGGCGCTGAAGGGGTTACCGGACAGACTCATGACCGGGATTCCCTGATAATCGGAAAATAAGGTAGGCATACCGGGCTTCACCTGGATCCCCCAGAAGACGCGCTCTGCGCCAATGAGCGCCAGCGATTCGTGCATAATATCCTTTTTTCCCACAGACACAGCGCCTGTAGTGACGATCAGATCCGCTTCCTTCGCGGCCTTCTTCAATGCCTCCGCCATCTGCTCCGGTTCGTCCGGGACAGAGCGGGCCTCGCAAAGCTCCACGCCCAACTCCAGCAGGCGGGCCGCCAGAAGCTTCTGATTGATATCGTAGATTTTACCGGGAGCTAAAGGCTCTCCCGGCTGAACTACCTCATTTCCGGTGGTCAGCACCGCGATCCGGGGACGACGGTATACAGATACCTTGGGAACGCCCATGCCGGCCAACACGCCGGCTTCCACAAAGCCCAGTTCCCGCCCAGCCTTCAGAAGTACCTGCCCGGCCTTAAAATCCTCGCCCTTGAAGCAATAATTGCCCCACGGCCGCTCCGCTTTATAGATCTGCACCCTCTCCTCGCCGTAATCCGTATCCTCCTGACGGACGCAGCAGTCACAGCCCGGCGGAATGGCCGCCCCGGTCATAATACGTACAGCCTGGCCCGGCTGCACCTCTTCCTCGGAATAATCCCCCGCGTCAATCTCCCGCAGAACCTTCAGACAGACCGGCTGTTCCTTTGAGGCGCCGGTTAAATCCGCAACCCGGCAGGCATAGCCGTCGATAGGCGAACGGTGAAAGGGCGGATTATCAAAGACGGTTTTCACGTCTTCCGCCAATACCCGGCCTGAAATATTCGCGATTTGAATCTGTTCCTTCTCCTGTATCACCGGCGTGTGCTGTAAAACCAGACAAAGCGCCTCCTCTGTTGTAATTCCTCCCATACGTCACGCCCCCTTATACGCCTTTTCCAAAGCCGCAGTTGGGGTAATGGCAGGTCTTGCAGCCCAGACAGAAGCCGCCATTTCCCATATGGGCCAAATCCTTTTTCGTCACCTCCACGCCTGCCGCGATGCGGGGCAGCACCAGGTCAAAGACTGTGGCTTTGGCATACATGACGCAGCCCGGAAGTCCCATGATAGGCGTACCGTCTTCCAGATAGGCAAGCAGGAACATGGCTCCCGGCAGTACCGGCGCGCCGTAGGATACAATACGCGCTCCCGTCTGCTTAATCGCGCCCGGCGTCTGGTCATCCGGATCCACACTCATACCGCCGGTACAGAGAATCATGTCCGCTCCCTCTTCCTTTAGCTTCAAAATGGCCTCGGTAATCTTCTCCCGGTTATCGTCGCAGAGAATGTGTCCGCAGACCTCGATTCCATAGGCGGCCAGCTTCTCAATGATAACCGGCGTGAAGGTGTCCTTGATCCGTCCGTAATACACTTCATTTCCGGTGGTAACAATGCCCGCTTTCATAGGCTTATAGGGCGTCAGGGATACCAAGGGCTCGCTTCCCGCAGCCTCTTTTACCCGCTCCAGCTTCTCCTTTGCAATGACAAGCGGAATCACCCGGGTTCCCAGCAGACGGTCGCCCTTTTTCACAGCCGTGTTATTATGCCGCGTGGCAATCATAATCTCATCGATTTCGTTGATGGCGTCAAGCCGCGGCACATCTACCCGGAACAGGCCGTCGCAGTCGGCCACCAGCTCGATTTTTCCCTCCTTCACATCGGTGGGATGCATATTTTCGTTCCTGCAGACGGCGCACAGAATCTCTGCCGCCTCATTTTCATGGAGGGTGTTCTCGTCCTTCTCCCAGACATACAGGTGATCCTTTCCCAGGGACAGCAACACCGGAATATCCTCCTCGGTCACAATATGTCCCTTGCGGAATGCGGTGTCCTTAACCACATCCTTGACAATCCGCGTAATGTCGTGGCAGAGCACATGGCCCACCGCGTCCGTTGTGTTGATACATTTCATACCCCAAATTCCTCCCAAAACCAAATCCGTCTCGCTTTCCGCTGTTACCCGTGCGGAAATGACTCTGTATACAGTGTATCACAGCGGGGAGGAAGTTTCACCTGTTTTTCAAAACATATCGGTGATTTTTATATTAAATGATGGAAAATGACGGATTTCTATGTTTATTTTGAACTATAGAAAATGGATAGTACGAATTTTTTCTTGAACATTACTAGATTTTCTCTAAAATAAGGCACGGACATTTTCCCATAAAACAGAAAATATCTGTGCCTCAATTTCTATACCTTTAACTTATACCTCCAGCGCTTTGCCGGTCAGCATTTCGTATGCCTGCAGGTATTTCTCGATGGTTTTGTCCACGATCTCCTGGGGCAGGGTCCAGTTGTTGTCCGGGTTGGCCTTCAGCCAGTCGCGGGCGAACTGCTTGTCAAAGGAGGGCTGGCCGTGTCCCGGCTCGTACACGTCTGCGGGCCAGAAGCGGGAGCTGTCCGGCGTCAGCATCTCGTCGCCGATGACCAGATTGCCGTTCTCATCCAGACCAAACTCGAACTTGGTGTCCGCGATGATGATTCCCTTACTCAGGGCGTACTCCGCGCATTTCTTGTAGAGGGCAATGGTGTTGTCGCGAAGAGCCTTTGCGTACTCCTCTCCCTTGCCCGGGAAATATTTTTCAAGATGAGCGATACTCTGCTCGTAGGAAATGTTTTCGTCATGGTCGCCGATCTCCGCCTTGGTGGACGGTGTGTAAATCGGCTCCGGCAGCTTGTCAGACTCTTTCAGTCCTTCCGGAAGCCTGATACCGCAGACGGTTCCATTCTCCTTGTAGCTGGCCCAGCCGCTGCCTGTGATATAGCCGCGGACGATGCACTCGATGGGAAGCATCTGAAGCTTTCTGCACATCATGGATTTGCCCCGGAACTTCTCCTGCTGGAAGTACTCCGGCATATCCTTTGTGTCAACGGAAATCATGTGGTTCGGCAGAATGTCCTCTGTCATATCGAACCAGAATTTGGACATCTGAGTCAGCACTGCGCCCTTCTTTGTCACTTCATTATGAAGAATCACATCGAAGCAGCTGATACGGTCTGTCGCTACCATAATCAGGCTGTCGCCGTTGTCGTAAATCTCACGTACCTTACCTTCTTTGATCGGTTTCATTTCCTGCATATCCTTGCACCTCATCATTCTGTTTTTAAATGGAAATTCGGGTCAGACTTCTTTTGACCCTGGGCATTTCCACATTACCACTCTTTCCCCCGGCCTGTCAAGCCCCTGTTCTTCTCCTACAGCTCGATTCCCTTCCGGGCATGTACACCCTGATCAAAGGGATGCTTGATTTTCCGCACCTCGGAGACATAATCGGCCAGCTCCAGAAGCTCCGGGGCCGGATCCCGGCCTGTCAGGGCCACCTCCAGACCTTCCGGACGGTTCTTCAGAAAATCCAGGGCTTTTTCCCGGTTCAACATGCCGTGATTGTAGCAGGACATGAACTCGTCCATGACCAGCAGAAACGCGTCTTCCCGAACTGCCAGCTCTGTGGCCCGGTCGAAAAGCGCCTGATAGGCGGCAGCCGCCTCCTTTTTCTGCTCGTCTGTCATATTCCAGAAGAAGCCGAACTGCTTCTCACATGTCAGCACCGTAACCCCGGGCAGCTCCCGCAACACCTTCAGCTCCGAGGACTTTCCATCCTTCATAAACTGGATGAAAATGACCCTTCTGCCACTTCCTGCCGCCCGGACAGCAAGCCCTGTAACTGCGGTGGATTTTCCCTTGCCGTCGCCGCAGTAGATGTGAATACATGATTGTTTCATAGGACAGCACCTCCTGAATTTGTGCGTAAATCATCGTTGTTTCCTTCTCTTACACCAGCACTCCGGTCAGCGCCGCAATTCCCGCCACAAGCGCCAGCGCCAGAATCACGCCCGCGTACATCAGCCGGTTCATGCGGCGGATATCCTCATACTCCACCGGGCGGATGGGATCGCCGATGGTCGGCTTTTTATAAAGCTTTCCGAAATAATAAGCGTCCCCGGCCAGCTGAACTTCAAGCGCGCCTGCCGCTGCCGCCTCGGTCTGGGCGGAATTGGGGCTGGCATGGTTGCGGCGATCCCGCAACCAGATCCTCCATGCGCCGGATATGCTTAAGCCTGCCAGCGGGCTCGCCGCAACCAGCAGAAGGCCGCTTATGCGGGCGGGGATATAATTCAGCACATCGTCCAGCTTCGCGGAGAAGCGGCCGAAATACAGATATTTGTCGTTCTTATAGCCCACCATGGAATCCAGGGTATTTACCGCCTTATAGAAAAAGCCCAGAACCGGGCCGCCGATGGCCAGAAAAAGCAGGGGAGCCACCACGCCGTCAGAGGAATTTTCCGCCACCGTCTCCACTGCCGCCTTGGCTACGCCCTCCTCATTTAAGGCCTGGGTATCGCGTCCCACAATCATGGACACCGCATAGCGGGCCTTTTCCAGATCTCCCTCTTTTAAAGCGTCGTAGACCTTCATGCTCTCGGTTTTCAGAGATTTCGTTGCTAAAATTTGGAAACTCCAGAATATCAGCAGGGCAAAATACAGCCAGAAATTGATGTTCCGGGCCAGATATAAAAGTCCGAAGGGAACTGCCGTAGATACGGCCACCACGAAAATACAGAAGAACACGCCTGCTGCCAGTTCGCCCTTCTCCGTCTTCGGGAACGCCGCCCGGAAGGGCTTTTCCCCATGGGAAATCAGATTTCCGATGGCGCAGATGGGATGATAGAGAATCCGCGGATCACCGAAGATCAGATCCAGCACAAAGCCCAGTATCAGGGCATAGATGTGATATTTCATGTAAAATGATGCCTCCTTTTTCTGTCTCATCCCAAAGCATACGGAAGCCTTCTCCGTTCTGAACCTGCCAGTGATAAAACTCCTCTTTCTCCGCCGCATAAGCCGCCAGGATACTCATAATCGTGCCGCCGTGAACCACGAAAGCCGCGCGGCGAAAGGGCTTGTCTCGTAGGCCCTTCAGCAACTCCGCAAACCCTTCCCGACAGCGCTTTTCAAAGGCCTCCCGGCTTTCGCCTCCCGGAAAGGGCAGCGTGCCGTTGCTGTCAATCCAGGCCTGGTAGGCCGCATTCCCGGACAGCTCTTTATAATTCTTATTTTCGAATTCGCCGAAATCACATTCCCGGAGCCGGGAAACCGGAATCATTTTCTTGCCCGGAAATAAAATCGCCCCCGTCTCCCGGCAGCGCTTCAGGGGACTTCCGTACAGGACGTCCGGCATGGGGTAGAGCCCCGCTTCGAAAATAGCCTGCAGGGCTTCTCTTCCCTCCTCGCACAGGGGCTCGTCGGTGGTTCCGATATAGCGCCCCAGGGTGTTGCCATAGGTCTTTCCATGGCGGATCAGATACAGCTCCTTCATTCCTTGATCACCGTCCCGATCCCGCAGACCACGCGATGAACCTCTGCTGCGTATTTCGCCAGATCGCAGGCTGCCCGTCCGGAGGCCTCCCGCCACTGGCGGTCAAAGGGATCCGCAGGAATCACGCCGCTTCCCAGCTCGTTCGTAATCACAAGGATATCCGGATTTTCTGTATACAATGTTTCTGCCAGCGTGGACGCGTCGCCGCCCTCCTTCAGTACCCGGCGTACATATTCCTGAAAATCCGTGACTGCCTTTGCCTGAAGCAGATCCGTTTCCCCGCAGTCGGCCCCATTTACCATATCCTGCTCTCTCAAGTGAAAATGCTCCATCGCGTAGGCCTTTTTTCCCTGAAAGGCTCCGCCTGTAATCAGTATCATGTCTGATTTCCTCCTATATTCTCCTGCTGCTTGCGCAGAGATCGTTTTTTCCAGACAGCGGAAATCAGAATTTTCCCGCCGACCACACGCAGATGGCCATGACCAGCTCGCAGGTCTGCACGAAGCAGCCCGCCAGGTCGCCGGTGATACCGCCGAACTGTTTCATGGACATACAATAATACCAAAAAAACGTACACCAGGCTCCCACCACAGCCGCCGTGCCAAGCTTCGCGTCCAGCAGGCACATGAAGCCCGCGGACAGAAAAAGCAGAATGTAGAGGCAGGTCATGACCGTGCGCTCCTGCACCGCGTCGGAAAAGGCTGCTACCGTTCCGGTCTTGCGGGCGCAGGGAAAGGACGCCACGGACAGGCCGCTCATGGAACGGGACAGCACATAGCCGCCGGAGAGCACCAGCACCTGACGGCCCGACAGCTCCGTCCAGAAGCCGAAGCAGGCCAGGAAATAACAGCAGGCCACGATGACCGCAAAGGCTCCCGCATTGGAATCCTTCAGGATCTCCAGCTTCTTTTCTCTCGGCTGCCAGGAGGACAGGGCGTCCGCCGTATCCAGCAGACCGTCCAGGTGGATGCCGCCGGTCACCAGCACCGGAATCAGCACGTAAATGACGCTCCGGAGGCTGTCGCCCGCGCCGAGCTTTCCGCTTAAGAAGCTCCAGCCCACCATCAGCGCGCCGATGACGATGCCCACAAAAGGAAAGAAGCACATCATATAGCGCATATTTTCCTTCTCCCAGTCCGCCCGGGGCATGGGAATCTTGGAATACATGGCAAATGCGATTTTAAAACTGTTCCATATCCGTTTCATCGTTTTCATAGATTCTGTCCTTTATTTTTGAGCTGCAGAGGAATGCCGCAGACCACCTCCGCCGCCTGGTCGGCCTCTGCCGCGATGCGCCGGTTGATCTCGCCCAGCCGTTCCTGATACAGCGCTGTTACTTCATCATATGTAATTCCGTCGGAAAAGATATCGTTGGTCACAATGACCAGGTGGACGCAGCGGCCTCTCAATGCCTCCACGCCTGCCAGCACCGCCTCCACGGCGTCGTCACCCGTGCCCTCCGGCTCAAACATTTCGTTGGCCGTCAGGTTCGACATACACTCCAGCAGCACCACGCCTTTTTCCGGCAGGGTCTGTTCCTTTAAGTTTACATAACATTCTATCGTCTCAAAGCCTTTTCCGGCCCGGAGCTTCCGGTGACGCTCCACTCTCCACTTGCCCTCCGCGCCGAAGGGCCGCATAGTGGCGATATAATATAAGGGAAGTCTATCCCGTTTTGCCAGAGAAGTGGCTACGCTCTCCGCGTATTCGGATTTGCCGCTTCCGCTGCCTCCTGTAATCACTGCAAGCATCTATGTTCCTCACATTGAATCATTTTTATACGCCCTCGGCAACAGGTGCTTCGGGCCGTATGGAATCGTTACTACATTTCTGTAAAAAATTCCAGGCCATGGCCGGATTGGAATAGAAGAAGAGATGGGGGAAGCCCGCATACAGGGTCGGCGTGCCATGTACGCAGTCCCAGTTCCGCTTCCGTAAGGGTTTCTTCGCGTGGATGGCGTTGCCGCAGTCCTCGCTCTCCCAGTAATGAAATTCATGTCCCCGGGCCTTTTCGCCCTCTGCCAGAATCAACTGATCCTGTTTTGCTTCCATTTCGATATACCCGAAGCGGGACAGTTTATCCGTCCGGTAGGCTTTGGCCCCAATGACGCCTGCCATGGGGTAATCCACGCCATCGGATCCCTCCAGAGTCCGGTGCAGGTAAAGAAAGCCGCCGCACTCGGCGATACAGGGGAGGCCTGCTTTCACCGCGTCGTGAATGGCTCCCCGCATGTCTTCATTTTCGCTCAGCGCCTTCGCGTGCAGCTCCGGATAACCGCCGCTCAAGATGAGGCCGTCGATCCCTTCCGGCAGCGCCTCGTCCTTTATGGGGGAAAATGGTACCAGCTCCGCGCCCATATCCTTAAGCATCTGAAAATTATCCCGATAGGTGAAGCAGAAAGCGTCGTCCTCCGCCACGCCGATGCGGACTTTTTTTCCGCCTGAAAGCTTCGGAAGCTCCGGCGTCTCGTAGGTGAAATCCGGCGCTTCATAGGCCAAAGCCAGAAAAGCGTCCAGATCGATGCTTTCCTCCAATACGGCAGCCAGGCGGTTCAGCTTCTCTTTCAGGCTCTCGATTTCACCCGGAAGCACCAGGCCCAGATGACGACTTTCCAGCACCAGATCCTCCACCTTCGGCACATAGCCCAGCACCTTCACCGGCAGCCAGCGCTCGATTTGCGCCTTCATGTCGGCGTACAGGGACTTCGGCATCTGATTTAAAATGACGCCCTTGATGCGGCTGGGAGTCTGATATTCCAGGAAGCCCTTGATCAGCGGTACCACAGAAATGCTCATACCCCTGCAGTTTACCACCAGCACCACGGGCATATTAAGAGCCGCCGCCACGTCCGAAGAGCTGGCCTCCTCGGAGATGCCGCCAAGTCCATCATAATAGCCCATGACGCCCTCGGCCACGGAAATCTCCGCCTCCGCAGCGCTTCGGCCAAACAGGTAACGGGTGGTCGCTTTATCCGTGAAAAAAGTGTCTAGGTTGCCGGATTTCACGCCGATGACCCTGCTATGAAACATGGGGTCGATATAGTCAGGGCCACATTTAAAGGAGGCCACACGGAAACCGCGGTTTACCAGAGCCTGCAGGATGCCGCAGGTAATCAGGGTTTTGCCGCTGCCGCTGGACGGAGCGGCCAGCATAATTCTCGGCAGTCTCATTTACGCTTCCCCCTTTCCGGTTCCGGCGAAGATGTAGACCGGATTCTGCCCCATCATCATCTCGTAGGGCCCCACCTTTTTGGCCTTGGCCGCCTGAATCTGGGTAATATCCACGTCCGTAAAGCCAAGCTCCTTGAAGCAGCTGTTGGCCTCCGCCACGGTCTCCAGGGTAATGGCGTTTATTACCACGCGGACGCGGGAATTCCGGTCAAGCAAAAGCTTCAGAATCTCTTTCATGTTGCCCGAGGAACCGCCGATGAAGGCGTGGGTCGGGGCGGGCAGGTCAGTCAGGGCCTCTGGGGCCGTTCCCACATGCACCTCCACATTGGGGGTGCCAAACTTCTTCGCGTTCTCCTCGATGAGGGCTGCCGCCGCGGGCTTTTTCTCGATGGCGTACACTTCGCCGTCCGCGGCTGCCAGCGCCATCTCGATGGTGACGGAGCCGGTTCCCGCGCCGATGTCCCAGGCAATAGAATCCCGGTTCAGATTCAGCTTGGCCACGGAGAGACTGCGCACCTCGCTCTTCGTCATGGGCGCGTCGCCCCGCTGAAACTCTTCGTCGGGGATGCAGCTTCGAAGTCCGCTTGTGTAGGACGGGTTTTCGATGATAGCCACGCAGAGGCTGTCAAAGGCTTTCTCCTTCAGCTCCGCGGGAGTGCCCTCGGTGATACGCTCCTCCGGGTAGTGGAGGCGTTCGCCGATGTAGAGCTTCACGTTTTCGAATCCATATTTTTCCAGTTTTTCACATAAGGATGCTACATTGTCCTTGCCGCCCAGCAGCGTGAAGGTGCGGAAATGGGTGCGTACCGCCGCAATCAGGTTCTCTCTGCGGCCATGGATGCTCATGAGCTTCACGTCCTCCCAGGCGATTTTCAGGCGGCTGCAGAAGTAGGTTACGGAAGAGATTCCTGTAATCAGTTCTGTGTGGATACCTGCGCCCTCAAAGGCGGTGATCAGGCGCTTCGCGCCGCTGTAGAAGCCCACATCGCCGGACAGGGCCACTGCGATAGTGTGATGCTCCGGGTGATCCTGAACGTAAGCCAGCATTTTGGCCGGATCGTAGGCGTCGAACAGGGGCTTGCCGGTGGCCTTGAAAGAATCCAGCATGCGGCCGGAGCCTAAGATACAGTCGGCCTTTTCGAAGGCCGCGCGGGCCTCGCCGGTCAGGTGGTCGGGGGTGCCCATGCCGATGCCGATTAAATATGCAATTCGTTCTTGTTCTTTGTTACAAAAATAAGTGGAATTTAGTTTATTATTTTCCTCTTTCTTTTCACAGTTAGGACTATTACTTTCTGATAAAGGAACAATATGGAATCGTTCCGCCAGCAGCTTCACTCCATCCTCAATGGACAGCCCCTCCTGCTCCTGCGGGCGGCCTATCAGCACAACTTTGACTCCAGCCTCTTTGGCGGCGGTCATTTTCTCCTCAAAGCCGCCTGCGCGGCCTGCTTCTTTGGTAACCATCCAGGCTGCGCCGGTGCTGCGGAGCATGGCCAGGTTCAGCTCTTTGGAGAAGGGACCCTGCATACAGATCAGGTGCGGGCCGGTGAAGCCTGCCTCGGTACACTGGATAACGACCTCCGGAGTCGCCAGGACGCGGGCGTAGACGCGGTTCCGGTAGTCAGGCAGAGCAGTAAATTTGGCTAATTCCTTGCTTCCTGTGGTGACGAAGATGGAACCTTCGGTCGTTTTCAAAAAGTTTACTGCGGCCTCCACACTCTCGACTACTACAATTTCTTCCGCAGTCTTACCTGCATTTTTATCTGTGACTGTATTTGTCATCTCTTTACTTACTTCGTTTTTCCTATTTTTTCTCATCAACGAGGGACGAATCAGACGCAGATACTCACACCCGGCCTGTGCGCAGGCCGTCTTAATGTTCGCCGACACAGCCACGGCGTAAGGATGCGTCACATCCAGCACCAGCGGTTTTCCCTCCGTTTCCAAAAGCTGCTCCATCTCCTCCGGCAGCAGCCGTCCCTGGCGTACGCTCAGATGAGGCTGTTTTTCCACCAGCAGTTCTCCATATTCGGTGGCCACGCTGCACAGAGTCTCCACCCCTGCTGCCGCCAGCCATTCACTAATCTGCCTTCCCTCTGTCGTTCCTGCAAATACAATTACCTGTCTCATGTACCTGTTCCTCTTACCTTATCCATACCTGGAACCGTTTCTTCTTCACAGTTCCATCCAATATTCCTTTCAAACCGACTCCTCCGACGGAATTATCCGAAGTTTACCGTGTACTCCTCCAGCGCAATAGCCACCGTCACGCCGTCCCCGGCCGTCTTTGGCTGAAAAAGCTTCTTTCTGCCTGCGGCCAGCAGGGCACTGCGCTCGCACACATTTCCTACGCCGGTAATCTGCCGCACGAAGGCGGATTCGGAAAAGCCACCCTCACATTCCACAGCTTCAAGCTCCTTTGCCGTATAGGTCTGAAACGGCAGCTTCCAGGCAGCACAGAAAGCCAGAAGCCCCGGCTCTTCTTTTTTCAAATCGATGGAAGCCACCCTGGCAATGGCCTGTTTCGAAAGCTGATTCTGCAAGAGCACCTGTTCCACCAGCGCTTCGATGCGCTCCACAGGCGTACCCCTTTTACAGCCGATGCCCAGCACCGCAATGCGCGGAACCAGATGCAGAGTCCGGGGAAACGGATCATAGGTCTCATCCACGGAGATACTGATGCCAAGCCCATCCTTTTTCTGGATGGACAGCTCCGGCGGAATCTGCCCAACCACTTCAAAATCGCTATAGAGACCGATGGTCCGCTGCTCCAGAATATCCGCCGCCACCTCTTTGGCCAGAGACAGACTGTCCAGATGCATGTTTTCCCGGCGTGCGAAATCATCCACAGAGAATCGCCCTCCCGCGTCTGTAGCGGTTGTGATGACCGGCACGGCTCCCACCAGGGCCGCTATCTCCCTGGTCAGCGCATTGGCTCCGCCCAGGTGCCCGGACAACAGAGAAATGACGAAATGACCCTGCTCGTCCATGACCAGGACCGCCGGATCGGAAGCCTTGCTGACTACGAAGGGAGCGATTGCACGCACCGCGATTCCGGCGGCCCCGATGAACAGCAGGCTGTCGCATTCCCGGAACATGTTCCCGGTCCATTCCTTCAGGGAACCCTCCAGCATCGGAATGCCCCATTCAGCTGCATCCCTGCCTTTGCAGAGGCATACACAGGTGTTACCTTTTTGTTCATACGCGTCTCGTATCCGTTTCGCAAACATACACCCTGCTCTGGTAAATGCAATGATTGCAAGCTTCATGCTGTCATGTCCTTTCCTGTCCAAATCTATTCTATCTTACTCTGCCAGTTTTTCTGTTCCTTCAGACTCTGTCTGCTCGATTTCCGCTTTCACACAGGCTATCAGCCGCCGCACATCTGTGGATTCGCCCAGCACGCCCTGCTCCAGGGAAAAGGTCAGGATACCCCTCTCCAGGCTCTTGCCGCTGCGGTGATCCACATAGAATTCCATCCGCTCCATGAGGCGCTTCATCACCGGGTCCAGCAGCCCCTTCTCCTTCAGGATATCCAGGGCTTCATCTGTAGTAATGCAGTCCATCAGCCGGGCTGCCGTCTCCTGATCCGCGCCCAGCACCGCTGCGTGGGCCGTCAGGATATCCATCCGGGCGTCGGCGTTGCGGGAATGAGTGTTCATAATCCCTGCGGCCAGCTTCACCAGCTTCCCGATATGTCCCACCAGCAGAATTCCCTTCGCGCCGAATTCCACAGCCGCGTCGATGGCTTCTCCCAGGAAATTACTGTATTTGACGGAACGCTTCAGCACCTCCGGCTCATAATCCTCCAGAAAATCCAGGCCGTAATTACCCGGCACCAGCACCAGATAGCTCCGCCCTCCGGACAGCTGCATTTTGATGTCCACCCGGATGGTCTGAATCAGGGCCTCCTCGCTCATGGGTTCCACGATGCCGCTGGTTCCCAGAACGGAGATACCGCCCACAATACCAAGGCGGGGGTTAAACGTCTTCTGCGCCAGCTCCGCGCCGCCCGGAATGGAAATGATCACCGAAAGGCCGCCGGTATATCCGGCCGCCCTGCACACGTCCTCCACGCCCTCGCGAATCATCTGACGGGGTACCTTATTGATGGCTGCGTCGCCCACGGCCTGTTCTAGACCTGTCCGGGTCACCCGGCCCACGCCCTCGCCGCCGTCCAGCGTGACGCCCGGCTGCGCTGTCCGACTGACTGTGGCATAGATCAGCAGGCCGTCGGTCACATCCGGGTCGTCGCCTGCGTCCTTTCGGATGGCGCAGGAGGCGCTGGTGGCTGAAAATTTCGGTTCCAGCACCTCCAGATAGAGACCGATGCCCTTTGGCGTCATCAGCTCTACCTCCTGCAGGATCTGGCCGTGAAGCAGCATCCAGGCCGCCGCCTTGGAGGCCGCCGCGGCGCAGGAGCCGGTGGTATAGCCCATCCGCATTTTTTTATTATTTTTATAGACGTATTGATCCAGCATCGATATTTTACTCCATCGTCACAGTTTCCCGGCCTGCTGCCTCCAGCAGGATATTCAGAAGAACATAGGTCCGCTCCCTGGTCCATTTGGCCGCCTCTGTATTTTCCAGCAGGGGCTGCAGGCTTCCGCCCTCGGCCTCTTTTCCGGCCTCCTGTACCGCTGCTTCCTTATCCTTGATCCAGGCCCGCTGTTCATCCAGAAGCTTCGCCATGGCATCCTCTGTGAGAACACCCTTGACCTTCAGCTCATACCAGATATGGTTCAGTGCGTCATCCCAGTCCTCATAGAGCTCCTGACTCTTCTCATTCATATCCCCCTGGCTTAAAGAATCATTTTGAAGGGAATCTTCCAACTCTTTCGCTGCCTTTTCCGTATTTTCCACATAAGTTTTCGCCGTATCCACGGAATCATAGCCGGAAAATCCCTCTGCGCCCTCCACATTGTAAAGGCCGTAGCAGGGAAGACCATTCTCTTCGGCCTCGAGACGATCATAATTGCTGCACGCCCACTGTAAAAATTCCTCCGGCAGCTCGGCAACCGGCGCGCCGGGCAGATAGATATCGACCTCATCCGCACCGTCCAGGCCGTAAGCCTCGGTGTAGGAATAGAGAATCTGATCGAGGATCTCTTCCTTTCCGATTTCGTAGGTATAATTGATTTTATCCAGCTTCATGGACCAGGTATAATCATTGACCTTCTTTAAATCCGTAAAGGTTCCGGTGAAGGTATTGCCGTACTGGGTTCCGTTCGGGTAACCGTCTCCGGTACTGCCCATATCCATATCCCAGTATTCCCCGGAAAAGCTGCCGTCCGGCCGGATATTCAGCTGGGTTGCCCAGGCTCCCGCGCCGCTGGAGAAGGTGAAATCTACATACTGAAGATCCGTGAAGCTGAACTCTGCCGAAGCACTGCTGTCAGAGTTCTTAGATGCGGCTTTGTCTGCATCGTCCGGCGTATCTGCCGTATTTTCTGCCGCGTCTGTGTCTGTCGTCGTATCCGTCTGCCCTGTTCCATTTTCCACATCGTTCTTTTTCCCGCAGCCGCTCAGAGAAAGCACCATAACCACCATCAGCAGCACCACAGACGCTGTCAGAAGCCTTGCACACTTATTTTTCATACCCGCACCTCCATGTAAATACTTTCAGGTATTTATTGTATCAGCTTTATTCTATCAAATATCCTGCCAGTTTTCCCATTAAGAAACTCTTAATTTTCCACACTTTTTATTTCTGATGCGTATATTCTTCCACGTTTCCCTCTGCAAAGCTGGGAAGTCCGTTATACAGCGCCAATGCGTACTGATACAGGCTGTAAGCCGTCACAGCTCCGGTGCCCTCGCCCAGGTGCATGCCCGCCTGAATGGGCGCCGTCATGCCAAGGGCGTCCAGCATCATCCGGCCCGCAGGCTCCGCGGAGCAATGGGTCGGCACCATATAGGCCTTACTCTCCGGCGCAAGCTGCGCCGCACAGTATGCGGAAACAGAGGAAATAAAGCCGTCGATCAGCACCGGCACACGCAGCATCGCTCCGCCCAGATAGCAGCCAATCATGCCTGCAATATCCAGACTGCCCACCTTGGAAAGTACATCCAGGATATCATTTTTATCCGGCTGATTTACCTCAATGGCACGACGGATCACTTCGATTTTATGCTCCAGTCCGGCGCTGGAAAGTCCCGCACCCCGACCGGTTACCTCTGCTACATCCTTGTCCAGCAGCACCGCCGCCATGGCTGAACTGGGGGTCGTGTTGCCGATTCCCATTTCACCTGTGATAATCATGCGACACCCCGCCTCGTACAGGTCTTTTACCACCTGAATTCCCGTTTCAATGGCTTTCACGGCTTCCTCCCGGGTCATGGCCGGTTCCTTTGCCATATTGGCGGTGCCGTAGCGAACCACCCGGTTCCAGATCCGGGGATGCTTTCCGTCCACGAACATACCGATGTTCACCGGAATGACCTCGATACCCATCTGCTTGGACATAATGCAGACGGAGGATTTGCGGTCGCCCATATTTTCCAGCACCTGGGCTGTGACCTCGCTGCCGGTCTGGCTGACGCCCTCTGCCACCACGCCGTTGTCCGCGCCCATGATGGCCACCACCGGCTTCAGATCCGCAATTTCACCAAGCTTTGCGGTTCCGTAGATGCCCGCCAGCTGCACTGCCATTTCTTCCAGGCGTCCCATGCCCCGTAAGGGCTTGCAGAGGGAATCCCAGTGGGTCCAGGCTGCATTTACGGCATCCTCATCCAGAGGCTTGATTTGTTCGATATAGTTATCTAACTCCATAATTTTCACGCTTTCATTTTTTTGTTGCTTCATCACGCCAGAGCCTTATCTTCCGCCCTGATACAGCATGGCGTTGCAGATGGTGGCCGCAATATTGCTGCCGCCCTTGCGCCCTCTCGGCACAATATACGG
Organism: Laedolimicola intestinihominis; assembly: GCF_040096155.1. Taxonomy (NCBI): domain Bacteria; kingdom Bacillati; phylum Bacillota; class Clostridia; order Lachnospirales; family Lachnospiraceae; genus Laedolimicola; species Laedolimicola intestinihominis. The sequence goes on along the minus strand of NZ_JBBMFE010000001.1, from coordinate 144,926 downwards.
AATGCCCGCTGTCATAATCAACTCTTTCGCTTCCACCACATTCACAAAGCCCACCGGAGCGCCGATGATAAGCTCTGGCCTGATTTTTCCCTCCTGAATCAGCTCATAAAGACGAATGAGAGCCGTCGGCGCGTTGCCCACTGCGATGATCAGAGGCTTCTGAAGCGCCGCCGCCCGCTCCATGCAGACAGCCGCCCGGGTGCAGCCCCGCTCTTTGGCTTCCGCAGCCACATCCGGATCGCTCATGAAGCAGTATACCTCTCCGCCGCATTCCCGCATCCGCTTTTTGTTGATACCGGAGGCTGCCATCTGGGTATCTGTCACGATGGACGCGCCCTTATTCAAAGCGCCCACGCCAATCTGCGCCGCATTTTCGGAAAAGCACAGATTGTCCGCATAGTCAAAATCCGCGGAGGTATGGATACAGCGCTTCACAATGGAAAACTCCGGCTCCGGCCAGGTGCGGCCTCCCAGTTCTTCCGTGATAATCGCCATACTGCGCTTCTCGATATCCATGGGCTTTACAATTTCGATTTCATTTAACATGAGATTCCTTCCTCCAATATCTCGTAAATCTTCTTCATATCCAGAGAGCTGCGGACCAGATCCGCCAGCTTGTCGTACTCCTGCTTCTTATGGGCCCGGGCGTCAAAATGCCAGTTTTTCGGATCGAGACCCTTCTTCACCATCAGCCGGCTCACCAGCATAGCCGCCAGATCGCCGTAGTCGAAGATCCCGTGCAGGTACGTGCCATACACGGTTCCATCCGGATTTGCCAGACCGTCCACACGACCGTCCGCCAGATAAATGGTCTCCCGGCAGCCGCCCAGGGCTTCCGTACGTCCCATGTGAATCTCATAGCCCTGCACTTCTTTTCCGGCAAATTCCAAAAGCTGCGCCTCGTTTTTGATACGGCCCTGAATCTGGGTCCGGGTCTTCGCCCGGGAAAATACGGTCTTTGTGTGTAAGAGGCCCATGCCCCGCATAGTTCCGCCGTGCTCCACATTGTCCGGATCCTCCAGCGCGTCGCCCAGCATCTGATAGCCGCCGCAGATGCCCACAACCGGAATACCGTCCCCGGAGCAGCGAAGCACCGCCGTCTCCATGCCGGACTCCCGCATCCAGACCAAATCGTCCATGGTGTTCTTCGTTCCCGGCAGGAAAATGAGATCTGGTTTCCCAAGCTCGCTCACATCCCGCACGTAGCGCAGCGATACGCCGTCCATGCCCTCGAATACATTGAAGTCTGTGAAATTGGAAATATGTGGAAGTTTTATGACTGTCAGATCGATGCCGCCCTTTTTCTCCTTATGATTCAGACGCTCGGACAGGCTGTCCTCGTCGTCGATATCCAGAGGCTTCAAGGGCACCACGCCTACCACCGGAATCCCGGTGCGTTCCTCAATCATAGAAAGGCCGGGACGCAGAATTTCCACGTCGCCGCGGAATTTGTTAATAATCAGCCCCTTGATCATCTGCTGCTCGTCCTCGTCCAGCAGCTTCACCGTACCATAAAGAGACGCGAACACGCCGCCCCGGTCAATGTCGCCTGCCAGCAGGACAGGAGCCTTGGCGATCTTCGCCATACCCATATTTACAATGTCATTATCCTTCAGATTGATTTCAGCCGGACTGCCCGCACCCTCGATCACGATAATATCGTACTCGTCGGACAGCTTATCGAAGGCCTTCTGAATCTCCGGAATCAGCTTCCGCTTGTTGGCGTAATAATCCATAGCCTTCATATTGCCCAGAACCTCGCCGTTCACGATGACCTGGCTGCCCACGTTGCTGGTGGGCTTTAAGAGAATCGGATTCATTTCCACAGTGGGCTCAATATCGGCGGCCTCCGCCTGCATAGCCTGAGCCCGGCCAATCTCCAGGCCGTCCTTTGTAATGTAGGAATTCAGGGCCATGTTCTGGGATTTGAAGGGGGCCACCTTATAGCCGTCCTGCTTAAATACCCGGCAGAGTCCGGCCACCAGGAAGCTTTTGCCCGCGTTGGACATGGTTCCCTGTACCATGATTACTTTTGCTTTTTTCTTTTCGCTCATGTTATCACCAAACTTATTCCGTTTCTTGATCGTAAATTTTATGAATCAGGTTCCTTTTTGCAAAACTTTCTCCAGAGCTTCAAGCAGCTTTGCGTTCTCCGCATGTCCCCGCACTGCCGTCCGGTAAAAATCCGCACCCAGCCCGTGATAGTTGGCGCAGCGCCGGATCAGAATTCCTTCCGCCTGCATTCGGTCCGCCAGCTTCTCATCGCCTGCCGCCTGAAAACACAGGTAATTGGCATGGCCGTCGCACACACACAGTTCAAGTTCTTCCAGTTTTTTCTTTAAAAACGCCCGCTCCCGGTCCACCAGATCGATCGTCTGTTCCCGAAAGTCTTCCGCCCTCAGAGCCGCGATTCCGGCGGCCTGGGCCGGTTCGGATACAGACCAGGGCTGGCCCGCCAGACGCATCCGGTTCAGCAGCTCCCCGTCAGCAGAGAGCACATAGCCCAGCCGCAGCCCGGGGATGGCGTACATTTTAGTAAAGGACTTTAAAATAATGAGATTGGGATATTCCGTAAGCCACCCAGCCGCAGAATACGCCTCCTCATGTTCCACAAAATCCAGAAAACACTCGTCCAGACACACCCGCACGTCCAGGGCTTTCGCCTTATCCAGCAGCTTTTTTACGACACTGCGCGGCGTCAGGATACCCGTGGGATTGTTCGGATTGCAGAGGAATACCATATCATGCTCCGCGGATAAGCTATCCACATAAGCTTCTGTGATTTCCAGAGTTTTCCCCAGCGGAAAGAAATCTATCCCCGTACCGGCCTGGTTCAGGGCTTCCTCATACTCCGCAAAGGCCGGGGCGGTTACCAGCGCCCGCTTTGGCCGGGTGGCGTATACCAGTCGGTATATAAGGTCTGCACCACCATTGCCGCAGAGAATGTAGTCTTCCGGCTGGCCGAGCTTTTCGGACAACGCCGCCCGCAGTCTCCGGCAAAAGGGATCCGGATAGTTCAGGGATCTGTCCAGGCTTTCGATGATAGCCTCACGGACGCCGGGCGGCATGCCTAGGGGATTGATATTGGCGGAAAAATCCAGAAATTCCGCTTCGTTTCGTCCACTTTTTTCCGCTGCGCCGCAGATATCGCCGCCGTGCAGATAAACGAATGGCTTCGCCTCATTTCCCCTATGCAGTTTTCCTTCCACTATCGAAGCCACACCGCTCTGTATCTGAATCAATTCGCTTTCCCTTTCAAATTATCTTTTCTGAGCACATCCCGTATGCCCTCTGCCGTGTAAACCACCGCGCTTGCATACACCGGAATGCCCGCCTGCACTGCCGCTTTTTCCGTCACCGGACCGATGCAGACAGCCTTTGCCGTCATGTCCCCCGGGTTCTCTGCCATAGCCGCAAAGGCCTTGACCGCCGATGCGCTGGCGAAGGTAATATAATCCATTTCCGGCAGGATACGATTCAGTTCTTCGGCCTTGCGTCCGTCCCGGGCAGTGTGATAGAGGGCTGTGTCCGTATAAGGAACGCCTGCCGCCTCCAACGTCTCTGTAAGCTCTGAAGAAGCCTCCTCCGCGCGTAAAAGCAACACTTTATCCGCCGCTGTCAGCCCCGGAATCCACTCCGCGGCCAGATCCCTGCTGGAATACCGGCCGGGCACAAAGTCCGCATAAATACCTGCCGCCTCCAGGGCTGCCTTCGTGCCTGCACCAATGACTGCAAATTTAAGACCTGCGAGACTTCGAATATCCAGCCGACGCTCTTTCAGTTCATCCAGGAAGAACTGCACGCCGTTGCTGCTGGTCAGCACCACCCAGCTGTAATTCTTTATCTCTGCAAATGCCTGCTCCGTCGCCGGAGTGCTCAGCTTCTTCGTGTAAATCAGACTGAATGGAATCGCCTCCGCGCCGTCTGCCGCAAGAACCTCCCGCTGCTTTTCACACATGGGCTTCGTACCGGTCAGCAGTACCCGTTTTCCAAAGAGGGGCTTGCCGCCCAGCCAGGAAAGCTGTCTCTGCAAGGTCACCACATCGCCCACCACCGTAATGGCCGGGGTCTGAATACCCGCTGTCTTCGCCGTCTCCGCGATGGATTCCAACACGCCTGTTACCACCTGCTGTCTGGCCGTCGTTCCCGCCTGCACTACAGCCGCCGGTGTCTTCGGATCCTTTCCATGGGTAATCAGTTCTTCCGCGATATGGGGCAGATTTTTCAGGCCCATCAAAAATACCAGCGTACCTTCCTCTATCGCCAGGGTCGCGTAATCCAGCGCCAGACCGGTCTTGTCCGCGCTCTCATGTCCCGTAATCACATGGAAGGAGGACGCAAAGTCCCGGTGCGTCACCGGAATGCCCGCATAAGCCGGAGCCGCGTAGGAAGAAGACACGCCCGGAATGATCTCAAACTCCACGCCAGCCTTTAAAAGCTCCTGAGCTTCCTCGCCACCGCGGCCAAAGATAAAGGGATCGCCGCCCTTGACCCGGGCCACATTTTTGCCCTCCAGGGCCTTTTCCACCAGAAGAGCATTGGTCTCCCACTGGCGTAAATGATGCTTGTCTGCGCGCTTGCCCGCGTAGATAAGCTCAGCGTCCTCTCTTGCCTCATTTAAAATGGCGCCGCTTGCCAGATTATCATAGACCAGAACGTCCGCGTGACGAATGCACCAGAGGGCTTTCTGTGTCAGCAGTCCCATATCGCCGGGGCCTGCGCCCAAAAGCCAGACCTTGCCCCGCTTCACTTCGCTTGCCAGGTTTTCGCCTAACATGCGCGCTTTGGAAAGCTTCTCTTCCTGGCTGCCTGCTTCAGTCAAATCCACGATAGCCTCGGCTTTCCGAAGCTCGGTTGTTCCCTCCGGTGCGTACAATACCTTCATTTTCAGGGATTGCACTGCCGGGACGCACAGTCCCGCCGCCGGGGCATTACAGCTTCCGCCGATAGCCGCCAGGAAGCTGCGCTCCGCCTCAAGCTCCAGCGCCGCCTCCTCACAGTGAATGGACTTTAATACTTCCGTAAAGCGTCCCTTTTTCGCCTCAACGGCCAGAATGCCCTGCCCGGCCGCCGGAAGAAAGCTGTCCGTGTCCAGATATTCCAACCGGATCCCTTCTTCTTTGTCCAGCCCCAGCCGTTCCAGACCTGCCGCCGCCAGAAGAATCGCGTCATACTGACCCTCTTTCAGCTTCCGAATCCGGGTCTGCACATTGCCGCGCAGCATCCGGATCCGTACCGTGGGATTCAGCTCTTTGATCTGCAATTCCCGCCGGAGAGAGCTGGTTCCCACGATACTGCCCGGCGCCAGCTCCCGCGCTTTCACACCTGTGGTGGTCACCAGCACATCATGGACGTCAGCACGCTCCAGCACCGCACCAATGTAAAGCCCTTCCGGGAATTCCATGGGCATATCCTTGGCGCTGTGGACAGCCAGATCTACCTCTTCCTTTAGCAGAGCCTCCTCCAGTTCCCGGGTAAAAACGCCCTTGCCTCCAAAAGAGGTCAACGATTTATCCAGAATCTCGTCGCCCTTCGTAGACATTTCCACGATTTCTATCTCCGCCTCCGGGAAAGCCGCTTGAATGCGCCGCCGCACCAGATCGGTCTGTACCAGAGCCAGTTTGCTTTTTCTTGTACCGATTCGAATCTTCATAATTTACTCCTGTATTTCCATGAGCGCTGACCTCGATTTCACTTCATTCTATCTCGGTTGCGGGCCTTACTTTAACGCGTAGCCTCTGGGGGTGATCATTCTACCGCTGCTTACATAGGTCTGCGAGTTTCCAATGATAACTACGCTGAACATATCAATCTCCGCGTTTTTAAGCTCCGCTAAGGTTGTAATCTGCTTGCTTTCCTCTTTGCGTCCCGCGTGACGCACGATACCCACAGGAGTTTCCGGCTGCCGGTAGCGCATCAGGATTTCCGCTGCCTGCTCCACATAGCCGGTACGCTTTTTGCTCTTGGGATTATACAGGCAGACGATCAGGTCGCCCTGACCGGCGCAGTCCACCCGCTTCATAATCAGATCCAGCGGCGTCATCAGATCGCTTAAGCTGATCACTGCGAAATCATGCATCAGCGGCGCACCCAGTACAGAAGCCGCCGCGCTGGCTGCCGTCACACCCGGTACGGTCTCGATCTCGATATCCGCATTCATTTCCTCTGCCACCTGGTAAATGATACCTGCCATGCCGTAGATGCCGCTGTCTCCGGAGCTGACCATGGCCACGGTCTGATCCTTCATAGCTTCCTCCACTGCCATCCGGCAGCGCTTCACTTCCTGCATCATGGGAGTCGCCAGATAATTCTTATCCGGGAAGAACTCCTTTAACATCTCCACATAGGTGGTATAACCGGTGATAATATCCGCATTGTTGATAACGTCGATACATTTGGCGGTCATATGCTCATAACCGCCGGGGCCGAAGCCCACCACGTATAATTTTCCCATTGTATTCTCCATTTTCTATCTGAAACTCTATCGGGCTCCTTTTCCGGAATCCCGCTGATATCTGCTTATTTCTCCGGCTCCCGCAGATTCTCCACAAATGCCTCCAGCTCCTCCGGGCTCGCATTCTCCCGGATTCGGTAAAACAGCTTGTCAATGGCCTTGCCGAAGCCCTTTTTCTCCGCTTCCTCTTCCATCCAGTGCTTGACCTCCTGCATCCGGGGTACCGCCTGCTGGAAAATCATCCAGCGCATGAAATCCTCTTCAAACTCTTCCAGAATCTCACCCGCCTGACAGACTGCTTCCTTCTTGGCCCGGTTGTTAGTCTCTGCTAACTCTTCAAGGTCGTCCATATTATAAAAGAAGGTGTGGGGGAACTCGGCGATGGTCTCCTCGATGTCCACCGGAACCGCCAGATCCACGAAAACACGGGGCTTATCCGTCGTCATGTGCTCCTTCACCTTCGTGCCGGTCAGCGTATAATGGGGGCTGGCCGTAGCGCTGATAATCACATCCATGGCGTTGATGTAATCGTAGCGCTCCTTATAATCAATCAGGGTATTGGATTCGCTCTTGATATGGGCGTCGTGGGTCATCGTTACATTGCGGATGGTGCTGTAGATATTTAAGCCCTTCAGGCTGTACAGATTCTTCAGTACGATACCGCCGATCTGACCGGTACCGCCGATAACCATAACATTTTTACCCGCCAGGCTTCCGCCAAAGGCTTCTTCCGCTGCCTTGACCGCCAGGGTCGCCGTAGATACCGAGGTCTTCGACAAATCCGTATCCGTCTTAATCTTCTTGGAACAGGTCACGGCATAGCGGAACAGGGTATTCAGGTATTTGCCGCTGTTGCCCGCCTCCTGTGCCAGCGCATGCGCATGCTTTACCTGGCCGAGAATCTGATCCTCGCCCACCACCATGGAATCCAGTCCCGCTGTCACGGAAAACAGGTGATTGACCACTTTTCTGTCCTGATAGAAGCGCAGATAATCGGATACGTCCTCTTTCACGGCTGCCGCTCCGGATTCCCGGAGAATCAGCTCCTGCAGCCTGGTAAATACGTTTTTCTTCTTATCCTGGTTTTTATCAAAATAGGTATAAATCTCTGTCCGGTTGCAGGTAGCGATAATGACGCTCTCTGCCGCGCCGCCCTCGTCTATGAGGATTTTCTCAAGCTCCGCCTGCTTCTCTTTGGTAAAGGCGAAAAGCTCCCGAACCTCCAGCGGCGCCGTCTTATGGCTGATGCTGATAAGCCGGATGCTCATTACGCTTCGACTCCCTTCCGGAACTCATGGGTAAAGGTCTTGTCATAAAGCCTGGACAGCTCATAATCATCTCCCAGGAAATCTCCTACTACAGTCAGCGCAGTCTTGGTGATGCCTGCTGCCTTTACCTTCTCTGCAATGTCCAACAGGGTTCCTCTTACAATCTTCTGTTCCGGCCAGCTTGCCTTGTATACAACTGCCACAGGTGTATCCGGACGATATTCTTTCCGAAGGGTTGCGGACAGCTCATCCATCATACCGATGCTCAGGAAAATGATCATGGTGGCGTGATGTCTGGCCAGATCCTGAAGCTTTTCCCCCTCCGGCATGGGCGTTCTGCCCTCCATGCGGGTCAGGATCACCGTCTGGCTCACACCCGGCAGCGTGTATTCCTTCTTCAGGGCTGCCGCAGTCGCCAGGAAAGAGCTGACCCCCGGAATGACCTCATACTCGATACCCATGCGATCGAGAGCGTCCATCTGCTCCCGGTGCGCGCCGAAGATAGCCGGGTCGCCGGTATGTACACGGACCACCTTCAGGCCCTTGGCTTCGCCGTCCTTCATGACAGCCAGAACCTCTTCCAGGGTCATGGTGGCGCTGTTATAGATCTGCGCGCCCTCCTTGGCGTCCGTCAGCACCTTGGGGTTTACCAGAGAACCTGCGTAAATGATAATATCCGCGCTGTCGATCAGTTTCTTTCCCTTAATTGTCAGAAGCTCCGGATCTCCCGGGCCTGCTCCGATAAATGATACCATTGTTTTACCTCTTCTCTCTCTTAATGATGACGGTTGTAAAGTAACTGTATGTTCTCTCCGGATCCAGGGATCCGATATATTCGTCCTTCATACCCACGCAGCTGATGACCGTAGCGCAGCTTTCCGCGCGGTCATACTTTTTCATCAGCTCCAGGATGCGGCCAATGCTGCCTCCTGCCTTCATGATGACCACGTTGTCATAGTGGGCGATGGCCTCCTCCACCTGCTGCTCCGCACGGACGGAGGGCACGATCACCAGGGACTCATTTCCCTCCATCAGCGGTAACCGGGCCGCAGCCGCTCCGCTGCAGAAGGATGGGATACCCGGGATAATCTCCGTTTCAAAGCCATGCTCTGCCACATACTGGTTCACATACATATACGTGCTGTACACGGACACATCACCCAGGGTAATCATGGCAATGCTTTTTCCGCGGGAAAGCTCCGCCGTCAGCTGCTCACAGGCTGCGGCTCTGCATTTTTTCCGTTCTTCCCTGTCCTTTGCCATCCGGAAAATGACTTCCATCAGGCTCTTATGCTCCAAATCCACCACCGGACGGATAATTTCCAGTGCGGTGCTCATCTCTCCGGCCTCTTTTACCGGAACCGCAATGATATCTGCCGCATCCAGAATCCGCTTTGCTTTCAGTGTCAAAAGCTCCGGATCGCCCGGACCCACGCCGATGCCGTATAATTTACCCTTCATCTATTTATTCTCCTCCTGCTCCTGGGCTGCCCGGGCGCGGTTCATGGCGTCCTCGGTCAGATCCTTTACGATTTCACTTGCGATCAGAAGTCCCGCTACGGACGGTACATACGCGGTAGAGCCGGGAACCGATCGCCGCTCTGGGCATTCCCCGCTTACTTCCCCGTTCTCGATGGGGCGCACCGCCTTCTCTCTGGAATAAAGCACCTTCAGCTTCGGAATGCCCCGTTTTTTCAGCTCCTGCCGCATCACTCTCGCCAGCGGGCATACGCTGGTCTGGTAGATATCCGCCACCTCAAACAGAAAGGGGTTCAGTTTATTGCCTGCTCCCATGCTGCTGATAAGGGGTACGCCAGCCTTTTCACATTCCTCTGCCAGAGAAATCTTCGCGGTGACCGTGTCAATGGCGTCCACCACATAGGTATAGCTGCCAAAGTCAAACTGTTCCTTATTCTCCGGAAGGAAGAAGCAGCGGTGCGTCTCCACCTGAGCCTCCGGATTGATATCCAGAATCCGCTCCTTCATTACGTCGGTTTTGTACCGGCCTACGGTTTTCCGGGTAGCGATAATCTGACGGTTCAGGTTCGTCAGACATACCTTATCGTCGTCAATCAGATCGAAAGCCCCCACGCCGCTCCGGGCCAGGGCCTCCACTACATAGCCACCCACGCCACCGATACCAAAGACAGCCACCCGGGCTTCCTTAAGAAGCTCCATGGCTTCCTTTCCCAGCAATAATTCAGTTCTTGAAAACTGGTTTAACATTTTTTCTGTATCTCCTCTCACCGCAGGAAAGCTGTCGAAATTTTCCAGCACAGAAAACAGGAGAGATCCGTATTGACAGATCTCTCCCTTTGATCGACAGTTATTTTTCTTTTCCTGCTGTCAACTGTATCCGGAACCGCTTTCCACGGAAGCCTGTCCATTTCCCGCAAAGAGCAGGTAGCCTGGCTTGCAGACACGCTGCTTACAGTGACCGGATCGCTCAGGCCTTCCACCTGATTCCCCTGCTTTATGCATCATGCATACTCTCTGCGTTATACCTTAGTCAGTGTAGCATACAGACGGGCTTTCGTCAACAAAATATACCCTATAGGGTTTCCCTTTTAACAGGTTGCTCCTCCTGTCAGATGAAGCTGCGCATCCAGAATCTCCTGCTTTCTCTCCAGAATTTCATCAGACAGAAGCTGCTGCTCCACGTTATCGAAGCCGAGACGTTCGATGGTCGCAGCGAAACGTTCGCCGGTAATGCCCTGCTCCCGATACAGGAGAATCGCCTTTTCAATCACGTTTAAGGCTTCTTCCTTACTGGTGAACACCTTACGCAGCGCTTTTCCGTGATTGATTTTTTTGCCCCAGCGGCCGCCGATGTAAATCTTAAATCCGTACTGACCGTCTTCGATGGCGTCGAAACGGCATTGACCCACACAGCGGCCGCAGTTGTTACAGATTTCTTTGTTAATCTCCAGAACGCCGTCCTTCACCTTTGCCGCGCCGATGGGACAGGCTGCCTCTACGCTGCACTTCTTACATCCGTTACAGCTATCCTCGTCAAATTCGGGGATTCTCTGACCGATGATTCCCAAATCATTTAAATCCGGTTTTACACAATTGTTGGGGCAGCCGCCTACCGCAATCTTAAATTTGTGCGGCAGCTTTACCGTGTGATACCCCTCATAAAAACGGTGATGGATTTCCTCGGAAATGGCGAAGGAATCCAAAAGTCCATACTGGCAGGTGGTTCCCTTACAGGCTACAACCGGGCGTACCACAGAACCGGTTCCACCTGTAATTAGTCCTTCTCTGGCAATATATTCCTTGAATTCTTCGATTTTGTCGTAGGGAACGCCCTGTACCTCCACCGTCAAACGGGTGGTAAAGGTTATCACTCCGTTTCCGAATTTTTCCGCCGCTTCCGCAATGCATCTCTGCTGCGCAGCCGTTATCTTTCCATTGACAGTAATGATTCTTGCCGAGAAATTATCGGTTCCCTTATTGCTCAGAAATCCCATTGCCTTTACGCGCTTTTCATCTTCCTTGCTGATTGTTAATGTAGCCATTGCGTGCCTCCTTTTATTCTTCCTCTGTTAATTCTGTATGGAAGGTCATGCCGCCCTCCAGTACCTTTGTATCCGTATATCCGTAAGCCTTCAGACGGTTCTGCACCAGATAAGCCCGTTTTCCCTTGGAACATACCAAAAGCAGCTTTTCGTTCCTGCCAAGCCCGTCTGCCGGACCGTCCAGGCTGTTCAGATCCACATAGGGATACCCGTGCAGCGACGGTGTAATACCCGCATCCACGATCCGATAATTTTCTCCTTCTTCCGCATACTCTGCGGCCGTCATGCTGTCCAGCTCCCCGTTCAGCTTATTCAGCAGAATATTCACTGCATGCTGCAGCGGATGAATGGCGGTGGAGAAGGGCGGTGCATATGCAAAATCCATATACTGCAGATCCTCCAGCGTTGCTTTCATGGAAATCGCTGTAACAGCAATATCTGCCAGCTTGTCCACGGCGCCTTTGCCTGCCGTCTGCATTCCCAGCAGTCTGTGGCTTTCCCGATCTGCCACCAGCTTGATGACAAACAAATCTGCTCCCGGATAATAATGGGCCTTGTCATCTACCACACAGATGACACTTTCCACCGGATATCCTGCATCCTTTGCCGCCTGCTCTGTGAGGCCGGTTCTTCCAATCTGGATGCCTGCAAGCTTTGCCACACCGGTTCCCAGGACTCCCGGATAGCTGATTTTCTTTCCGGCCAGATGCATGGCAGCTGCCCGGCCTGCGATATTGGCAGTGGAACCCATGGGAGACCACTGGGGCTTTCCGGTAATCCGGTTCGTTACCATAGCGCAGTCGCCGACCGCGTAGATATCCGGATCATTTGTCTGCAGCGCCTGATTTGTCAACAGAGCTCCTTTGAACATTTCCAGACCGGCGTCCTGTAAAAATTCCGTATTGGGACGGATTCCCATAGCCAGGATGCAGGCGTCCGCCTTCATGGCACGGCGGGAGGTTTTTACCTTTTCTACCTTCTCCTCCCCGAGAATTTCTTCCAGGCCCGTTCCGGTAAAACACATGACGCCCGCGTCCGCCAGCTTATTTTCCACATAATCCGCAATCTCCGGATCCAGGAAGCCCGGCAGAATATGGGGCGCGAAATCAATGACAGATACCTTCACATCCTTCGCCGCCAGATTTTCCGCGATTTCCAGTCCGATAAATCCACCGCCCACGATCACTGCCCGACGGATCTCTCCAGCCTCCACAGTCTGCCGAAGCATATCTGCGTCCTCCGGCGTTCTCATATAAAATACATTTTTCAGCTGCGTGCCCGGGCAATCCGGCTCGAAGGGACGCGCGCCCGTGGCAATCACCAGCTTATCATACGCATAGGTTTCGACTGCTCCCGTATCCAGATTCACAGCCTCCACGGTTTTCCCTTTTCGGTCTACTTTTGTCACTTCAGTCCGGATTTTCACCGACACTCCGGTTACTTTTTCATAAGATTCCGGCGTATGCACCAGCAAATCCTTTTTTTCCCGGATCACGCCGCTCACATAATACGGAAGACCGCAGCCCGCATAGGAAATATCCTTTCCCTTTGTCAGGATCCGGATGTCCGCATTTCGATCTTCCCGCTTCAGCTTGGCTGCAGCCTTGGTTCCGGCTGCTACACCGCCCACTACAATGACCTTCATTTTTCTTCCCCTTTTCTGATACATTTTCGTTACTCTTACTATAGCACTTGCTTATCAATTTGAAAAATGATATTATTTTATTAAATCAATAGGTTTTATCTATATATCTGACAGAAAAGGGGATTTTACATGACCATTCGCCATCTTTCGATTTTTACCGCCGTCGCCGAATACGGCACCATGTGTGCAGCTGCAGAGCATCTGTATCTGACCCAGCCCACCGTCAGCCAGGCCATCCGGGAACTGGAAAAACATTACCATTGTCTGTTGTTTGAACGGCTCGGGAAAAAGCTTTACCTGACAGAACAGGGAAAGCTTCTGCTGTCCCAGGCTCCGGAGCTGATTTCCCGGTTTTCAGAGCTGGATCAGTTGATGATGAATCAGGGGCAGACCGCTACGCTGAAGCTTGGCAGCACCCTCACCGTCGGTACCTGTCTGACTCCCTCCGTGATTCTGGAGCTGGAAAGGAAGCTGCCGGGTCTGGAAGTATATTCCTTTGTGAGCAATACTGCCGAAATTGAACAAAAGCTTTTGAGATCCCAGCTGGACGCCGCGATTGTAGAGGGTGAAATTCAGTCTCCCGATCTGATTGTGCTCCCTCTTATCGACGACTGTCTTGTTCTGACAGCAGGGATTCATCATCCTTTTTATGAAATGGAGACACTTCACTCTTCAGATTTAAACGGACAGGCTTTTGCCATGCGTGAACAGGGCAGCGGCACACGACGGCTTTTTGAACAGTACGTGGCAGAGCAGGGGCTCTCCATCCGTATCACCTGGGAAGCCAACTGTCCCCGCACGATCCTGAACGCCGTTTTATACAACAAGGTTCTGTCTGTCATGTCTCTGCGTCTGATGTACCATGAAATCCGTCATCAGCGTCTCCGCATTTTTTCTCCTGAAAATCAGGAATGGAACCGGACCTTTAAACTGGTTTATCACAAAAATAAATTCCTGACCCCGGCTATCTACGAACTGGAAAAGCTGCTGCGGCAATATCCGCGCATAGAGCTTCCGAAAGAAACAGGGCGTCTGAAGCAATAATGCCTCAGACGCCCTGTTCCGGGTTTTCAATCCCTTATCCTCGTATTACTCTGTCCGCTGCCCGCGTTTTCTGCGTACTGCTGTAAGCAGCATGGAGATGCCCAGCAGGCAAATCAACGCCATTGCGCCCCAGAATACGGGCTGGCTGCTGTCGCCGGTGGCTGCGCTTGTGACGGCGCTTCCGCCGCTCTTATTTCCGCTGCCGGAGCTGCTGCCGGAATGATCTCCGGGCTTCGTCTCGGGCGCTTTCTCCACCTTTACCCAGGAAAGGGCTATTGGGGAGAGGCTCTTCAGGGTCATGGTGATGCCATCCTTCGTCAATGTCAGCTCCGGAGTCTCCACATCGCCCGCCTTATACGCGCCGCGGTTCATTGCAAACATGTGTACCGCGCTGAAACGGTAATCGGCTGCGTTGGTGCCCTCCGGGTAGGGCAGGATCACCTTGACGCCCTCTGCCGGGAAGTTGTCTGCCGTCGCGCGGATCCAGGTTTCACCGCCGTCTGCGCTATAGAGCAGCACTGCGTCATAAACAGCCGTATTTTCCTTCGCCGGATTCTTTCCGTCGATCTTACAATCCACCAGAAGCTTCTTCAGATATTCCACGATCTTTTCCGGTGTGTTCAGGTTCTCTGTCTTTGCCAGATCCGGCGTTACCTCGGTTACGTCCTTTGCGCCCATAACCAGACGGTACTCATTTCCGAGACCTGTCTGACCCGGCAGAGCCGCAGTCTTTTCGATGGAGCCCTTCAGCGTAAAGGCAGTCTCAGCCGGAAGCTCATAATTGGCATTCGTCAGAGCCGCTCCTGCGATGGTCACGGTTACCTGCTTGTCGGTTCCTGCTTCCGCTGTATCAAACTCAGCAGTCAGACTTTCATAGCTCAGGCCTGCGTCGTCGCCGTCCAACAGACCGGAGACCTTCAGTTCTCCGATGAGACTGGCGTCCTTCATTTCATCGGCCAGCTTGGTCAGAACTGTCAGGGCGCTTCCGTCCCAGGTAAGGATCTTCGGGCTTACCTTTACCTTCGCCTGTGCTGCCGCATTCTCCCAGTTGACTGTATCTGTCGGTGTAAATACTGCTTCATATTCGGTGACATTGCTGTCCTTGACCTCCGGTCTGGTATCAGCTTTTGCCCAGATAAAGGTTCCATCTGTATCTGCTGCCCCACCTGTCAGTGTGCTTTCAGACAGGGTCTGTCCATAGGTCAGGTCGGACGCCGTCGGCGCTTCGCTGATGGTCGGAACCGCCTTTTTCACGGTTACCCCTACCGTCGCTTCGATACGGTTATAATTGGCTGTATCCTCCGGTGTAAAGACTACCTGATAGCCCTGATTGTCCACCGTCGGTTTCACTGTGTCATCTGCCCAGCTCCAGGTGCCTGCCACCGCCTCCTGCGTATTCGGGTTCACTGCTTTTCCGCCCGTCAGCGTGCTTTCTGCCAGGGTCTGTCCATAGGTAAGCTCTGCTGCCGTCGGCGCTGCCGCACGCTCCGGAGTGGCTTTCTCCACGGTGATGTTTGTTGTTCCGTTCACGGGTTTGTATTTCTTATCTGTCGGTGTGAATGTCCACCGTACTTCAGCAGTGCCGGCTGAAGGCATATTATCCCCGTTTAATATGGTAAATGTGCCTGCCAGGGTTATATCCGTATTCTCCGCATCTGTAAAAGTACCTGCCAGTTCTACATCTTTCAATGTCTGTCCATAGCGGATGCTGTTCTTCGCAGAGGCAGATCCGGTTATGTCCTTTTTATCCACAATCTGTATGGTAAGCTCGTAGTATGTGTCTTCATAATTTTCCATCTGAACGGATACTTTCACAACCACTTTTGCCCCAATTTTGTCTGCAGTAAGATCATCTCTTAAACCATACTCAAACGTACTGTTATATACTGCCGTTCTCGTCAGTATACTCATATCACCCGTCGTTTCTCCTGAGGTGTAGGTTACCTCTCCACAATCCGCCGGAAGATTCATTGCCTTGCTCAAGTATATGCTCACAAGGTACTTCGGAACAGATGCATAGATATAACTTTTTTCAACCCTTGTTGGCTCGGGTGCCGCCGCTTTCGTAATCGTCAGTGCCTTTTTGCCGCCCGCGATGGTAACGTCATAATTCTGATTGGATGCAGTGCCGGTAATATCATACTGTCCGACCGAAGAATTTGAATCTGCATTTGTCGTCAGGTCGATACCCAGATTGTCATTTTCTACAGGCGCAAGGAAGCCTTCTTCTGTCACTGCCCTCCAGGTAAATGTCGGATTTTCCGCCTTATAGGCTCTGCTGACTGAATTAATCTGAACCTTTACCGAACGCGCCGTTATATTTGGAGTCACCTCTGCCGTCAGGTTCGGATAATTCGTATCCTCCGGTGTAAATGTCAGGGTGCAGGTCTCTGTCCCCTCTACGGGTAAAAGCTTATCCATATCATGGCTCGCGGTATCTGTTACAGCCCAGTTTCCTGATATCTCTTTTCCGTCCGCAGTCGTTACCTTTCCGCCTGCAATCGCCAGCTCCCCTGTTTTTGTTCCGTATACGCCTGAAACCTTCGGTTTTACCACTGTAAGCTTAGCGCTATCAACTTTTGTAATGGTAAAGGTCCGACTATGGTTTCCGCTTACCTCATAGTTACCGCCTTCTGTATTCGAAATGGTTACTGTCGCAGTTCCTACATTTTTATTATCAGAATAGGAAACTGTATATTCCGTTGAAGGAATGATCGTTTCTCCATCTTTTACTGTTACGGTCGGTTGCTTTTCTTTTCCGTCGTACTCATAAGAATCCGGCGTTACTGTAATCTCAGGGTTCTCCACCTTTTTCGGCTCAATTGTGATCGTTGTTCCTGCGGACGCCGCGTTATAATTCTCCGTCTCAGCTACAGAAACCTTCAGATAATAGGTTCCCGCATCCACCGGGTTTCCTTCCAGCTCCGTTCCGTTTTCATCGGTTCCCTTGAACCATGTAAATATCAAATCGTTGTGAGTGATAATCTGAACACCGGTATTAACATTAGTAAGTATCAGTTCATTTCCTTCCGGATTTCTCAGGGGTTCCCCACTGTAGGTATATGTTGTGGCATATGCGCCTCCACCGTATCGGAATATCAGGGTCGGATCGCCCTTGGTGATTACGCCCTTATCTGTTGTTAACGTATCTGTTGTTAAATAGTAATTATTTGCAATTTCGCCGTCCAAACGGACTTTCACTGTAATCTTCTTACCCGTTCCCACATTGGCATCTTCATATTCAGCCCTTATGTAATGTGTCATCCACTCCTGGCATTCCCCATCATAGTTAAGTTTTGGATAAGCTCCCGTGGTTCCGTCATATGCCTTTGTGAGATACTCAGCTCTCTCTATGATACTGGGCGTCACTGGTCTCTTTTCAATGGTAACAGTTTTCTCTACACTTCCGGTATAACCACCGCTTCCGGTCACTGTTATCTCATAGATTCCCGCATTCCGGATGGCTCCTGCGTATGCCGCTCCGTCCTTTGTGATGGTCAGGGTATAATCATATTCGGGCTCCAGTTCGTCCTCGCCAAGCGTTACTACCACGTCATGGTTCTGGGCATCGTATGTGAATGTTTCGTCCTCATGGACGTCTGTACCAGCCGCAATGGTTATCGTGGCATTCTTAATCGGCAGAGGCTCACTATCGTCATAATCCTCACTTGAGATATTCAGTTCAGCTTCCGTATAGGCTTTCTTGGTAGCACCATTATATGAATACCAAACATAGTCGTTGGGGTTATTAAATTCCTTCCTATAGTTTCCAGAATCCGTTTTCTTAGCGCCAGCCAGAAACAGCTTGTCCTTGCCGTCTTCATAACCTATTGCGCCTGCAATGCCGTTGCTATCACAGGTAACCACATCCACCAGATAATTCTTCCTACGCAGTCTGACAATGTTCCACGTCATATTCTGATGTGTAAATGGTCCCGAATCCGTATGTCTCGCATACTGCATCGTACCTTTCACCGTATAACACTTAATCCCGCCTGCATCCAGATCACAGAGATACTGAAATGCTCTGGCATAGCCTTCGTAGCCTGTCGCTGTGCTTGGATCTTCGTCAAAGACATTGATTAACTGTTGCACATAGTCTGAATCATTTAACTTTGCATTATAGGAAGCCAAATCCTTAATTGCGTTCTTGTAGCCGTTCAGACGCTCATAGACGGAGTCATCTTTCAAGCCCTCAACAATCTCCTTGGCTTTCGCTACTGCTGTGTCTACTGCCTGTGCTTTTTTCGCATCCACATAAATGTTGGTATCTCCCTGGTAATCACTTGCAATACCTATGTCTATTTGGGTCACCTTGATATAATATTTTCCGTTCTCATCCATGCCACCTTCAGTGTGCCACCCCAGAGAGCCACCGTCCCACCAGTACAACTCATAGGGACAATCCGTCTTTAATGCGTCCCAGATTTTTCCCAATACTGTGGAACTCTTAGGGTTTTCTATATAACCACTGATTGTAATCTCACCGTAAAATCTTGCGTTTCCTCCATTACACGCTATTTCTCTTATCCAGTCCTTTAATACATCGTAAGCCGCTTTTTCTTCTTCACTCAGATGGCTTCTCGCAACCGTACCGTAGGTGGCGATACCCTCATCTCCATACAGCTGCTTCCATGCGTAGCCCTCAAACAGCTCATCATTATCCCACTCTTCCGAAAACTCCGATTCCAGCTCTATGGTCTCCGTCGGGAACTCCACTTCCAACGGCGCTTCCTGAAGCTCTGATAACACCCCCCCAGCGCCGTTTTCTGACGTTGAGTTTTCGTCTGCTCCCGTTTTTTCCGCGTTCCCGGATGTCTCCGGCGCATTCGCATCCTTTCCGCTCTGCGCGTTCTCTGCCGCTTCCGGATTCTTCCCCTCTTCGCTCGTTTCCGTTTTCACAACCGGCGTTTCTTCCTTATCTTTCGCGTCCCCGGACGTCCCCGCTTCCGCCACCGGAAGGGTCTGCTCCTCCGCGCCCTTAGCTGCTTCCGCCAGCACCGTCGTATCCACGCTGCCCACGACCATCGCAGCCGTCAGCAGAATCGCCAGCCATCTTGTTCCACGATTTCCTCGCAAGTGTTTTCTCATATCCCCCGCTCCTTTGTGTGTGATTCTGTAAAAACATTACTCATATATTAACATATTTTTCTTCCCTGCATCACAAATTGGAGCGAATTGCACATATATGGCGCGAAATGTAATGTTTTGTCCCAAAACCGAAAAATCTCCCACCCTTTGAGCTGCCTCAGAGGATGGGAGATTCCAACTTCATTTTATTTAACACTGCTTCACATAGAGTTCTGACAATTCTTCCGCTGTCTTATCCGGGTATTTTTCGACCAAATCATACAACGGGCGGATGACCTCAACATCTTCTTCCAATTCATCCGCAATCTGAACCAGGGATTTACCCTTCGCACGCTTCTTTTGAATCATAGAAAACATATTTCCCGCACGACCTTCCGCACGACCTTCCGCACGACCTTCCGCACGGCCTTCCGCTCTTTGATATTCCCTCTCTTCCTGTTCATCATACTCTGTCAGTATCATCCTGCACACCTCCGTTCCATATTTTGTCAGGATATCTGCCAGTACTCCTCTGTCAATGCACCGCCTGATACTAATCTCTGTCGCTTCCTCCAGGGACCAGCCTTCATCCATTTTCCAGCGGATTTGCCCGATGAAATACGCGTAATCCGATAATCTCCGGCATTTCCGCATCATGTCATTGTTTCGACCTGCATTGATGTTCAATACTGTTGCCTTGCATTCCAGACAGGGTTCTCCTTCCTCCCGATCCGGTTTTATAAAACAATCCGAAAGCTTCATCTCCACCCGATCCGGCATATCCCTTGTACCATTATAAAATACCACATACTTGGGAAATGGAACCATCACGCGCTTCTTTTCATCTGTCAGCTTTATGTTCTTCCTGTTCAGATATTGCTGATACAGTTCTGAAAAATAGAAAAATCCCCGGAGCGGCATATTTTCATTCCAGGTACTCTGATGCTCGTACAGATTCATGACAACGCCAAACATAAAGGACAAATCATTTTTCATGCTGAGATAAATCACGTCCTCAATGGTGGTAATCTCCAGATCTTCTGCGTTCTCATAATCTGTCCCATTCACGGCATTATACAAATCCAGCAGATCCTCTTTATCCTTGAAAATAAGTCGGAACAGACGATCCTTATGCTCCCTCTGTACTGCTTTTCTGGTTCCCTGACTGCCGCCGCGCTTCCGGCGTTTTGACTTGGCACTCGTCCGGTTATTCATTGCTATTCTCTCCTTTTCATTATACGTTTTCTTTCTCCTTCCTGCAAGGGCATAAAATAGCCGTTTTATACTTGGTTTTTACATACTCCGCCCTTGGGCGTACTTTGGGTGTGTTGATTTCGAACTGAAATCCAGACCTTTATCTTTCGTGAACAGCGTCGGAAGAACCCGCGCTGCATATCGTGTAAAAAAATAACAGTGCCGACCGGATTCGCGCTTGTTTTACGCTGCATCCCCTTTATCGACACTGTTATTTTACCAATTTATACCAATTTTGACAAGAACTTTCTCTGCAAATTAGTCTTCTTTTTCTTCCTTCTCATCCTTCACAATGGCGATATGCACATCCGCCAGCTGCTTCGGATCTACGGTGGCCGGAGCGCCCATCATCACATCCTGTGCCGTCTTATTCATCGGGAACGGAATGATCTCGCGGATGCTCTCCTCGCCTGCCAGCAACATGACCATACGGTCTACGCCGGGAGCGATGCCTGCGTGGGGCGGAGCTCCGTAGCAGAATGCGTTGTACATGGCCGGGAACTTGGCTTTCACGTCGTCCTCGCCCAGGCCTACCAGCTCGAAGGCCTTGACCATGATCTCCGGATCGTGGTTACGCACTGCACCGGAGGACAGCTCTACGCCGTTGCAGACCAGATCGTACTGGTATGCGTAGATCTCCAGAGGATCCTTCTCCTCCAGATCCTTCATGCCGCCCTGGGGCATAGAGAACGGGTTGTGGCAGAATTCCAGCTCGCCGGACTCCTCGCCAATCTCGTACATGGGGAAGTCTACGATCCAGCAGAACTCGTAGCACTCCTTCGTCATATGACCCTCTACAGTATTGCCGAGGATTTTACGCAGAGCGCCTGCAGTCTTCTGAGCTGCCAGCTTCTTACCTGCGGTCAGACCCACGAAATCGCCCGGCTTCAGGCCCAGTGCCTGAACCACCTGATCCTTGCGCTCGGTGACAAACTTGGAGATACCGCCTACCAGCTCGCCATTTTCGTCCAGACGGAACCAGTATGCCTTATTGCCTGTCTGTACCTCGGTGTCAGCACAAATCTTGTCAATAACCTTACGGGTAGCCTTGAAATCACTGAATACCACAGCCTTCACGGTCTGGCCCTCGAAGGGACCGAAGCCGCAGTCTGCCAGGCACTCGGTAGCGTCCTGAACTACCAGATCGATACGCAGATCCGGCTTGTCGGATCCGTATACCTCCATGGCGTCATGGTAAGAGATCCGGCGGAACGGAGCCTTGGACGCGGTATTGTAGGTACCGTATTTCTCAAATACCGGCGGAAGCACATCCTCCAGCACCGCGAAAACGTCCTCCTGGCTGGCAAATGCCATCTCCATATCCAGCTGATAGAACTCTCCCGGGGAGCGGTCTGCTCTGGCGTCCTCGTCACGGAAGCAGGGGGCAATCTGGAAATAACGGTCGAAGCCGGAGGTCATCAGCAGCTGCTTAAACTGCTGGGGAGCCTGGGGCAGAGCGTAAAACTTGCCCGGATGGTTTCTGGACGGTACCAGATAATCTCTTGCGCCCTCGGGGGAGGAGCAGGTCAGAATCGGCGTGGTAATCTCCAGGAAGCCGTGATCGGTCATGCTTCTGCGAAGCTCTGCTACCACGTTGCTGCGCAGAACGATGCGCTCTTTGACAGCCGGGTTCCGGAGATCCAGGTAACGGTATTTCAGACGGGTATTCTCATCCGCCTCCTTGGAACGGTTGATCTCGAAGGGCAGCTCGTTGTAACGGCAGCGTCCCAGCACCTGAATGTCGGTGGGGACCACCTCGATTTCACCGGTGGGCAGCGCCGCGTTCTTGCTGGAACGCTCCCGAACCACGCCTGTAATGGACAGGGTGGACTCGGTGTTGACGCCGGACAGCTTCGCCATCATTTCCTCGGTCTCGATAACGGCCTGGGTGGTTCCGTAGAAATCTCTCAGGATCAGGAAGCCCAGGTTCTTGCTGACTTTACGCAGGTTTTCATACCAGCCTACCAAAGTGACAGTTTCACCTGCGTTTGCGAGACGCAGCTCGTTGCAGGTGTGTGTTCTTGACTGAAACATACTTTTTTTCCTCTCTTATCTATCGCTATTCGTGTAACAGTGTCTCTCTTAAAACAGGCTCGGAAGCTCCGCAAGGGAAACCTCGGTCTGCTCGCCGGTAGCCATATCCTTTACATTGGCCGCGCCTTTTTCCAACTCGTCCGCGCCAATGATGACAACCTTCTTCGCGCCGATTTTATTGGCGTACTTCATCTGCGCCTTGACGCTTCGATCCATGTAATCGGTCTCCACAATCAGACCGTGGCTGCGGATCTCATTGACCAGCTTATAGGCCTTTGCCTTCGCTTCTGCGCCCAGAATTCCCACATAGAGATCGGGTGTTTCCATGGCCGGAACCTCCACGCCCTCTTTCTCCAGGAAATACAGGATACGCTCGATACCCATACCGAAGCCTACAGACGGAATATCCTGCTTCTCGTCGATCTCATGAATCAGACCGTCGTAGCGTCCGCCTCCGCAGAGGGTGAAGCCATCGGAATTCACGAACTCAAATACGGTCTTGGTGTAGTAATCCAGACCGCGGACGATGCCGGTATCCACCTCAAAGGGAATGCCAAGCTCGGCCAGCAGATGCTGAAGCTCGTCAAAATGGTTCTTGCACTCCTCGTCCAGATAGTCGATGGTGCGGGGCGCGTCCTTGACGATCTCCTTGCACTCCGGAACCTTGCAGTCGATGACACGCATGGGGTTCTTCTGCATACGCTCCCGGCAGGTGGGACACAGGGCGTCCTCATGCTTACGCAGGTACGCAAGCAATGCGTCATTGTAATCCTTCTTGCAGTTGGGGCAGCCGATGCTGTTGATATGAAGCTTTACATCCTTGAGACCCAGCTTTTTAATCAGGGTCGCTGCCAGGGAAATGACCTCTACCTCTGCCAGCGGGCTCTTAGAACCCACAAACTCCACGCCAAACTGATGATGCTGACGGAGACGGCCGCTCTGGGGCTTCTCGTAACGGAAAGCCTGAGTCACATAGTAGAGCTTGGTGGGCGCCGGATTGGCGTACATATTGCGCTCCAGGTAAGCACGCATGGCTCCCGCGGTTCCCTCGGGCTTCAGGGTGATGCTTCTGCCGCCCTTATCCTCGAAGGTATACATCTCCTTCTGCACTACATCCGTGGTCTCGCCCACGCCGCGCTGGAACAATACGGTGTGCTCGAAAATCGGGGTAATAATCTCTGTCATATTGTAGGTGCGGGCAAGCTCTCTGGCCTGCTTCTCCACCCAGGCGCGCTTGTGCATCCGCTCGCCGTACCAGTCTTCCACTCCTCTTGGTGCCTGTGTTATCATATCGTCTCCTCCTCTGTAATCCGAACCTTCAATCCGGGCAGCGCCCATTTTCCCTGCCACTCCGCTTCGTGAATGGCCCGCTGAAAGGCCAGAAATACTTTCATGTCAAAATTTTTCACTTCATCAATCATCAGCTCCACCGCCGTATCCGAATCAAAAGCGCTCCGGTAAGGGCGGTCGGAGGTCAGCGCCGCGTATACGTCGCAGACCCGCAGGATTTTCGCGCCCAGCGGAATCTGATCGCCCGCCAGGTTTTCCGGATAACCGGAGCCGTCGTAATTCTCATGATGATAAAGTATGCTCTCCAATACAAAATCGGAGAAATCCAGCCGCATCAGCTCGTCGTAACCAAGCCTGGGATGCAGCCGCACATATTTCATTTCCTCGATCTTCAGGGTGTCTTTGTCGCGGCCATAGAGATAGCCGGATACATAGAGCTTGCCGATGTCGTGCATCATACCGGCCAAAGCCAGTTCATGACACTGTTCTTCATACAGTCCCAGCTCCTTCGCCACGCAGTATGCCAGGTTACTCACCCTGATTCCGTGGTTGATCTCCTCTGTGACGTCCTCCTCAAAAAAGGAAAGGGGGTTCATTTCACTCATGCTGTCTACCTCCGTAATTATTCAGTACCTGAATAATTACATCAGACCATTTTTCAGCATGAAGCTATGCTTCCGTTCGATCATCTCGTCAATGCGTTCGATATACTGCTTCACGTCTTTGACATTCTCCACGCGTTCGATATGGTCAGACGCGAAGACGAATTTCGTAGAAGCTCCTGCGCCTGCCGCCAGAATGGTCTGCTTTTCTTCCATAATCAGTATATTGTAAATTCCGGCTTTGTCAACCTTTGCGTAGCCCACATTTTCAAAATTACCCGCCATATTCTTCTGACGGTACAGATAATAGGGATATACGCCCTGTTCCACACAATACCGATAGGTTAAGTCCATGATCTCCTGACTGTTCCGAAGCCCCATCTCCTCATAGGTATCCCGGAACAGCTTGAGTCTGGCCGCCCGCTTGACCGCCAGGGAATGGACGGTGATACTGTCCGGATCGAGCTTTCTCAGCTCCTCCATGGTATGGCGCACATCCTCAATGTCCTCGCCGGGAAGTCCCACAATGAGGTCCATATTGATATTGTCGTGGCCTGCCTCCCGTGCCATAGAAAAGGCCTGCTTCGTCTCCTCTACCGTATGCTTCCGGCCAATGAGATCCAGGGTCTTCTGATTCATCGTCTGGGGATTCACGGAGATACGGGTGACCTTATGCTCTTTTAAGACCTTCAGCTTCTCCGGGGTCACGCTGTCGGGACGTCCGGCTTCAACTGTCAATTCCTGTAAATAAGTAAAATCGAAATTCTGCTCAATACAGATCATGAGCCGATCAAGCTGCTCCGCCGTCAGGGTCGTGGGCGTACCGCCGCCCACATACACGGTATTCAGCTTCCGGCCCGCGTAAGCCTTTCCGAGGAACGCAAGCTCCTTAAAAAGCGCCGCCAGATAATCCTCCACCTTCTTCTCCCAGAGCTTGATCGGAGAGGACGAAAATGAACAGTACAGACAGATGCTGGGGCAAAACGGGATGCCCACATAGAGACTGTAGCCGTTTTCATAATCCAGATTTTTCAGGACCTCTTTCTCCCGGTTGGCAATGGAGATGGCGAGAGCCGCCTTTTCCTTGCTGCAATCATAGGTATCCCACATATACCGGGCGATTTCCGGATTGCTCCTGCCCTCCTCCAGCATGGCCATGGGAATCTTCGTGGGCCGGATACCGGTCAGGGTGCCCCAGGGCAGGGTCTCACCGGTAAAGGCGCAGAGCTTGTCGTACATCAGCTTCTTTAACTGATTCTTTACCGCTTTCCGGTCCGGATTTTCCACATAAACATGGCCTTTCTCCTGAAAGGCCCCATTCTGAATGATAGAAAAGCTGATGTCCCGGTCGGTAACTTGCACATCCATCTGAACCGGAACCGCTTCTGTGAAGGCTTCCTTAACACGGACCTGAACCTCCTCGCCGCCGTAAAAGGCCTGAATCAGCGAATGAATGTCATACGCAAAGCTTTCATCATTTATCTTAACTTCAACCATTTATCTTATCCTTTTTCTTATCCCAGATAGGGGTTGTAACGCCGCTCCGCGCCGATGGTGCTTTCTTCCATATGGCCAGGGTACACCTTTGTCTCGTCCGGCAGCGGCGTAAGCTTCTCTTTGATGCCCCGTACCAGTGCGCTCATGCTTCCGCCCGGGAAATCGGTCCGTCCCACAGAGCCTGCGAACAGGGTGTCTCCGGAGAACAGCACGCCTGCTTCCGCGCTGTAATAACAGCAACCGCCCGGCGTATGGCCCGGCGTCGCAAAGACATGGAACTCCATGCCTGCCACCTCTATCACCTGCTCATCTTTTACCCACACGTCTGCGGCAAACGCCACGCTTTTCCGGAAAAGCGCCGGAGACAGATTCTGCTCCGGGTCTGCCAGCAGCTCTTTTTCCGCTTCGCAGGCATACACGGGGATCTCAAGCTTTGCCTTCAGCTCCGGTACGCCCAGCATATGATCCGCATGTCCATGGGTCAGAAAAATAGCTTTCAGATCCAGTCCCTCGTCCACGGCCCTTCGAAGCACCGCCTCCGGCCGATCCGCCGGATCGATGACGATGGCCTCCTTCGTGGCTTCATTTATGACAAAATAGCAGTTGGTCTGTATCTGACCAAGCACCATACGTTCTACTTTCATCTTATCCTCCAGCGGTTCATCAGCCGGTGGCGCGCTCCACGTCCATAACGCTCTCCACCTGATACAGCTTCTCCGCAATCTTCTGCAGCTCCTCTTTGCTGCTGATCTCAAAGGTAATGGAAATCGTCGCCGTTCCCTGCTTGCTGGTCCGCACATTCATCTGGGTCATATCGATATTCCGTTCGGTGAAGATTCTGGAAATATCTACCAGAAGTCCGGTCCGGTTATTGGCATAAATCTTAATTTCAGTCGTGTATTTTTCTCCGGAGGAGGCAGAACCCATATCCTGCCACTCCGCGTCGATAAGTCTGGCACGCTCGGACTCCTGCAGACACATGATGTTGACGCAGTCAGTCCGGTGAATGGACACGCCGCGGCCACGGGTTACATAGCCCACGATCTCATCGCCCGGTACCGGGCTGCAGCACTTGGAGAAACGCACTGACACATCGGTCAGTCCCTTGACGATGATGCCGCTCTTGGACTTGGCCAGCTTCAGCTTCTTGTCACTGTTCTCGGTGACCGCCTCCATAACCTTCTCATCGGTGATCTCCTTCTTGTGGATCTTCTCATACTCTTCCACCATCTTGTTGACCACCTGGCCCTCTTTCAGGCCGCCGTGGCCGATGGCCGCCAACACGGAATCCCAGTCCTTGAAGCCGTATTTCCGCATTACCAGATTCTGGAATTCCGGCTTCATGATATCGGACATATTGATGCTCTTGGCCTTGCAGTACTGGGTCAGCATCTCCTTGCCCTTTAAAATATTATCCTCTTTAAACTGGTTTTTAAACCACTGATTAATCTTATTCTTCGCCTGCGTACTCTTGACCACATTGAGCCAGTCGCGGCTGGGTCCGCGGGAATTCTGAGACGTAATAATCTCAATGCGGTCGCCGTTCTGAATCTTGTAATCGATGGTCACAAGCTTTCCGTTGACCCGGGCGCCAATCATCTTATTACCCACCGCGCTGTGGACGCTGTAGGCGAAGTCGATGGGCGTGGAACCGCTTGGCAGTGTCTTCACGTCTCCGGAGGGCGTAAAGCAGTAGACGCTCTCGGAGAACAGATCCAGGTCGCTCTTTAACAGATTCATAAACTCCCGGTTGTCAGACATGTCCCGCTGCCACTCCAGAATCTGGCGCAGCCAGGTCATCTTCTCAGCCTCCTGCTGATCCACCGGTTTCTTGCCGTCGCTGCTCTCCTTGTATTTCCAGTGGGCGGCGATACCGTACTCGGCAGTCTTGTGCATCTCGTAGGTACGAATCTGAATCTCGAAGGGCTGGCCATTGGGGCCAATCAGAGTGGTGTGCAGAGACTGGTACATATTGGCCTTGGGCATAGCGATATAGTCCTTGAAGCGTCCCGGAATGGGCTTGTACATTTCATGGATGATACCCAGGGCCGCATAACAGTCCTTGACCGTCTCCACGATAATCCGGACCGCGAATAAATCGTAAATCTGATCCAGCGTTTTGTGCTGGTTCACCATTTTCTTATAGATACTGAAGAAATGCTTTACACGACCGTCCACATGGGCTTCGATGCCTGCGTTGTCCATGTGCTTCTTTACTTCCGCCACGATACGCTGGACAAAAGCCTCCCGGACGCTCCGCTTCTCGGCAATCTGCTCCTTCAGCTCGTAATAAGCCTCCGGCTCCAGATATTTCAGCGACAAATCATCCAGCTCATTCTTGACCTTCGAAATACCGAGACGCTGGGCGATGGGCGCGTAGATGTCCATAGTCTCCCGGGCCTTTTCCTTCTGCTTCTCGGGTTTCATGTACTGAAGGGTCCGCATATTGTGCAGACGGTCGGCCAGCTTAATCAGGATGACACGGATATCCTTGGCCATGGCCAGGAACATTTTACGCAGGTTTTCCGCCTGAATCTCGATCTTATCCGCAGAATAGGACAGCTGTCCCAGCTTGGTGACGCCATCTACCAGAAGGGCCACATCGTCGCCGAACTCCGCCGCGATCTCTTCGGTGGTCATGACCGTATCCTCCACCGCGTCATGCAGAAGTCCTGCCACGATGGTCTCCTTGTCAAGCTCCAGATCCGCCAGGATAATGGCCACGCACAAGGGGTGAATGATGTACGGCTCTCCTGATTTCCGAAGCTGTCCCTGATGCGCCTCAGACGCGATCTTATAGGCCTTTTCAATCATCGAGATATCGGTGGACGGATGGTACTTGTGGACGCTGGCGATCAGCTCTTTGTAGAGGACATCCGGACTGGTGAAATCCTGCATTGCCTTCACATTCTCGTCGTCCCGGTTCACTTCCATATCTCTGTTTTTTACACCGATTTTCATCTCTGCCATAATCAACACCTGCCTTTATTTATCCCCGGTAATTTTATTGTAACTCAGATGTGCAATGGGGACATCTGGTCGCCTGAATATCTATCTCAGACATGCAATAGGGACACTTCTTGGTGGTCGGAGCGGGCGCTTCCTCCTCCTGCTTCTTCAGCATCTTGTCCTTAGCGGTATTCATGGCCTTGATGATGCAGAAGATCACCAGCGCGATCAGCAGGAAATTAATTACAGCGGAAAGGAATGCGCCGTAGTTCAATGTCGCCGCATTGTCGCCCACGCCGAAGGACACGGACATGCCGGCGATATCAAAGCCGCCGGTAATCAGGGAGAGCACCGGCATGAAAATATCATTTACCAGAGAATTGACTATCGCGGTGAACGCGCCGCCGATGATAACACCGACTGCCATATCCATGACGTTGCCCCTGGAAATAAACTTCTTAAATTCCTCGAAAAACTTCTTCATCTCACTCGTCCCCCTGTATTATTTATTTTCCATCGTAACGGATGACAGACGCCACATCGTAATCCTTCAGACGCTCCCGGCCCTTCAGGCCTGCCAGCTCCATCAGGAAAATGATCTTCACGACCTTGCCGCCCAGCTCCTCCACCAGCTTCGCAGCCGCCTCGATGGTTCCTCCGGTGGCGATCAGATCGTCCACCAGAACGACTCTCTGGCCCGGCTTGATGGAATCCTTGTGCATCTCGATCTCCGCGGTACCGTACTCCAGATCATAGGAGCGGGAAACGGTCTCGCAGGGAAGCTTGCCCTTCTTCCGCACCAGTACGAAGGGCTTATGCAGATTATAGGCAATCGGAGTACCAAACACGAAGCCTCTGGACTCTGCTCCTACGACCACGTCGAAATCCACGCCGTCCAGCAGGGCCTGCATGGAGTCAATGGCCAGATGAAGGCCGTCCGCATCCTGCAGTACGGATGTGATATCGCGGAAAATAATTCCCTCCTCCGGGAAATCCGGTATGCTTCTGACGTATTCTTCAATCTTCTTCATGTTTCTTCCTCTTCTTTCCTTTTTTTGTTAAATTTTAAAAACAAAAAACTACCGTCCTGTCAGCACGGTATTTACATACTTGCCCATTATAGCATGATTCCCGGTGTTTGACAAGACAGGGGGCCGGATTTACGGGCTTTGTAACGCCAACGGCCCGTCTGCGTTTTTACAGGCCGGGCCGTTTTTTTCGTTTCTTAATGCAGTTTGCAGATGGTTCCTGCCACCTTGTCCCTGCGCATGGCGTTGCGGATGGTGGGAATGGCGCCCAGAAGCAGGAAGGCGTATACCAGTACCAGGTTGCCCACATAGCTGGTCGCATCGATGATCTCCTCAGACAGAAGCAGCGGTACCAGACGGTAGCCGTAGAAAACGTCTACCTCCAGCTCTCTGGCAATCATGATGCCCCAGTCGAGGCGGTCGCCCACATAGGTCATGATGATCATAATCACTACGCTGATGATGATACCCTTCTTGGTCAGCTTGCCGCCCAGAAGCTCGTAGCCCTTCAGCGCGCAGACTGCCATGATGACGCCGGACAGGGCTGCCACATAACCCATCTGGCTCAGCAGAATGATGCTGGCTACGCCGAGCAGGGAGCCTACCAGCGCGCCTACGACGCCGCCTACCAGGTTTTCCTTCTTGTTCTTCTCATTTGCAGTGTAAGCCGCCGCGTTCTCGCTGACCTTGTCGTAGCACTCGTCGCAGAGGCAGATGGAATTGCCTGCCACGTAAGCTGCTCCGGTCTCCTTGGCCTCGCCGCAGAGCTCACAGCCATTGGTAAATCCTTCCAGCTTCAGCATGTCCAGGAAGGCCGGAAGGGAGTCCTGCAGAACGCCCTTAAGCTTCTCCATATTTTTACACTGCTTCAGGGTCATCCGGACAGTATGCTTTTCCTGTACGATGCCCATGACGCCCTTATGCTCCTTGCGGAACTGTTTATCCTGTTCAAGCTTCACGCCATTCTCAGACACACCGACCGATACGCAGACCATACCGTACTCGATACCCCGGCCATTGTCCAGGCCGCTGATGCGAAGCGTAAAGCCATCCTTCTCTCCATAAACCACACAATACTCTTCGTTGAAACGCAGGCCCAGAAACTGAGCGATTTCCGCGTAACGCGCTTTTATCTTCTTGTTTACTGACATAACGTTTTCCTCCTCGTTGTCTTTTTATTTTGGAAGTTAAGGGTTATTATAGGACACCGATTTTCTATATACAACCCTTTTCACAATTTTTCTCTGTTTTTTGCACAATTTCAATAATTTAATCTGTTAATTTTCTACTTTTTTCCATTAAATGTGCTTTCGCACCAGATCCATCGTTTTTTATCTCCAGCTTTCAATGACCGCCTGTACGGTTCTCCTCCCCTGAAATTCATTGATTTCCGGGTAATAGAGCAAGCAGACGGTGTCTTTGCTTTCTATGTAATGCAGGTCAGCTTCCACGTCGCCGAAGCTGATGCCCTCCAGGCGGCTTCCTTTGTCGTCCTCCAGGACAGTCTTCAAGACGTTGCGGTTTTTACCGATGACGCGGGCGCTTTTCACCCGGACGTTCGCTGCCGCGAACAGGGGCTTATCATTTTCCTTGCCAAATGGCTCCAGAAGCTCAAGCTCCTTTATAATCTGTTCGCCTGCATACTGAATGGGCAGGACGGCGTCGTAGGACAGCTTCGGAATCAGATCTGCGTCGGTCAGGCGACAGTTTTCGTTCAGGCGCTTCCGCAGGAGTTCCACATTTTCCGTGGGGATGGACAGGCCTGCCGCCATGGGGTGGCCGCCGAATTTGGTAAATAATTCCGCCACCTTTGTCATTTCCTCGAACATGTGGTAGCCGGGAATGGAACGCCCCGATCCCTTCACGCCCTCCTCACCGTCGGTCAGCACGAAGCAGGGGCGGAAATAGCGCTCCCGGATGCGGCCTGCGATGATACCGGCCAGGCTTTCGTGGCAGTCGGGCAGGTAGACCACCAGAACCTTATCCTGACCCAAATCGGTCTCTTCGATAAGGCGGATAGCCTCGGTGGTTCCCTTCGCCGTCAGATCCTTCCGGCTGTCATTCAGGGCTTTCAGATCCCCGGCCAGCTTTTCCGCCTCGGTCTTAGAGGACGCGCCCAGCAGCTCCAGTGCCCTCTTTGCAGTGTCCAGGCGGCCACTGGCGTTGATGCAGGGGCCGATAACGAAGCCGATGTGGTAGGCGGTGAGCTTCTTACCCTCCAGGCCGTTGACAGCTAGCAGAGCCCGGTAACCCGGGTTGGTAGTATCTGCTAACTGTTTTAATCCGTATTTTACCAGAATCCGGTTTTCACCGGTCAGATCCATAATGTCGCCGATGGTGGCCACGGCTGCAAACTGAGCCAAATCGAGGAATTCTTCCCGGGGGACGCCTGCCTCCTGATAGAGTACCTCCACCAGCCGCCAGGCCACGGCTGCGCCGCAGAGCTTTTTGTAGGGATAGGGGCAGTCAGCCTGCTTTGGGTTCACAATCACATCCGCCGGGGGCAGGATCGTGGTGCGGGTGCTGTCCTCTGCTTCCCGGTAGGGTATCTCATGATGGTCGGTGACAATGACGGTCATGCCCAGTTCTTTTGCATAGGCGATTTCTTTGGCTGCGGCGATGCCATTGTCGCAGGTAACGATGGTGTCGATACCTGCCTCCTTCGCCTGCTCAATCAGGTGCTCATTGATACCGTAGCCGTCCTTCAGACGGTCGGGAATCACCGTGTCCACCTGCGCGCCCACCCGGCGCAGGCCAGTCACCAGGATGTGGGTGGCGTTCACGCCGTCAATGTCGTAGTCGCCGATGATGCGGATGGACGCGCCCGCCCGGATTTTCTCAAGCAGCAGCGCCACGGCCTCCGTCATGCCCTTCATAAGGCGGGCGTCCGCCAGATCGTCCAGGGTGCCGTAGAGATAGGCCCGGACCTCTGCCTCGCTCTCCCCGGCCCGGCTGCGGATCAGGCGCATGGCCATGGGGCTCATGTGAAACTGCGCGGCCAGCTCCTGGTTGCCTTCGATTCTGGGGGCTTCTATCCACTGTTCCTTCATATATGTACAATCTGCCACTCAAAATGTGTGTAAATATACTCACATCGAGATAATGTAAACTCTCACAAGTTTTACTTACTGTTTCATCGTGTATGCTTTGGATTGACCAAAATCATATCTACTCACAAGTTCTTGTACACTCCACAGTCGTTAATTCCCGCGTAAGCCCACGGTACATACCTACGTTTGCGTTTATTTATGCAACTTCGTAAGTCGTAGCATCTCTCAGATTAAGTGCAGCATTGAAATCTCTGTCTTCGATATAACCACAGTCACATCGGAAGATTCTGTCTGAAAGTTTTAAGTCTTTCCTGATAGCTCCGCAACAGTGACAAGTTTTAGATGATGGATACCATCTGTCTACCACACGAAATTCAATTCCGCTTTCCTTGCATTTAGCTTGAAGTTTTGTTCTAAATTCATAAAACTTCTGCGAAGCAACTGCCTTTG
The DNA here is from genome assembly GCF_040096155.1 of Laedolimicola intestinihominis. NCBI lineage: Bacteria > Bacillati > Bacillota > Clostridia > Lachnospirales > Lachnospiraceae > Laedolimicola > Laedolimicola intestinihominis. The sequence continues at coordinate 111,770 of NZ_JBBMFE010000001.1, read as the reverse complement.
ATAGATGTTTGTTCTTCATCATTCCTGATACGTTTAAATCTTCAATCGTTATATAAGATGGTTTGGTTTTCACTATCTCTGCGATTGTTTTGTTGATATAGTCAGTACGGATATTGTCTATTTTATGATGAAGTTTCTGTACCTTGAGTTTTTGTTTCTCTATATTCGCTCTTTGAGTGGACTCTCCTTTCTTTAAATTTTCATACTTTCGAGAAAGACTTCTCTGTTCTCGGATAAGCTGTTTTTCAAGTTTCTTTAATTTTGCAGATTTGTTAATATTCTTATAGGTTTTACCATTAGAAACAATGGCAAATTCCTTTAATCCAAGGTCAATGCCAATTCCTTCCTTTGAATGATTGGCTATTTTGTTATTTGGAATTTCTATAAGAACTGAAACATAGTATCTGTCAGCTTTTATTGAAACATGACCGCTTTTAATCACATACCCGTCTTTGGTCGTAGGAAAGTATCCTTTTTCTTTCATACGAACCCAGCCAAGTGATGGAATATTAATTCTGTGTCTTTCGCATCGGCAATCCTTTGGATTATTCTTTACGAAATACATCTTCACATCAGATTTTCCTTTCTTTTTAAAATTAGGAAAAGCACTTTGATGTTTAAAAAATCTGGTAAATGCGACACAACCATTTTCGATTGAACGCTTTACAGATTTTGAACTGACTTCCTTAATCCATAATTTATCTGGATTTTGAGGAAGATACTCATTGTTCAGCCAGACACTAAAACTTTTACCACTCATAAACTTTTCTCCATTGTCATGAAGTTCTTTGTTATGGGCGAGATAGAAGTTGTAAATATATCTACAGGTTCCTATTGTTTTACGAATCTTAACTTTCTGTTCCTCTGTCGGATTTATTTCCGTCTTGAAGCTCTTTAGCAATGTCCTCATCCTTTTCTATTTGGTTTTTATACTTACGAAGCCCGTACAACCTGCAAGAAAACACCTGGAGTATTGAAACAATATCCTGCACAAGTTCTTCTTGTGGTGATAATGCTTCATTATTTACCACCACAATGGTTGTGTTAAACTTCATACAGAATTTTTCAAACCAATCATAACCAAACCTAATAAATCTATCTTTGTGGGTTACGATTATGGTTTTGATTTTTTGCTCCATTACTTCATCTAATAACTCATTCCACTTTTTACGATTGTAATTAAGTCCACTCCCATAATCTTCAATACATTGGTCTACAATGATTCCTCTGGCATTACAAAACTGTCTTAAAAATGCGACCTGGTTTTGTAAATCATCTTTTTGGTTTCTCGTAGACACTCTCGCATAAATAACTACTTGGCGTTGGTCATTTTCGGTATTTATGCCTTTAAATTGAAGATACTGGTCGTAAGTGTAATAACGCCTATCCGTTGGAGTTCGATTTGCTTTTAGAGTTCCTTCCCTATCCCAGCGTTGCAATGTCTTAACAGACACGCCTAACAATTCAGCAAAATCTTTTGGCTTGTAATTTGTGATATTTGGTGTGTTCATAATAGCTTACTCCTTTGAGTATATTTAAACACATTTGATCACATTTATCAATTATTTTAATTTCTTAACATTTTCTCCTGTAAATCATAGTTCGTATGTATTTTACTTCGTAACCAAATCCATCAGGCTCTGATAGCTATCCACTACATCATAGACCACTTCACCATTGCTGATTGCCTTAAAATGCTCTCTTGCGCAGTGAATCTTGGATTCCTCAATCAAACGCAGCTGCATCGAATTCATAGAGCCCTTCGTTTCGGCCACAAAATAAATATGCTTGACCGTTCCCTCATAAAAGGCAATCGCCCAGTCGGGATTATAATGCCCTACCGGTGTCGAAATGTAGAATCCGTCCGGAAGTTTCACATAGACCGCAACATTTGTATTTATGTCCAGTTCTGTAGCAAATTTCTGCTCATTACTGGAGTCATATACAATATGGTCGTACAGGTGTTTCTTTGCCTTCATGGCATTCACACCAAGGCGTCCTTTTATGGTCGGATCCGTGAAAACTTCTGTGCCGTAATGGTCATCCATCACATCGTAGGTAATGTGCTCAATAATCGCCGTGGCCTTTTCATCATTGATAAGAGCCGCAGCCTTAATGATAAATTCCTCCGGATTATCCTTAAACTGATGGAACACACTCGGTTGAATCCCCTTCAGAATCTGAATAACGGCCTTGCGAGTGAGCCCTGTTTCCTCTACAAGCTTTCCAATCAGATCGTATTTCACATTCGTGCTGGCAGTTACGGTATGACCATAGTTTGCAGATTTCTCTTTCACAAAAGAAGCTCCTGATACCAGTTCTTCCTTGGATTTAATTGTCTCCATGGTTCCGGTTTCCACCTTGAAGACGATTTTTGATACTCTGAGTTTACGATCAAGGGACTGAACGGCCTTGCGGATCAGCTCTTCGGTATCAAAGTCAACCACATAGGTAGATTTGGCATTGATCTTCGCCCACAGTGTCTTAAATTCAGGCATAGCGAGCTTCTTTTCATCTACATGCAGCTCCACATTGTTGCTTCTGGCATTTTCGGGCATCATAGATTTGCCGTCATAAATAGTGTCAATAATCTCAATCACAGAAGCAGCGGAATCTGCCACTTCCTCGGCAACCTTGATTTCATGATTAGCCTTGTCGGCATAGTATTTATCTGTGAGGATGCCTTTCTTATCAATGTAGCCGTTGACGATCAGGTCAAAGTGGATTGCTCTTGCCGTATCCTGATCAACGACCTGTTCATTACCCTTATCATCCTGAATTACCTTGCCAACAAACAATTCTGCCGTAACCGCGCGAGGACGGTCTGCCACTGCTTCTGCAATTTCCGTCTGTAAGCCCTTTGCAAAGCTGTCGTAGCTTTCGCTGGCAATAACGGTCAGCACATTGACATTCTGTACGTCTTCGCCCAGTACATTGGCGTCCATGCGCTCGCCGTCCTGATTGACGCAGAGGCGCAGTCCCCGTCCAACTTCCTGACGTTTGCGTACTTCACTGTTGCTCTGCTTCAAGGTGCAGATTTGGAATACATTCGGGTTATCCCAGCCCTCTCTCAGGGCAGAATGGGAGAAGATAAAGCGAACCGGAGAACGCTTTGGATCTCGATCCAACAGCAGTTCCTTATTCTTCATAATCAACTCATAAGCATCCACATCATCTGTCGTAGTTTCCTTACGACCTACCTTAGAGTCAATCATCTTCCCTTTTTTGTCTATGGAAAAGTATCCGGCGTGAGTCTTCTCAGCGGGAATCGCCTGCAAATACTTCATGTAGTCATCCTCACCGATGCCGATCTGCAAATTACCAATGATATCATTATACTCTTCCATAAACATCTGAGCATAAATACCGTCAGCCGCCTGTCCGGCTTCATCATAAACACGGTATTTTGCCACTTCATCAATGAAAAACAAGGAGAGAACCTTGATACCTTTATAGAACAGCTCCCGTTCTCTCTGTATATGGGACAAAATCGTCTCCCTGATTTGAATACGGCGTAACTGATCCTCGCTGACTTTTCCGATCACATCCCCGGCATAGATTTTGATACCGTTCAGAAATTCCACTGAATCATCGCGTCCGTCGATACGGGACACCACAAAACTCTGTTTATACTCCTCCATACTGCCGGAGTTATCATATAGATTGTATCCTTCCGAAACGGTACGGGTAATTTTGCGAATACCATTTGCCCCCTTATAATCAAACTGAATCGTTGCCGTAGGCGCAGCCTTGGAAAGGTTGATACTCTCCAGATATACATAGCTTTCCGTTGCAGTACTGCCGGATTCTGAGACACCCTTTACGGCAATCTTCTTTACCAGCCGCTTGTTATATGCCTCCATCGCATCCAGACGGTAAACCATGTTATAAATGCTGTCGCTCTTATGGGTCGCGGAATAGCGCAGGGTCAACAGAGGATTGAACTGCTTTAGGTTTTCCTTGGTCTGCTTTCCCTCCACGGACTGAGGCTCATCAATAATCAAAATCGGATTCGTCTTAGCAATGATGTCAATCGGCCTACGGGACCGGAACTCATCCAACTTCATGCTGATACGTCTTGCATCCTTGCCTCTGGCATTGAACGCCTGAGAGTTGATAATCATGGCACAGATAGAATTATCCGACGCAAAACGATCAATCTCTGTCAGCTGAGCAGAGTTATAGATAAAGAAGCGTACCTTCTTGCCATATTCCTCAGCAAAATGCTCCTGCGTTACCTGAAAAGATTTGTATACTCCCTCACGGATGGCGATCGACGGCACGACAACAATAAACTTACTCCATCCGTAATGCTTGTTCAGCTCATACATGGTCTTGATATAGGTATAGGTCTTGCCGACACCGGTTTCCATCTCAATGGTCAGGTTGAAGTGTCCCTCAAGCTTTGCAGACGGCTTGAGCTGATTCGCCCGTTGCACCTTTTGCAGGTTTTCCAGAATGATACGGTCGGAAAGCTCCGGCAATATCTTGTGGTTGCTCCATCCGGTGAAATCCTCTTTATCAGTCAACGTCTGCTGGTAAAAGCCGTTGCCTCTGTCCATCATATAAGAAGGAGTCAGATATGGCTGTCCGGCAAAGACATCCACCACGGCCTTTGCTGCATCAGCCTGAAATTTCTGATGCTTAAATCGTAGTCTCATCGTCTTCGCCTCCATTCTCATCTGCCATCTGTTCTTCCAACAGCTTTTGCAACGCTTCCTTACTCGGCAGCACTGTCTCATACTTGCTTGCAAAAATCTGCGTATTATCCTCTGGCAGAGTCATTTCTACAACGGCGTTGTTCTTGTCACTGCACAGTATGATTCCTATCGTTGGATTCTCATCCGGCAGTTTCACCTTCCGGTCATAGTAATGAACATACATCTGCATCTGGCCAATATCCTGATGCTTCAATTCGCCGATTTTCAAATCAAATAGAACAAAACAACGCAACAGACGATTATAGAAAACCAAATCCACCATGAAATGCTCTTCATCGAACGTAAACCGTACCTGCCTTCCGATGAAGGCAAAGCCGGTGCCAAGCTCCAGCAGGAACTGCTGCAAATGGTCGATGATACGGCTCTCCAGCTCGCTCTCAGAATATTCCGGTAGTTCCTTCAGGCCTAGGAATTCCAATACATACGGGTCTTTGACCGCATCTTCCGCTTTCTCAACCTTCTGTCCTTCCAGCGCCAAACGGTAAACCTTATCCTTATTTGTACTAAGGGCAAGGCGCTCATAGAGTGAACTTCCATATTGCCGTTTCAACTCCGCAAGGCTCCAGTCATTTTTTACAGATTCAATTTCATAAAAATGGCGCTCGTCTATGTTGTCTATCCGCATGAGCTTGAGATAATGAGACCAGCTCAGATAAAACTTTCTGCCGGTACTGACTGCAGGAAGATTTTCGAATTGGGTAAACACTGTTTCCCCAATTTGATCATGCAAATAAACGTTATAAAATCGTCGCATGAGCTTCAGGTTCTCTGCAGAATATCCCTTGCCGTATTTTTCGCTAAGATATTTTGACAATTCCTGCAAAATTTGCTTTCCATAGGCGGCTCTGTTCTGACCGTGCTGCTCTTCTTCTACGATCATTCTGCCGATTTCATAGTAGGCATAGACCATAGCGAGATTAACGGCAGTTTTGGCATTCTTTCTGGCCTGCGCCAGAACCTCAGAAACATTTTCCAGAAAGCTTTGGTTAATCGGGGTGATTTCGTTTTTGCTCATACTCTGCCCCTCCTTACAGCACTTTCACAGACGTATCCGGTGCCAACTCTTTGAAAATCTGGGTCACATTGATTTTGGCCGGACTGCCTGCAAAGCTGCTGTCACGGAACACGACGCGCAGCGGCTGGCGTTTCGCGATTGTCTTCATCACGCTGTCAGGGATATTCTCATCAAAGCAGGCAATCAAATCACCGTCATTGTAGTTGTGCACGGTGCAGCCTTCGATATTCTCAGACTGATACGGCAGCGACAGCGGTAAGCCCCACTCCAACAGGCAGCCAAATAGCAGATCAAGGTCGGTACGGTCTTCCTTAATATTGCTCTCCAACTGTTCCAGTAAATTCTGCTGATAATCCGCAGGTGCATAATACACGTCCTTCATGTTGGTGTCATCCAGCTTCAGGACGCGGAAGCCACCGTCAAACTTTGCATCCGGGTGTTCCTCGGCAATCTTCTTGGCTGCACGGCGGATACGCTCCTTGCCGATTTCGCAGATATTGGAGTAACCAGCTTTATAGGCCTCACTCTTTTCATCACAAGGTTCAGGCAACTGCACCATAATAAATTTGCGGTTTCCAGTGTCTTCAGCATTTTTACTCATAACAGCATGCGCTGTCGATGCTGATCCCGAAAAAAAGTCAAGCACAATAGAGTCTTCTTTCAAATTGGCTAGCGTAAGAAGTCTCTGCATCAAACGTTGTGGCTTAGGTCCGCTAAAATAACCTCCATCCAATAATTTTGAAACTTCCTGCGCCCCCTCTTGGCTATGCCCCACATCTTTAAAAAACATAATTGAGGTTGGTGCCATTCCGTCGTGTTTTAAATCTGTAAGAAATCTCTTTATTCTTGGAACACCATTTCCATCTGGTCCAAACCAAATTCTATTATCTTGGAGTCTCTCCAAAAATGATTTTTTGGAGAGACTCCAGCAGCGACCTGCTGGAGGCTCTATTACTCGCCCCGAAGGGGCGGTAATAGGATAATCACATTCGGCATTATACGTTTTCACAGAAATATCGCTTGACATCCACACGCCACGAGGATCATTGTCTGGATTAGAATAACGAGCATTAGCTTCCTCGGTTCTCGGCAATCTTCCAATGACAAACCGAGTTATATCTTTTACGTACATGAGAACGTAATCATGACTATTTGATATAAAGCGTGCGTCATTTTTTGGTGAAAAAGCACGTTCCCACACCAGTTGTGCTACAAAGTTCTGACCACCAAACACCTCACTGCAACATTTTTTCAAGTTTTCCTGTTCGTTGTCATCAATGCTGATGAAGATAACACCATCATCTGTCAGCAAATTTCTTGCCATCATCAACCGAGAATAAATCATGCTACACCAATCGGAATGAAATCGCCCATTGGTATCCGTATTCTTGAACATACGGTTCCCATCTTCATCATACACGCCACTATCCTCGTCATATTCTGCGGCGGACTGCTTAAAATCATCTCGATAGATAAAGTCGTTTCCCGTGTTATACGGTGGATCGATATAGATCATCTTTACCTTACTGAGATAGCTTTCCTGCAACAGTTTCAGCACTTCCAGATTATCACCCTCTATGTAAAGGTTCTCTGTGCTGTCCCAGTTGACGCTTTCCTCCTTGCAAGGTCGTAACGTCTTGCGAATCGGTTTGTTAGCCTCTACGATAGCCGCCTTTTTGCCTACCCAGGTGAATTCATAGGCTTCATCGCCCTCCACCACATCTCCGGACAACATCTGCCGCAGCAGTTCGAAGTTAATGGCTTTCTTCGGCTTGCCGTCTGCACCCTTCGTCTCAGTAATGCAGTTCGGGAATAAAGCCCCGATTTTCTCTATATTCTGCGCAGTCATATCAATGGATTCCATACGCATTTTGTCCATTTTATTTTCCTCCTAAAAATTTTTGAACATGGCTCATATTCACCAAACAAACTGGACTATTTATCTTTTCATCATATTCAATATTTATATCAAAATGCTGTTCATACCTATTTGAATAAATATCTTCATAATAGAATGAGAGTATATATTGTCCTAAGTTTGCGCTATTTCTTGAACAATCCTCTGAAAACAAACGAAACATCATTGGTGTATCTTGCTTTAGTGATATGGTTGGTAAATACCTTCTATTCTTCTCATCTGTTTCTTTACGATTTAAACCATATCGCATTCGTATCGCAGCGCCATTTCCAACATTTTCAATTTCAAATGGCACACAAATTTCATCTATAACCTGCATACTGCCACCATTACCACAGGAAACCCATCTCATCCCACCATCATCAAGCAACTTTTTCTGAGCTTTTGTTAGTCCTGTCTTGTATTCAATTTTACCATTTTCCAAAATACAATAATAATCCTTGAGCTTGTATTCCCGATATCCTTCTATATTATCTGCGCCAGTATTTGCAACGGTTGATTGTAAAAAACTTCTATGTGAGCTTGTTTTCAGCATATCAATCACAATAAACGGCATGGATCTATCTCTGACATCATCCCTATAACTTTTTTGGCTATACTGTATCGTAATAAATATTCCATAAATTGCGATTACTGCCGCAATTAGTGTTCCATAATAAGACAGCATTGCTGAAGCATCCCATTCTGCAACAAAAAATCCTATCGGTGGATGCAATTTAAAGAGAACATTTATTATCATTGGGCCTATCAAAACAAATCCCAATACCAACAAGATGCTCTTTTGATTTTTCTTTATCCATTTCTTCATATAAAATCTATCTCCCTTAACTTTTTTATCTCCGCCTTCAGCTCCATCTTCCGATTTAGCTGTTTTTCCTTCTTCATTTTTGTTTCCAGCGCAACAATCTGCTTTTCGATCTGCTCCCGCTGTTTCTGCTGTTCCACACTTTCCTTCAGCGTTGTGTTTTCGTTGCCGACAAGCCGGTCTCCTGCGATCTGCCGGATGAAATTCTCATATACTGCATCGATCGTCAGGCCTTCCAGATGCAATGACAATTCTTCCTCTGTAAGCCACTCTGTCCGGTAATAGCGTTCGACCTTAAACGCTGCCTTGCCGGAACTGGAAGCCTCCTTATATCCCATAGCTGCCTGATATTTTCTGTCATATTCCAGCAGGAACAAGATGTGATAAGGGATCTCCCGGTCAATCAGGCGAAGGATATCTTCATCAAGATCAGGTGAAGTAAGCCTTATCTCAAACACCTCAATCTCTGTGACCAACTTACCGGGTGCAAGGTTCAACGTGGTCGCTGCCAGCTTGTTTCGCCAATAAATACTTTTGATCTGCTCCGTGAATGCCGTTTTCATTGCAGACGTGACTGACAGATTTTCGTAAAACTTCTGCTTTGGAATCCTCTTGTTGAACTCCGTTGACTTTGGCAAACCCAGCACGGCTCACACCCCCTCACACAAGATCATTTCACAACTAAGAAACAAATCAACTCAAAATCATCCAATCCGGACACCGCGCTCATCAGGGCAGATGTGCCTCCTGCGGAGAATAAGCTGTCAATGTCACTTTCTTCTTTTACATCAATGATGGATTTGATTGCCTCGCTCAGGAGCTCCGACATATCCGCCATATTACGTCCGTCGTCTGTTTCACGATTGAAGCGCTCATATACTTCCGCTATAGGCTTGCTTTGTCCGCGGCAAAGCAGGCGGACATCATCCAACAGCTTTTTCGGATTCAGATAGTCGCAAATGATCTCTCCATCTGCGGCGATATACACCATATAAAACGGATGGATTCGATTACGGTTGTCCACATTGACGCTATTGTTGATGTTTTTCAGAACAAAGATTACACCCTCCGGCAACTCCTCCGTGGCGGGAACAACCGCATGAAGTCCGCGCGGTTTCTTATCCATATCGCCGTTGTGCTTCATATAGTCCAACAAGTCGAGCCGGAATTCATTCAAGCCCAAATCCATGATAGAGATACCGTCGGACATATCCTCAATGTCTACGACTTCTTCCTGGAGACGCTTAAGCTGTGCTTTGCGGTATTCCAGGTCTCCTTGCTCCTCTGGATTGATCAGATCATCATCACCCGTGGAAGTCATAACTGTAATCTTCATACGGGTCTCTACGCGAGACTTTAGATTGATATAGTCGTCCAATGTAAGATCCGGCCAGAAATTCACAAGCTGAATTACCTTATTCCTGCTTCCAATACGGTCGATACGTCCGAAGCGCTGAATGATGCGAACCGGATTCCAGTGGATATCGTAGTTGATGAGATAATCGCAATCCTGCAAGTTTTGACCTTCAGAGATACAGTCTGTGGCAATCAGAATGTCAATCTCATTTCTGCTGTTCGGCATCAGCACATCACGGTCTTTAGAAACAGGTGAGAAGCAGGTCAACACATTGTTCAGGGTTGCCGGAAAATCCTTAATCGTTGTCCGCCCATCGATGGTGCCGGTAATAACTGCCGTGTTGAGTCCGTATTTATCTTTCATGTACATGCTCACATGGTCATATAGATACTCTGCCGTATCTGAGAATGCAGAGAATATGAGCACTTTTTTATTATTCAGGTTGATAGGATGCACAATCTTTTCATCCAACAGGCGCAGAAGCTCTTGCAGCTTCGTGTCATGCTCCGGCGTAATATCAGCTACCATCAAAGTCAGCAGTTCCAATACTTCTGCATCCTGCTGTAATTCCTTGCGCCAGCTCTTCCAGTCCATATCCGCAAGCTCGATTTTAACCTTTTTACCAACTGTAAAGAACTCAGTATTTTCGTCATCGATATCCCAATCATCCCTGCCTGCTTCATACATAGAAATGTCAGCAGAACCGTATTTTTCAAAGCAATTGATAGCCTCGATCGTTCCACCTATCAGTTCCTTGATGCGCGTCAAAGTCAGCTGAAAGGAGTTGACAGAGCTTTCCAGTCGTTTCAAAAGATTGATGCTCATAAGGCGCTGAATACCACGTTCACGTCCAGTCTGCGTCAGATTCTCGCTCTTGTTATGGGTGAGGTCTTTATACTTTTGCAGCTTACTTGGGAAGATATAGTTCGAAGGCGTGTATACGCACAGCGTCAGTTGCATCAGCTGCTCATAGATCTCATTATAGTTAATAGCATTTCCCAAATCTGTAAGATTCGGACGGAGTGAGATTGGTTTTAATCTCTCCGGGAACTTTCCAATCTCTTTCGTGTCATAATATTTTTCAATATGCTTGCGCGAACGAGCAATAGTCACACTGTCCAGGAGCTCAAAGAAATCAAAATCCAATGTGCGCAGCAGTGCGTCTGTTGTACGCTGTTCCTGATCGAGTTTACTCCACGCGTTGAAAGCTTTCTGCGCCTGTTTGAAAATGTCTTCAAGACTCTTGGTTGTATTCAACCGTTCATCCAGATTCTCAGAATTACCCTCATAGGCTATTGCAAGCTGATTCTTCAAGTCTACAAAGCGATTGTTGACCGGCGTTGCGGAGAGCATCAGAACTTTCGTCTTTACACCGGCACGAATGACCTTTTCCATCAGCTTTTGATAGCGGTTTTCCTGCGTGTTGCTGTGTGTTCCAATACCATTGCGGAAATTATGCGACTCATCAATGACGATGAGATCATAGTTTCCCCAGTTAAGGCGGCCCAAGTCAAGACCATTGGACATGCCACCATTACGAGACAGGTCGGTATGAAACAGAACATCATAATTCAGACGATCCGCAGCAATAGGGTTATTAACATAGTTGTCTTTATAGGTATTCCAGTTTTCGGCCAGCTTCTTTGGACAAAGAACAAGGACAGATTTATTACGATTTTCATAATATTTCACGACAGCCAGCGCGGTAAAAGTTTTACCAAGACCAACACTGTCCGCAAGGATGCAGCCGTTATAGTTTTCAAGCTTATTAATAATCGCAAGTACAGCATCCCGCTGGAAATCATAGAGCATACTCCAGATTTTACTCTGCTTAAATCCAGTTGCTTCATTGGGCAGCACATCCTCAGAGATATCGTCCAGGAACTCACTGAAGACATGGTACAAGGTCATAAAGTAGATAAATTCCGGAGGATTCTCTGCATAAACCGTGCTGATATTTTCAATCACCACATTCGTGACATCCTGTATTTTTTCACGGTTATTCCACAACTGTTCAAACAGCTGCATATACTGCTGGGCAAATGGAGCCTCCATACAGTTGACCATGTTGTAAGTGTTGTTGCCGCGCTCACATCCAATGTCTACTGTGGTGAATCCAGACATTGGCATATAAGCTGTCTGCGCATTTTTCGCATCGACGGTCATGAAGCCCGTCATGTTTTCTCCGGTCGTATTCGACTTAAATTTAGCCTTTCTTCGGATCCAATCTGCACATTCCCTGGCAATCGCACGCTGGGTCATCTCATTGCGTAGCTTAATCTCAAATTCTGTACCATACAGACTTGTTTCTCTGGAAAGACGGGGGATATAAAATTCTCGCTTCTGCTTCTCTACTTTTTCCTTTACAAAGGTTGGTGACGTGAAAATAAACCGGAATTCTTCTACGGTTTCCAGCTGTTTCTTTAATTCCTGGTATGCATACATGGAAAAACAAGCTGCTGCAACAGATATCTTGCTTCCCCGTTTTATCTCCACCCGCAAATCATCGCGGACAGTATTCGTAATGTTATCTAAAATTTTCATATCATCTGCTCACCCAATTGCTCATTTTGGCTCTATCTTACCTTTTTATCCGTCCCATTACCTGGACTATCAGGTATAATTTCCAGGATATCATCCACTGTACAGTTCAATGTGAGACAAATTCTTGCAATAACTTCCAGGGAAACTATCTCGTCTCTTCCCATTTTGCTTATGGTGCTTGGACTCACATCTGCCAACTCGCATAATTCCTTTTTCATCATTTTCCGGTCAATAAGAATTTTGAATAATCTGTTATAGGAAACTGCCATATCATACCGCCTTCTTCATTCGTTTCAACGCTCACAACTATAAAATCTTATTGTAAAATTATAGCACGTTTGCTTTGTTAAGTAAACCAATCCTGGTGACTTCTCACAAGTATGAAGCTTTAAATGGAGCGATAAATGAAGCTTTAACTGATAATCAGAAAATGCTCCTTGATATGCTGCGCAATGATCCAACAATTACGCAAAAAAATCAGGTATCTAAATTAGATTCTGCTCTTTTGGTCAGCCGATATCCAAAAATAGATATGCAATCTGATAAAAGAAACAGTGCAGGAAGATTTTTCTGTCCTGCACTGCTTTCCATTCTCTACTATTCTTTTTAGTTTTTCTTTCAGGTTTAGTTCTTCTTACCCAGCTTCGTCTTCATCACATACCACAGCGCACCCGTAATGCATACCGAAGAATAAGCGCCGCACACGATACCCACCATCAGCGGCAGGGCGAATTCACGGATAGACGCTACGCCCAGGATATACAGAACCGCAACGGTGATAAAGGTGGTCACGGACGTATTCACGCTTCGGGACAGGGTCTGGGTAATACTGCGGTTTACCAGCTCCTGCAGATCCGCCTTCCGTCCGGCCACCGCCAGATTCTCACGGATCCGGTCGAAGATAACGATGGTGGCATTGATGGAATAACCTACGATGGTCAGCATGCAGGCAATGAAGTTGCTGCCTACGGACAGCCGCGCCACGGCGTAGAAGGCCAGTACCACCAGCACATCGTGTAAGAGAGCCGCTACGGCGCTGGTCGCGAACCGGATATCCTTGAACCGGAACCAGATATACAGCAGCATAAACAGGGCTGCCAGCAGTACAGCGGTGATGGCGTCGGAACGCATCTCGCTGCTGATAGCCGCGCCGATGTTCTCGATAGCAATCTGATTCTCATCTACACCAAACTTCTCCACCAGCTCCTGGCACAGGGCCTCTCGGGTCTCCAGATCCAGGGCTCTGGTCTTCACAATAACATCGTTGCTGCCGTCTACCTTCTGGGCCTGAATCTCATTGCTTCCGATAACCTCGCTTACCACCGGCTTCACAGTCTCGTCGATCTCCTGAATGGACAGGGCCTCGTTCATCGGAATGGTAATGCTGGTACCGCCCTGGAACTCCAGACTGTAATTCAGCGCGCCCTTACCCTTGGATCCGTTCACGCCCATAACTGCCAGTCCGCCCAGAATCAGCACTGCGGAAATCACAAAGCAGATATTTTTCTTGCTGAGGAAGTTTATGGTCTTACGCTCCTTCTGGATACCGTAGAGCTTCGCGTCCTGAAGACCCAGCGCGTAAAACGCATTCATAACCAGTCTGGTTATCACCAGGGCCGTAAACATGGAAACCACGATACTTAAAGCCAGCGTATGGGCAAAGCCCTTGACCGATCCGGAGCCCTTCAGGCTCAGGATAATCGCCGCAATCAGCGTGGTGATGTTGCCGTCCAGAATAGCGGACAGCGCCTTCTGGAAGCCTGTCTTAATGGCGCCCTTTACCGACTTGCCTGCGCCGATTTCCTCCCGGATACGGGCGAAGATAATGACATTGGCATCCACGGCCATACCGATACCCAGAATGATACCTGCGATACCCGGCAGGGTCAGGGTAATCTCAAATGCGTTCAACAGACCTAAGGTAATGCCAACATAGGAAGTCAGCGCAATACCTGCTGCCACGCCCGGCAGACGGTACATGATAATCATAAAGATAACAACCAGCGCAAAACCGATGATTCCGGCCAGCAGACTGGTACGGATGGCGTCAGCGCCCAACTGCGCGCCTACGACCTTGGACTGGATCTCCTCCAGCTCCACCTTCAGGGAACCGATACGGATAGTGGAAGCCAGCTGCTCGGCTGACTCATAGGACTCCATATTGGTAATGGCTGCATTACCGTTGGTAATGGCGGTCTGTACAGTCGGCGCGCTGATGGTCTCGCCGTCGTATACGATGGCGATGCGGGAGCCGATGTTGGCCGCGGTAGCCTCCGCGAACTTCTCCGCGCCCTCGTCGGTCAGCGTCAGCGCCACTTCATAATCGTTGTTGTTCAGGTTGTCCTTGTAAGCCTTTGCTTCAGCGGTCTTGATATCTGTACCGGACAGCAGCTCATTGCCGGACATATCCTGGAAGGAAAGAGAACCAGGTTTTCCAAGTTCTTCCAGAATGGCGTTGGCGTCAGTCACGCCCGGAATCTCGATGTTGATCCGGTCATCGCCCTGGGGGTAAACCTGCGCCTCGGTGCTGTAGCCTTCCACACGCTTCTGCAGCTTGTAGATGGTGTCGTTCATCTCCTCGGCGCTTGGCGTCTCGCCCTTGGCCTGATAGGTAATGCTCACGCCGCCGGCCAGATCGAGACCCAACGGAATATTCTTTGCCGCTCCTGTCTTGTTCTCGCCCACTCCCACAGCAGCCAGTGCCAGCAATCCCGCTGTCACAGCCACCGTCAGAACCAGACTGATAATTCCTGTACTCTTTTTCATAACTTTTATTCTCCTTGCTCAGCCGTAGCTGCCTTGATCATAATCGCGCATTCCACACGCTTTCTCTGAAGCTCGCAGCCGATGTCATAGGCATCGTTGATGCTTCCGTGGAAATTGTAGGAGTTGGCTGCGCAGCCGCCGCTGCAGTAGAACTTGGCAAAGCACTTCTGGCATTTTTCCTTGGCATAGACATTGCAGCACTTGAACTCGTCGCGCAGCTCCTCATTCTTTACGCCGTCCCATACATTTCCCATGAGGAACTTCTCATTTCCCACGAACTGATGGCAGGGATACAGGTCGCCCCAGGGAGTTACAGCCAGGTACTCGGTTCCCGAACCACAGCCGGACAGGCGCTTGTATACACAGGGGCCTCCGGTCAGGTCGATCATGAAATGGAAGAAGTTGAAATCATTTTCCCTGCCATGACGCTTTACCATCTCTGCCGCCAGCTTGTCATACTGCTCGCAGATAAACGGAATATCCTCCTCACGGATGGCGTAATCCTCCTCCGGCGCTGCCACAACCGGCTCCACGGACACCTGCTTGAAGCCTAAGTCCGCCATATGCAGCACGTCCTCGCAGAAGTCCAGGTTATTGCGGGTGAAGGTTCCACGCACGTAGTAATTGGTCTGGTTCCGGCTGTCTGCCAGCTTCCGGAACTTCGGCACAATGATATCGTAGCTGCCGTGGCCGTTGCGGAACGGGCGCATCCTGTCATTGACCTCTTTGCGTCCGTCGATGCTTAAGACCACATTGCTCATCTCTTTGTTGACAAACTCCTGAACCTCGTCGTTCAGAAGAATACCGTTGGTGGTCAGGGTGAAACGGAACTTCTTATCGTGAAGCTTCTCCTGCTCACGTCCATAGGCCACCAGGTCCTTGACCACCTGCCAGTTCATCAGCGGCTCGCCTCCGAAGAAGTCCACCTCCAGATTCCGGCGGCTTCCGGAATTGGCAATGAGGAAATCCAAGGCCTGTTTGCCCACCTCGTAAGACATCAGCGCTCTGCGGCCATGGTACTCGCCCTCCTCGGCGAAGCAGTAGCGGCAGGCCAGGTTGCAATCATGGGCGATGTGCAGGCACAGAGCCTTGACTACAGTAGAACGCTTCTTGAAATCAATGATTTTATCCTTATATGTATCTTCCGTAAAGAGGACGCCCTGACGGGTCAGTTCCTCCACATCTTCCAGCACCTCGCGGATGTCGCTCTCGGGCCAGCGGTCCTTCAATTTCGCGACAATCTCATCCGGCTGACAGGCCTCGTCTACCAGGCCGATAACCTCGTAAGCCAGCTCGTCCACCACATGGACAGCCCCGCTGTTCACGTCCAGGACGATGTAATATCCATTATTATAGTAACGATGTATCATGTTGTCTCCTTAAATAAAATACCTGTGATCGCTCAAATACCCCGCCGTCAGCGGCGGGGTATTCTGAAAGCCTTAAAAATATGCCTTATTTATGCTGCTCGCATGTCTGGTTTCCTACGGTGCAGGATGTCTTACATGCTGACTGGCAGGATGTCTGGCACTCTCCGCAGCCGCCCTTTTTCACGGTATTCTGCAGAACCTGTGTGTTCAGTGTCTGAATATGCTTCATCTTGGTTTCCCTCCTGTCTTTCAATCTTCCAGGGATTATCTGGTGATACCCTGTAGTTATAGAACAGTATAGCATAGATGCAGCGATTTTTAAAGTATTTTTTTCAGGCATGGACCGAAAAATCGCTACATATACTAAACCAGAAAGGCGGCCCGCATAAGAGCCGCCCATCAGAAGGGAGCCATCATGGAAAAAATGAAACATTATCAGGGCGCTGCCATGCGCCTTTTAAAGGCCCTGCTGGCCGCCTACATCGTCACCGGCGGGCTGCTTCTTCTGCTTGCGCTGCTCCTCTACAAGCTGCGCCTGTCCGAGTCCGTCATCAACTTAAGCATCACCGCCATATACCTCATCGCCTGCTTCCTGGCCGGCTTTCTCATGGGCAAAATGATGAAAACCCGCAAATACCTCTGGGGCGCGGCGGGCGGCCTCCTCTACTTCACCCTGCTGGCCCTCATCTCCCTGGCCGCCCGTCAGGGCAGCGCCGAAGCCTCCAGCTTCATCACCACCCTGCTCCTCTGCACCGCCGGCGGCACGCTCGGCGGCATGCTCTCATAAACATAGAACTTCATCCCAGACAGGAGAACCGGATTCTCCTGTCTGAACATAACCTAAATTTTACTCACATCTACACCGAAACGTGGCACACTCCGTATCCTTACAATCGCAGGCCGCCCCGCCCGCGATACCGATATGCTTGGCCGTACATCTGCAGTCCTCATTAAAGGTGCAGTCACATGCCTTGCAGACCACCTCCGTATTCTTGGTTGGAATCTCCACGCCGCTCTGTGCCGCGCCTATGGTCCGCTCCCGGAAGCTCTCGCAGCAGGTTTCGCGGGAATGCTTCGCGTGATCGCCCGCCACCTCGATATTGTCCTTGCAGCAGCACTGCTCCTTATTGTAGAGACAGCTTCCTACCGTACAATCCAGTCTTGTCATCGTACCCTTACCTCCTGTTAAAAACTATGAGAGGCGCGGACAGCCATCGCCATCCGCGCCTTTGTCTGTAAGAGTAGTATGTGTCATTTCCCCGCTACTATACGTTCCATTTTTTACTGCATTTTCATTTTAACCGGAAGTCTGCCATGCCGCTTAAGCCACTCCCGCATACGCACCGAAGCCTCCGCAAGGCCGCCTGCCGCCATCGGCAGCATCAGCACGAAATAGGGCAGAATATACCGTCCCTTCGCTTCCCAGATCATATGGAACAGAAAACCGCCGAACACGGTAATCACAAGTATTAGCCTGGACAAATCCTTTTTCTTCCAGAATGTATACAGAATCCACAGGAAGCACCCGCCGTAAATCAGGCTCTGATACTGATTCATAAACCAAGTCATCGCCCTGTGCGGAACCCCTTCGTACAGCTTCTGCGCCACCGCGCTTCGGTGATCGTTATCCATGTGGGTCATGGCAAAGCATTCATAAGTGGGATCATTCCACTGGCTTGCAAATTTTTCCGCATAAAACCACAACGCGTACCTGGGATGATGCAGGAACTCCTTCGCTGAATTCTTAATATCCTGAACCGCCATAGCCTGAGCGGCCTCGTTATCAAAGTCCGACGCTCCCCAGTAATTGTGCAGAATATAACCGTTGGACCAGCCCGGAGCCCCTTCCCCCTTCTGCATCCCCATGGCCACCCACAGAAGCTTGGGCGCGCCCGCGTTCAGTTACACGCCGGAGCGCTGCTCGTACATGGTCTGCACTGCGTTTTTCGCTCCCAGATATACCGCCGCCAGCAAAAGAACCGACAGCAGCAGCTTCCATTTCCGTTCGCCACGGGCCGTCACCAGCAGCACCAGAACCAGGGCAATCAGCAAAATCAGACAGTTGTTCCGGACCAGACACGCTGCCGCGCAGCTAAACGCGCAGCCGATCATCCACCATGCCTGCTCCCGCTTCCGATATTCCAGAAAAAGCCAGATCGTCAGCATCGACAGCATGATCGACAGCATTTCCCCGTACACGAAGGTCGTATAAAACAACAGCGGGAAACAGGCCGCGCTCAGGAACAGCTCATAAATCCAGGCTCGTTTTTCCCCGGTCAGGCAGCGGGTAACGCGGTAGCCGAAGTACAGCGTAAGCGCCGCGCACAGACAGTTCAGATACTCAAAGGCCATATAATTGCCATCTCCAAACAGCCGGAATACGACCTCCATAACCGCCGTCAGCCCTACCTGATGAGGATAGATATAAAGATATTTCTCATAGGAATCGATGGTGAGCATCTCGAAGTTCCCGTTTCGGAACTGCTCCGCAGCCGTACAGATGGACGCCTGATCCCCTGCCGGAACCACATCGGCGGCGCCGACCCACCAGACGCCAAGTAAAAGCGCATAGCAAAATACCGCCCCGGCCAGAATCCGGACGCGTCGTTCCTGCCGCTCCTCCTCCCGAAGCATCCATTCAGAAATCCGATACATGACAAAGGTCAGACACCCGCAAATCAGCAGCACCAGCGGGAAAATATCCCCTGTCGTGCGGGGAATTTCCTCATAGCTCAGCGCAAACCGAGAGGTTAGGAACAGACTGAAGCCTGTCAGTACCCCAAATAACCCCAGCCCCAGTATGGAAACCGTCCTATCTGCCGCCTTTCGCAGTCTCATCTTTCGTCCTCCATTTTCCGATTGCTCCGCCAAGCTCCATAAGCCCCGCCGCGGCCATCGGAATCATCATGATAAAATACGGGAGTACATAGCGGGATTTGGCCTCCCAGAGCTCGTGGAACAGCACGCCGCCTATCACGGCGATCAGAAGTACATACCATTCCAGCTCCCGCTTTTCTTTTCGTCTGTATACCAGCAGAAACAGCACCGCTCCGTAAATCACAAGCTGATAGCTGTCCATAAACTTCTCCAATACGGCCTTCGGCGTTCCTGTGTAGAGGCTTTCGCCCAGATCACTTCGCCCCTGATCCGCCGCGTAGGTCATGATAAAACAGCCATAGGTTGGATCATTCCACTGACTGGTAAATTTTCTGGAGTAGAAATCCGCCGCATAAAGCGGATCTTTCAGAAATACCTTCACCCTTGCCTTGATCTCGGCAATTCCAAGCGCTTTCGCCGTGGGGCCGTCGTACAGACAGGTATCCTGATAAATGTAAATGGAATATCCGTTATACCAGCCCGCTTCCAGATCGCCCTCCTGCATGCCCATGGCAATCCAGAGTACGGACGGCATTCCATCGTTGATCACCGTTCCGGATTTGGCCTCATAGTACTGATAGATCGCTTTTCTTCCCGCAAAAGCTCCCACACCCAGCAATAGAACGCACAGCAGATATATCCATTTTTTTCCTGTTATGGCTTTTACGCCCAGCACGCAGCAGACCGCAATCAGAACAATCAGGCTGTTGCTGCGCAGCGCCACCGCTGCCGCTGCCGCCGGGACCATCCACAGAACCGCGGACTTTTTCTCTGTTTTTACCATTCTGAGCGTCTGCCACAGCACAAGCATGGACAGGAAAATAGAAAGCACATCCCCGTAGATATACGCGCTGAAAATCAGAAGTGGAAAGCAGCACGCCATCAGCAGGAGGTAGCACGCTTCCACTCTTCTTTTGTCAAATAAAAGGCTCACAATCCGGTAGCCTGCATAGACCGTTCCCAGGATCGCAAACACATTTCCCAGCTGAAGAGCCGTATAGTTATGCAGTCCAAAGAGCCGGAAATTCAGCTCCTCCCAGGCCGTCAGTCCCACCTGAAACGGATAGTAATACAGATATTTTCCATATTCCAGACGGCCATAATTGCCCTGTGCAAAGCGCTCGGCGCTGGTGGCTACCATATACTGATCGGCCACCGGCGTGCTGGCTGCCAGGAGCACCCAGACAGCTCCAAAAAGCAGGCACCAGATCAGTACGATAAGAAGCAGGCACCTTACCTGTCTTTTTCCCCGTACCGCGTCTTCTGAAATGCAGCAGGCAATCCGATAAATCACCCGGCCCAACAGCGCCGCCCCCAGAAGGATCAGCGGAAACCAGGCTATTTTCACATAAGGCTTCTCTATGGAATAATCCGCGACAAAGTACCGGGTAAAAATCAGACTCGTAACCGTCAAAACCAGAAAAATCAGAGTGCTCAAAAACCAGACAGCCTTACAGGACAGACTCTCCAGCGTCCACTTTTTTTCATGCTTCATGAACGTTTTCCCCCGCTTTTTCCTTCTTCAACGCTTTTTCCGTAAGTCCGGCCAGTCCTTCTGCAGCCGCCGGAAGCAGCAGCACAAAATAGAACAGACCATATCGTCCCTTGACCTCCCAGGCCAGATGGAACAGATAACCGCCCAGCAGGATCAACACCGGCAGACACGCTTCGATCCGGTATCTTCGTTTCCATGCCAGTACCGCAAAGGCACAGGCTCCCAGGAAAATCAGCGACTGATAACTGTTCATCCAGAATTCCAGCCGCGGAGTATCCTGGCTTCCGGCGCTCACTTCACAGCCGTAGCCGGCGTCGTTCCACTGGCTCACGAATTTATGGCCAAAGAAGGATACTGCCGCCTTCGGATGCTCCGCAAACCCCTTCACGGAAAATGCGATGGCTTCTTTCGCAATGGCGTCGGCCTCCTCCGGGTTGTAACCTGCCTGTTCCTTATAGACCTTATCCGGGTACTCGTTCCACCAGCCCGCGGTCATGCCCTCACCCTGGAGTCCCATGGCTACCCAGAGCGTCTTCGGCATGCCCCGGTCGAGGGGCCAGCCGCTCCGGTGCTCATAGAGCTTTGTCATGGCCGGCTGCGAAAGCAATAGCGCGGCCAGGAACGGAATCATCCAGACGGCCAGCTTCTTCCGGTGCTCCGCAACGGCTTTTATCAGCGCCGTAAGAATGATAGCTACCGCCGCGATCAGCGCGTTATTTTTCATATAAACGGCGAAAACAAGCGCCAGAATCATCAAAATCAGATCCCGCAGCTTTTCCTCCCGCAGCCACCGCAGGAACATCCAGAGGCCGAAGGAAACTGCTGCAATTGCCAGAACTTCTCCGTAAATTACGTTTGTATACACAAAAAGCGGAACACAGCCAGCCGCCAGCAGCAGGAAGTTCACCTGCGCCCGGTCCTTCCGGAACAGTTCTCCCGTAATCGCGAAACCGCTGACCACAAATACCAATACGCCCAACGTATTCACCATCCGGAACGCGAAGAAATTCTCATAACCAAAGATGCGGTACACGATTTCCACCAGAAGGGCCTGTCCGGCCTGATGGGGATAGGTGTAGAGATAATCCATGGCGCTCTCGTTCAGATCGCTTAAAGCAAAGCCGCCGCCGATGGCGTGAATGTACAGGGGATCTGCCCGCAGCGCACTCTGAGCCAACAGATTCCAGGCGATGCAAAACACCGCGCAGTGGACCAGCACCACGCCCAGCAGGATGTGGAGATTCCGCTTCCGGTTTGCTTCCTTTTTCAGAATCCACCGGCCCGCCATCCAGAGAGCTCCCAGCGAAGCCGCCACAAACAGGAGGATAAGCGGCACCGGATCCACCGTCTGGGACGGTACCTCCAGATCGTTGCTCTCATAAATGGTGGTGAAAATCAGGCTGTACAGAAACAGAAAAGCTGTGGGCAGTCCGGCCAGGAGTAAGATGACGCGGCTGCAGAGCTGTTCAGTCTTTTCTGTCTGAAGCTTAGCCGCAAAGGCACGTACCCGTCTGCCGACTCCGCATTTTTCCCATAGCCTTCCTAATTTCTGCAGGAACAGATCCCAACCGCAGGCGGCGGAGGGGATTAGCATAATAAAATAAGGCAACACATACCTGGATTTTGCCTCCCAGACAACGTAAAAGAGAAAACCGCCGATAACTACAATCAGCAGAGACAGCTGCTCCACCGGAATCTTTTTTCGAATTATCAGAAGCAGGAACAGAAAGGCTCCGAAATAAATCACGGACTGATATACGTCCATAAAGCGCACAAAGCCCGGCCAGAGATCACCCTTGTAAAGCCGATCCATAAAGGTGCTCCGCTCCTCGATTCTACGGTTGGTCTCCTGCAGACAAGAATAGGTGGGCTCTACCCACTGACTTCCGATCTTGCGCCAGAAGAAGTCCGCGGCATAGGCCGGATGCTCTTTAAAATTCGTCAGAGATTCCATCACAGCTTCCATACCAATCTGCTTCGACTGCTCCTGATCTCTTCCGCACTCGTCCACAAAGACATCGTAGGCAAAGCCATTGTACCAGCCGGCCTCCCGCTCAATGCCGTCGCTTCCGCCCTCCTGCAGGCCCATGGCCACCCAGAGCACCGTCGGCATACCATTTTCCAATGAAAAGCCCAGCCGTTGCTCATAGAACTTATCAAGAGCCGTATGGCTCACGAAAAACATGGCAAGGCACAGAAGCAGCACCAGACCGTGACGCAGCTTTTTGTCGGAAATCATTTTTACCAGAAGGACGCAGGCGATGGCCGCAATGACGATATAGCAGTTGCTCCGTACCAGGCAGGCCAGGGTCAGCGCCGCGCCCAGCAGCACGCCGTAGCGGATCTGCCGACGCTCCAGATATAATAAAAGCGCGTAAACAGCAAGAAAAGAAAGGCACACAGACAGCACCTCTCCGTAGACAAAACACACATAAATATATAAAGGATGACAGCACAACATCAGGAGCAGAAAATAGACTGCCGGCTCCTGACGCTTCGTGGTCATTCTTATGATTTTGCAGCCCAGATATACGATGGCTCCGGCGCCCAGCCCGTTCAGCACCTGAAAGGCGTGATAGTTCTCGGGACCGCAGATCCGGTAGACCAGCTCCAGCAGCGCAATCAGTCCCATCTGGTGGGGATAGGAGCTCAGATAATCAATATCGCTGGCGCTGACGTCATTCATGCCGTGTGCCAGCTGATCGCCCCAGAAGGATACCAGCTGCGGATCCCACATCATGTGGTATTTGCAGGCAAAGGCCCAGACGATTCCGTAGACTGCCGCATAGATACAGGTAAAGGCAAGCAACAGGCGGATGTTCCGTTCCCGGTGCTTCTCATTTTTTAAAATCCAGTGTCCGAGATACCCTACAGCCGCGATCAGTAATACCACCAGAATCACCAGACTTACCGGCGAGCCCCAGGTCTGCACCGGCATCTCGTCATGATTGGTTGGAAATTTTCTTGTGTAAAAAATACTATACAGGGACAGGAATCCCAAGATTAGGATTCCTACCCCTGCTGCTACACGACTGCAAAAAAATTCAAACTTTTTTGTGTCCATAAACATTCCTTTGTCTTACTTAAAATATGCTACGCCGGACTCAAAGATCTTCATGTCCTGCTCTCCGTAAATATTGATGGCAACGGAGTCGCCGCGGCGCTCGGAGTGCGCCATCTTGCCAAGGATACGTCCGTCCGGGCTTGTGATTCCCTCAATGCTTGCGTAGGAACCGTTTACATTCCAATACTCGTCCATGCTGGCTTCGCCATCCGGATTGACATACTGGGTCGCTACCTGACCGTTCGCGAAAAGCTTGTCGATCCACTCCTTGCTCGCCACAAAACGTCCCTCTCCATGGGAAGCCGGATTTACATAAGTCTTGCCCAGCTCTGCGCCCGCAAGCCACGGTGACTTGTTGGTCATTACCTTGGTGTAAACCATCTTGGAGACGTGACGGTTAATGGTATTGAAGGTCAGGGTCGGGGAATCCTCTTTCTGTCCCACGATCTCGCCGTAGGGTACCAATCCCAGCTTAATCAGTGCCTGGAAGCCGTTGCAGATACCAAGTGCCAGTCCGTCGCGCTCATTTAAGAGCTTCATCACTGCTTCCTTCATGCGGGCGTTCTGGAAGGCCGTCGCGAAGAACTTTGCGGAACCGTCCGGTTCGTCGCCTGCGGAAAAGCCGCCGGGGAACATGATAATCTGTGCCTGATTGATGGCCTTCTCAAATTCCTCTACGGACTCGCGGATATCCTCTGCAGTCAGGTTGCGGAATACCTTGGTAATCACGTCCGCGCCTGCTCGCTCAAAGGCTTTGGCGCTGTCATACTCACAGTTTGTGCCCGGGAATACCGGGATAAATACGGTGGGACGCGCTACCTTATGCTTGCATACATAGACGCTGTCCGCCTTGTAAAGCGGGCTTTCCACCTTCTCGGCTCCTGCCACTGCGGTGGTGGGGAATACCTTCTCCAGAGGCTCCTCCCAGGTCTTCAGCGCTTCCTCGGTGTCAATCTTCATATCGCCGTAAGCGAAGCCGCTCTCGGTTACTTCGCCAACTACCGTATAAGTTACGCCAAGCTCAGCCACCTTGTCAGCCGGAACCTCGGCTACGATGTCGCCGAAGCCTGCGGTAAACAGGTCTCTCTTATCTACATTGGCCTCGATCTTTACGCCGAGCTTATTGCCGAAGGACATCTTGCTGACCGCGGCTGCCAGGCCGGAGCCGTCCAGAGCGTAGGCAGACAGAATGCGGCCTGCCTTTACATCCTCGAAGAACTTGCCGTACAGCTCCTTGATCTCCCCGTAATCCGGCAGATCGTAAGCGTCTCTGTGAATCTGCACCAGAACCAGCTTATTACCGGCTTTCTTCAGCTCCGGTGTGATGATGGTCTTGTCGCTGGCCACGTCCACCGCGAAGGATACCAGTGTAGGCGGTACGTCGATCTCGTTAAACGTACCGGACATACTGTCCTTTCCTCCGATGGAGGGCAGACCGAAGCCCAGCTGCGCGCTGTAAGCGCCGAGAAGCGCTGCGAAGGGCTGGCTCCAGCGGTGGGGATCCTCGGTCATTCTGCGGAAGTACTCCTGGAAGGTGAAACGGATCCTGCTGTAGTCTCCGCCTGCTGCCACGATTCTTGCCACAGACTCAATGACTGCGTATACTGCTCCATGGTAGGGGCTCCAGCTGGACAGATAGGGGTCAAAGCCGTAGCTCATCATGGTTACTACGTCTGTCTTACCCTTCAGCACCGGCAGCTTCGCCACCATGGCCTGGGTCTCAGTCAGCTGATACTTGCCGCCGTAGGGCATCAGGACGCTGCCTGCGCCGATGGAGCTGTCGAACATCTCCACCAGGCCCTTCTGGGAGCATACATTTAAATCCTTCAGGGTATCCAGCCATTTTGCCCGGACGTCCCCTACCTCATTTCTTACAAAGTATTTATCCTGCTCGGTGGGCAGGTCTACCGCTACGGTGGTCTCCTGGTGAGCGCCGTTGGTATCCAGGAATGCTCTGGAGATATTCACGATCTCCTTGCCTCTCCAGGAAAGCACCAGTCTCGGATCCTCGGTTACCACAGCTACGGTGGTAGCCTCCAGGTTCTCCTCTGCAGCATATTTCAGGAATTCTGCCTCGTCCTTTTTATCTACTACAACAGCCATACGCTCCTGGGACTCGGAAATAGCGATCTCCGTACCGTCCAGTCCCGCGTATTTCTTCGGAACCAGGTCGAGGTTTACCTTCAGGCCGTCTGCCAGCTCGCCGATGGCTACGGATACTCCGCCTGCGCCGAAGTCGTTGCACTTCTTAATCAGACGGGTTACCTCCGGACGACGGAACAGTCTCTGGATCTTACGCTCGGTGGGAGCGTTACCCTTCTGCACCTCAGCGCCGCAGGTCTCGATGGACTTCTCGGTATGGACCTTGGAGGATCCGGTTGCGCCGCCGCAGCCGTCACGGCCTGTCTCGCCGCCAAGAAGAATGATCAGATCGCCCGGATCGGAGGTCTCACGGATGACATCCTTTCTGGGCGCCGCGCCCATGACCGCGCCAATCTCCATTCGCTTTGCCACATAGTTGGGGTGATAAATCTCTTTTACATAGCCGGTAGCCAGACCGATCTGGTTGCCGTAAGAGCTGTAGCCGTGGGCTGCGCCGCGTACCAGCTTCTTCTGGGGCAGCTTGCCCTTCAGTGTCTCCTTTACCGATACGGTGGGATCTGCCGCTCCGGTTACACGCATAGCCTGATATACATAGGTACGGCCTGACAGCGGATCGCGGATCGCGCCGCCCAGACAGGTGGCCGCGCCGCCGAAGGGCTCAATCTCCGTCGGGTGGTTGTGGGTCTCGTTCTTAAAGTTTACCAGCCATTCCTCGGTCTCTCCGTCGATTTCCACGGGAACTACGATAGAGCAGGCATTGATCTCATCGGATTCCTCCTGATCCTGAAGCTTACCCTCGGCCTTCAGCTTCCGCATGGCCATCAGCGCCAGATCCATCAGGCAGACAAACTTGTCCTTTCTGCCTTTAAAAATCTCCGCCCGGTCTGCCAGATACTGCTGATAGGTCTCTTCGATTGGCTTCTTATAATAGCCCTCCTCAAAGCTTACGTCGGTCAGCTCTGTGGAGAAGGTGGTATGACGGCAGTGGTCGGACCAGTATGTATCCAGCACGCGGATCTCGGTCATGGACGGATTCCGGTGCTCCTCATTTTTGAAATAATTCTGGATATGCTGGAAATCCCGGAAGGTCATGGCCAGATTCAGGGAGTTGTAAAGTTCCCGGAAGGAGGTCTCGTCCATATCGCAGAAGCCGTCGAAGATCTTCACGTCTGCCGGCTCCTCAAATACAGTTACCAGAGTATCCGGCTTCTCCACCGCCGCTTCTCTGGAATCCACCGGGTTGATACAGTAGCTCTTAATGGCTGCCAGCTCTTCCGCGGAAATGCCGCCCTCAATCACGTAGGTGGTGGCGGTACGGATCACCGGCTGCTCGTCCTCCTTCAGGAAACGGACGCACTGTACGGCGGAATCCGCTCTCTGATCAAACTGTCCCGGCAGGTACTCTACGCTGAACACCTGAGCGTCCGGAGCAGCCTCGAAGCTCTCTTCATATAAAGTATCTACCGGCGGCTCGGAAAATACCGTCCGGCAGGCACGCTCGAATACCTCGTCAGAGATGTTCTCCACATCATAGCGGATCAGCACCCGCACACCCTTTACATCCTCAATTCCCAGGAAGCTCTGGATCTCCTCCTGAAGCTCCTCCGCCTTTACGGCAAAAGCGTCCTTTTTCTCCACATAAATTCTTCTTACGTTGCTCATAACCGACCTCCTAATAATGGTAGTATTTCAGCACGGTATCATACACTTTCGCGTAATTATACCACATTATCCATCTTGTAACAATTCCTGTCTCCATCTTAGCACAAAACTTTCCATAAGTATAATTAATATATTTAAATTAATTTATAACTTTATCTAATGGCTTTTCTCCTTTTTCTGTGTTATACTGAAAAAAACAAGATCTGACTTCTTAATTGAAAAGGAGATTTTTATGAAACAGCTGCTGAAATTCCGGGGCCAGCTTTTCTTTACGCTGGTTCTGCTTGTTATGATTCTGGCTGCTCCGTTCACCGATTATGTGGAGCGCAATTTTACCTGTGAGGAAATGAACTATCCGGAAGACGTCATCGGTATCGTCACTGTGGAAAATGAGACGCTGACTATTCCCGAGGGCGCCGGTTCCGTCCCACTCACCAGCGACGGCCATTATTTAAAAAAGGGTACTTATCATCTGACCTTTGCCGTCACAGCCGATGCGGACGGCAGCACTGTACAGGTATACGATCCCCTGTATCTGAATTCTGACAATACCTCCGGACGCGTGCTGAATGAGGCTCCTGTAGAGCCCGGACAGGAAGAAGTGACCCTGTCCTTTACCCTGGACGACTCCCTGACCTGCGTACAGTTCCGCGTGCTGGCAGAAAATCCCCTTACCTTCCGGGGCATCTATCTGCTCTCAGAGCGGGGCATCTACCGGGATCCGCTGATTCTGGCTGCGCTTATACTGCTGGCCTCCTGCCTGCTTCTGCTGTACCGAGCCCGCCGGAGCATCCGGCCGGAGATCCTGATTACGCTGGCTTTTGCGTCTGTCTGGTCTTCCATGCCGCTGACTCTGCCCTGGCTTTTAAACGGCCATGACATGTTCTTCCACTACAGCCGTCTCTTTTATCTGGCTCAGGATCTGTTTACCCAGCTTCCGGTGCGCATCCATTCCGGACTGTTCCGGGGCTTCGGTTATATGAATCCGACTTTTTATTCAGAATTTTTCCTGTATCCCTTCGCGCTGCTGATTCGGCTCGGCATGTCCCCCATCGGCTGCTATCGGCTGCTTCTGTTCTGTGTAAACCTGGCTACAGCAGGCGTGGCATATTACGCTTTTTCCCGCCTGTGCCGTTCCCGAAAGCTTGGCATGACCGCCGCGTTTTTCTACACCCTGTCGGCTTACCGGCTCATCAATCTTTACACCCGCTCTGCTGTGGGCGAGGTTCTGGCGACCGTTTTCCTGCCATTGCTGATGCTCGGCATGTACCAGCTTTTCTATGGAAATTATAAGAAATGGCTGACTGCTGTGCTGGCTTTCACCGCACTTTTTCAGTCCCACATGATTTCCACCGAGCTGGCTCTGGGCTTTGCGGTACTGTTCGCCCTGCTTTGCCTGCCCCGTCTGAAAGACTGGAAGCGGCTGCTTCATATCGTACTCGCGGGCGGCGTCACGGTGCTTCTGAACCTGTGGTCAATTCTGCCCTTCCTCGATTTGATGCGGTATCCGCTGGTATTGCTTGACGACACCCGCAATCTGGCCGGTTATTCCCTGTACGGCATCCAGCTCTTTGACGTCGGTCTCTTAAATCCCGCAGGCGACGCTCTCGGTCGGGGCTCTGTTGCCGGGGAAATGCCTTATTCCATAGGTCTTCTCCTGCTAATGGGAAGCCTGCTGTTCCTCGCCCTCTGCTTCCGCAGGAAAAACCGGCTTCCGGCTTTTCAGAGAAAGCTTGGTACCTGGTGCATGGTATTTGGCTGGCTGTCCGTCTACGCCTCTACCATTTATTTTCCCTGGGAGCGGCTGCAGCGGATTGGGCTCATTAACCGCGTAGCCGGGGCCATTCAGTTTTCCTCCCGGTTTCTGACCTTCGCGACGTTGTTTCTCTGCGTGGTATCAGCTATCGCTGTCTGCGGCTATTTCCGGGAGCGCTCCGGTCAGAAGCTTTTATTTTTCGGCTGCGCTCTCTTCCTGACCTGGTCCGCAGGATCTTATTTCAGCAGCTATGTCAATGAAGCGGACACCTTTGCCACAGCGGAAAATCAGCTGGATCAGATTCAGACCACAGACGTGCTGTACCTGATTTCCGATGACGGAGCCTATTTCAGTACCCGGGAGCTTCGCAGCCAGGACATCACCTTCACCGCGTCGGAGGGTGTTGCGCTGACCAATATTTCCAGAGACGGCACCTGCGCTTCTTTCACCTATGAAAACAGCAGCGGCGCTTCCGACTCCTATGTGGATGTGCCCTTTAACTATTACCCTTATTACCGGGCTCAGGATGAATCCGGACAGAAGCTTTCCACCGGCGTCAGTGATACCCTTGTTCGGCTTCGCGTCACGCTTCCGGAACAGACGCACGGTACTGTCACGATTCGTTTTACCCTTCCGATCCTGTTCCGGGTGGGCGACGCAATTTCCCTGCTGACTGCCATCGGCCTTCTGGCCCTTGCGCTTCTGTCGGCATATCAGAAAAAGAAGGAGTGATTTCATGGATATCAATTACGAGCTTTACAAGGTCTTCTATCATGTGGCTGTAACCTTAAGCTTCTCCGAAGCATCCAAGCAGCTCTTTATCTCTCAGTCGGCGGTGAGCCAGTCCATCAAGGTACTGGAAAAGAAGCTGAACCAGAACCTCTTTATCCGGAGCACAAAGCGGGTGCAGCTGACCCCCGAGGGTGAGATTCTGCTGCGCCATATCGAGCCTGCCATCAACCTGATAAAACGGGGTGAAAATCAGATTATGGAGGCCAATTCCCTGGGCGGCGGCCAGCTACGCATCGGTGCCAGCGATACCATCTGCCGGTATTTTCTGGGGCCTTTCCTGAGCCGGTTCCACAGGGAATTTCCCGGAATCCATATCAAGGTTACCAACAATACCTCCATTGGCTGCGTGGATCTTCTGGAAAGTGGTCAGGTGGATTTGATTTTTACCAATTACCCTAATTCCAGACTGGGCAATGCCGGACATATGACAAAAGTCCGCAGCTTTCAGGACGTCTTTATTGCCAACCGGAATTATTTTAATCTGGAAAATCAGAAATTGAGTTTCAGGGAGCTTCTGAACTATCCGATTCTGATGCTGGATCGCAAGAGTACCACCAACGAATATCTGCATGCCCTGTTCCAGCAGCATCAGCTGGATCTGGTGCCGGAAATCGAGCTTTCCAGTAATGATCTGCTGCTTGACCTGGCAACCATTGGTCTGGGCATTGCTTTCGTGCCGGATTACTGCCTGCCCAACCATTCCAGCGATCTGTTCCCGTTGACACTGGCGGAAGAGCTGCCCAGCCGGCAGCTGATGCTGGTGCACAGTGAGCAGCTGCCGCTGAGTCCTGCTGCAAAGCAGTTTCTGGAGTATTTTACTGCCTAGGACAGTATAGCAAAACACCGATAAGTAGTCTTATTCTCAGACATACTTATCGGTGTTTTTATTTTTCCTGTATCTTCCAGAAGGCCTCGATCTGCTCTCCCACATCCCGGCTCCGGCATCCCCGCACGCCGCTCCACTCCAGCGGAAACATGCGCGTGTACTCGGCTGTCCCAAACCGGTCGTCCAGAAGCAATACCACGCCCAGATCCTCCTCGGTTCGTATAACCCGCCCTGCGGCCTGCAACACCTTATTCATGCCCGGATAACGATAGGCGTAGGCGAAGCCGTCCATCTGCCTTCCCTCATAATACTGCCGCAGAATTTCCCGCTCATTGCAGATCTGGGGCAGACCTGTACCCACGATGGCCGCCCCGATAAGGCTTTCGCCCTTCAGGTCGATGCCCTCGGAGAAGATACCGCCCAACACGCAAAAACCCAGGAGACTGCGGGTACAGGCCTGTTCCCGGAAACGGCTTAAGAAGGTCTCCCGCTGTGCTTCCCCCATGCCGCTTTGCTGAATGACGCACTCGGTCCGCCCCTCATCCAGCTCCAGATAGAGATCGTAGACATCCTCCATCATCCGGTAGGACGGAAAAAAGGCCAGGTAATGCCCCATCCGCGCGTTGCTCATCTGCTTCAGATACGCGGCTATCCGCTCATACTCGCTGCGGTTCCGGCGGGTATAGCGGCTGCTCACATCCTGCCCCAGGAGAAGCAGCCGCTTTTCCGGCCTGAAGGGCGACCGGGCGTAGACCGCGTAATCATCCTCCGCCCCCAACATATGCTTATAATAGGGCATGGGAAGCAGGGTGGCCGAGAAAAAAACGGCGGCCCGCCCCTTATCCAGACAGGCCCGGATGTTCTCCGCAGTCTCCACACAGTAGAGCTTCAGATAGAAGTTTCCATTTTCTCCCATTTCGCTGTAGATCACATAATTTTCATCCAGCAGATCCGCCGTATTCAGGAAATCCCGCAGGGTAAACCAGAATTCCAGCACCTGTGCGTCCAGCTCCGGCTCCAGCCCCTCCTCACGCAGACGGTCCAGCTCCGTGGACAGGGACAGCGTAAGCAAAATCAGCGGATCGATGTTCTCATGAAGCTGCCAGGTCTCGCACTCCCGCTTGAAGCCCAACAGATACTTATTGCAGCGGTCCAGCAGGCGTTCAGCCTTTTTATCCCTGCCCTTTAACGCCCGCTTCAGCTCCAGAAAATCCTCTTTGCAAAGGCGCGCGCTGAACATCTCCCTCCCCCGCTCCACCAGGTTATGGGCCTCATCGATGAGGAACAGGTAATCGCCCTTCACACCCTCGCCGAAGAAGCGCTTCAGGCGCGCGTTCGGATCGAAGACATAATTGTAATCACAGATAATGGCGTCGGTCCAGGTCGCTGTGTCCAGGCTCAGCTCAAAGGGACAGACCCGGTGCCGCTCCGCCTGGGAAAGCAGAAGCTCACGGTCGATGGCATCCGGGCCGGTCGTCAACAGCTCATAGACCGCATCGTTAATCCGGTCGAAATGCCCTTTTGCATAGGGGCAGGCGTCCGGATTGCAGTCCGGGGTCCCGCAGATACAGAGCTTCTCCTTCGCTGTCAGGGTCACTGCCTTCAGGCGCAGACCCTGAGTCCGTAAGATTCCGAAGGCTTCCTCGGCCACGGTCCGGGTGATCGTCTTGGCCGTCAGGTAAAAGATGCGGTCGCCCAGATCCTCGCCCACGGCCTTCACCGCCGGGAATACCGTAGAAATGGTCTTGCCGACGCCGGTGGGCGCCTGAATAAAAAGCCGTTTTCCCCGGGCAATGGTCCGGTACACGCCCGCCGCCAGATCCCGCTGCCCTTCCCGATAGGCAAAGGGGAATTCCAGAGGCCGGATGCTGGCTTTTCGGATCTGCTTCCACGCGTACTGGAACTGGGCCCATTTCTCATAGCGGGCCATCAGCTCATCAAACCAGGCATCCAATGCTTCTCTCTTATGCTCTGAGCGAAAATACCTCAGTTCCCCGGTCTCCAGGTTGCCATAGGTCATCTGGACGCCGATCCGGGGCAGATCCTGCTGTCTCATATAAATGCAGGCGTAGCAGAGCGCCTGGGCCAGATGCACGGGGACAGGCTCCTCCAGAAGCATCACATCCCGGTACATGCCCTTAATCTCGTCAATGTAGATCTCCCCGTCCTCCGTAAAGATTCCGTCGGCCCGCCCTTCCACCAGGCAGTCGAAGTCGCCCATGGGAACCAGAAGCTTAAGGGCAGCCTCAGCGGTATAATACGCGCCCATCCGCCTCTGGATCTTCCGGTGGAGCCGCCCGCCGGCCTGCATGGCTTCCAGATCCGTCTTCGCTCCTGTTCGATTGTCCAAATCTCCGGATCGGAGAATAAATTCCACCAGGTCCCGCACGGAAATGCGGATCTGCGGCCTTGTCTCTTCCATGTATCGGTCTCTCCTGCTTTTTCCCGGTTGGCTTTCACCAACCGCTGTTCTCTAAAAATATATTGTAGCACAGCCGCATGCTC
Organism: Laedolimicola intestinihominis; assembly: GCF_040096155.1. Classification (NCBI taxonomy): domain Bacteria; kingdom Bacillati; phylum Bacillota; class Clostridia; order Lachnospirales; family Lachnospiraceae; genus Laedolimicola; species Laedolimicola intestinihominis. The sequence continues at coordinate 78,194 of NZ_JBBMFE010000001.1, read as the reverse complement.
CTGTAAAATTACCGAAACAAAAAATGCCGGACCGCAAGCCCCAGCAACGGCCCCTGATAACGAAGAAGGAGCCTCCGGCATCCCAGGGATGCCGAAGACTCCTTCTTCTGTCGCCGTATTCTTTTATCGGTTAGTTTTAAGCTATTGCAAATTTTGCCAGCACCCGATCAAAATCGCCGTTCTCACCGTGACATTTCACAGTCAGAATCTGATTCAGATCCATGCTCAGCACGCCGAGAATAGACTTGGCGTCGATGAGGATGCGGTTGTAATAAACATCCACATCAAAATCGCACTTGCTTGCGCCCTGTACAAACTCCTTTACGTCCTCTGTTGCGTTCAGCTTAATCTTTTTTGTCTGCATTTTCTTTCACTCCTTTAGGCCTGAATACGAATTCAAAGTCTAGCTCAAAGCGCTTTTGCTTTGATGGACGTATTATGACAGCAAGTCTTTCCTTTGTCAATCCCTGCCGAAATATTTCGTCTGCAGGCTAGTCTACCCGTTTTTTTGGTAATTATGCACAAACATATTCCGCAGTTTTTCGACAATTTTACAATATTCCCATGGTGTTTTCATGAATTTCCATTTTATAATGCGCCCGGGATGCAGACAACCCAGCATTTCACTTTGTATTTCTGTTGCTTTTTTCAGATATTTCGGATCGTTTCGGAAGGTCCCGGGACTCGATTAACACAAAAATTCCGGATTTAACGCGGATTTCCGCAGTATCTTCGATAATTTCATTGCTGACACCAAGTCCTGCGCTTCCGGTACTGGTGAAGGTGTGACCGGTCAGATTAAACTTAAAACCGGTCAGATCCACGCCGGTGACCTCGGTAGTCAGAGGAAGCAGGGACACATACTTACCGTACTGCTCCGATTTCTTCAGTCTCGTCTCCCCGTCAATCAGCTGAATTCGGTTATATTCATCCAGAATGACACAGGACACGCCCTTTTTCTTTGCCAGCATCAGGCTCTGAATATTGCCCAGCACATGATCCATACGGGTACCCGTGCCGCCAAGGAGCGTGATTTCACTGCTTCCCAGTTCCAGGGCCAGTTCTATGGCGATCTGACTGTCTGTGGAATCCTTCACCGGATTGAAGCGGCGGATGGGAATATCGGTCTGTGTCTGGTAATATTCCACCAGCTCCGGCGCCGCCGTGTCAAAGTCGCCCACAATCCATGTGGGCTTTATCTGATTGTCATAGCAGAAGCGCAGTCCATTATCCACTGCGATAAACTGCTCAAAGGTTTCATTTTCCAAAAAAGACAGGGCAAAATCGCGCTCGATTCTGCCCCCGCTGATAATTACTGTTCTCATGCTTCACCCAATATTTTCATAAAGTCTGTCACGTTCTTCTCGATATCGCCGCCGAATACCGCGGAGCCCGCCACGATGATGTTGGCGCCTGCGTCCAGAACAGTCTTCACATTGTTCAGCTTGATGCCGCCATCTACCTCGATGTCGATCTCGAGGCCGCGGGCCTCCATCATTTTCCGCAACTCCTGAATCTTTCTGGTGCTGCTCTCGATGTACTTCTGACCGCCGAAGCCCGGGTTGATGGTCATCAGAAGCACCATATCCAGATCCTCCAGCACATAATCCAGTACGTTCAGCGGCGTGGTCGGATTCAGGGCCACGCAGGCCTTCATGCCATTTTCCTTGATAGCCGCGATGGTCCGGTTCAGATGGGGGCAGACCTCCGCGTGAACGGTCAGAATATCCGCTCCGGCCTCCGCGAAAGCCTTGATATACTGATCCGGATTGTCTATCATCAGATGGACGTCGAATACCATCACAGATTTCCTGCGGATGGACTCGATGACCGGGATACCCAGGGAATAATTCGGGACAAAATGTCCGTCCATCACGTCGATATGCAGGTACTCCGCGCCTGCCTCCTCTACCTTCCGTACATCCTCGCCAAGTGCCGCGAAATCGGCGGACAGGATGGACGGAGCCAGCTTGTTCATCATAACTAATACCTCCTCTTATCCTTTAACTCCTCATATAGAAGCTTATAATTATCGTATCGGATAGGACTTATCTTTTTCTCCTCCAAAGCCTCTTTGACGCCACAGCCCGGCTCATGGATATGGGCACAGCCCTGAAAGCGGCAGAAGGGCTCGTATTCCGCGATTTCCGGAAAATAGATTCCCAGCTCCTCCTTCTCCATCTCCGGCAGGTAAATGGAACTGAAGCCCGGCGTATCGCAGATAAAGGTGTTCTCATCCAGGGCAAAAAGCTCCGAATGACGGGTGGTATGCTTTCCGCGCTCGATTTTCCGGCTGATGTCGCCGGTCTCCATCTCTGCCTCCGGGGAGAGCAGATTGATGAGGGATGATTTTCCTACGCCGGATGGTCCGGCCACGGTGGTGGTCTTTCCCTTCAGTAAATCACGTACCGCCTGTATGCCCTCCTCCTTCGCCGCGCTGGTGAATATCACCTGATAGCCTGCGCTCTCGTAGGTGTTCTTAAGGAGCTGTAATTCCTCCGCGTCTACCATATCCTGCTTATTAAAGCAGACCACAGCCGGAACCTTCTGATACTGCATCAGGATCAGAAAGCGATCCAGCAGATTAAAATTGGGCTTTGGCTTCGCCGCCGCAAAGATGACCAGCGCCTGGTCGATATTGGCTACCGCCGGGCGGATCAGCTCATTTTTCCGGGGCAGTATTTCCTCAATGTTACCCTTTTTCTGTTCTTCATCCAGCACTTCCAGCCGGACATTGTCGCCCACCAGGGGCTTCACCTTCTGATTGCGGAAGGCTCCCTTTGCTTTACATTCATAGATACCGGATTCCGCTACGTGAACGTAGTAGAATCCGGCAATCCCTTTTACTATCTTTCCCTGCATGTAAATTCTGCTTTCGGTTATGGTTACTGTGTATTACCTTCTCCGCCCTCGGAAGGAGTAGACGGAGTCGGGGTCGGGGTCGGTTCCGGCGTCGGAGCGACATAAGCTCCGTATACGGTAATGCTGATGGCGGTTCCCTTAGATACAGAGGAACCCTTGGAGCTCCAGTCGTAGATACGTCCTGAATCTCCTTCACTGGGCGCGGCCGTACCCGTGGTCGTTCCGCCCAGAGTCAGACCTACCGATGACAGTGCTGTCTGCGCCTGGGAAGCATTCATACCGGACAGATCCGGAACGCTTACGCTCTCTGTACCCTTGCTGACCCAAATCTTAACCGTAGAACCAGCCGCTACTGTAGTTCCGTTACCCGGCTCGGTACGTGTTACCTGTCCACTGGCTACAGAGCTGCTGTATTCATAATCTACGACTACCTTCAGACCCTTGCCCTGAGCCTTGCTTGTAGCCTCAGACTCGCTCATGCCACTGTAGTTGCCGATATAGACGTCCTTATTTTCCTTACCCTTACTGATGACATAGCTTACCTTACTGTCCTTATTCACCTTGGTGCCTGCCTTCGGGCTCTGGGAAATGATATTGCCCTCGTCTACGGTATCGCTGAACTCCTGGGAAGCCTGGCCGGAAGCCAGTCCTGCCGCCTTCAGAAGCTCCTTGGCCTTGGCCTCAGTCTTGCCGGTGATGGTCGGAACCTCTATCTGCTGATCCTCTTCCTTGCCCTTGCTGACTACAACAGTTACCACGCCGCTCTTGTCAATCTTCTTGCCTGCCGCCGGAGAAGTGGAGATAACCTTTCCTGCCGCCACATCCTCGCTGGCTACCTCGGTAATATCCACCGTCAGTCCCAGCGCCTTCAGCGCGCTCTCGGCCTTTGCCTGGCTGTACCCCTTCACATCGGGCACTTCTACCTTTTCCCCGTCGCCGCATACGTCTACAATAATTGTGGTATTCGGATCCACCTTCGTACCAGCTTCCTCGCTCTGGCTGATGATCTGGCCCGCGTCATACTGATCGGAAGACTTGGTCTCGCCAAGCTTGATACCCAGGCCCAGCTTGTTCAGCTCATCCTTTGCCGCGGAATAGCTTAACCCCAAGAGACTCGGAACCTCTACTTTCTCATTCAGAACGTCCGCAATCTCCGTATCATCGGTGTTCTTATTACCGGAACCCTTGCCGAAGCCCAGCACCTTGCCGATGATGACCGCCAGGATAATTACGATGATGATCGCGGCCACAATACCGCCGATGGTCATGATCTTCTCCATCTTCGGATCCAGGATGCCGTCGTTGTCTTCGTCATCCTCATCCTCATCGTCGTCTGCTTCTTTTTCCTTCTTATCTTTTTTCAAAAAGCCGAAGATTCCGCCTTTACCGCGTTTTCCGTCGTCATAATCCTCATCGTACTCGTCATCCTCGTAATCTTCGTCTTCGTAGTCCTCGTCATCCTCATAATCTTCGTCGTCATAGTCCTCATCCTTTTCCGCGTTCAGGCGATCCAGATAAGCGTACTTGGACTCCGCGTCGTCGGCAGCCGCCGGAATCCGACCGGTCTCCCGCTTAATTTTCGAAATCTCATCCCGGGTGATGGCTACGGTCTTGGCTCCATCCGGCACGATCTCCTTGATAAAATTCACATCCGGCGTAAGCAGGGACTGCTTCAGATCCGCGATGAGCTCCGCCGCATTGGCATAACGGCGATCCGGGCTCTTCTCCGTACATTTCAGGATAATATGTTCCAGACTCACCGGCACATCGGAAGCGTAGACTCTGGGGGATACGATATCCTCCTGCAGGTGCTTCACCGCTACCACCACCGTGGTCTCCCCATCGAAGGGCACCCGTCCGGTCACCATCTCGTACATGACGATACCCAGAGAGTAAATGTCGCTCTTGGCGTCGCTGTAACCGCCTCTGGCCTGCTCCGGGGACGTATAGTGTACAGATCCCATGGCGTCCGCCGTATTCGTATTGGAAGAGATGGATTTGGCGATACCGAAATCAGTCACCTTCACCTTGCCCTCCCGAGAAATGATGATATTCTGAGGCTTGATATCCCGATGTACAATCTGATTGTTATGGGCAATCTCCAGACCTGACGCCACCTGAATGGCAATACTGGTGGCCTCCTTCACCGTCAGACGTCCTTTCTTCTCGATATAAGTCTTCAGGGTGATGCCCTCTACCAGCTCCATGACGATGTAGAAGATATTCTGCTCGTCTCCCACGTCGTAGACATTCACGATATTCGGATGGGCCAGCGCCGCCGCGGCCTGGGCCTCCTCTTTAAATTTGCGGACAAAATTCTTATCCTCCACAAACTCATCCTTCAGTACCTTTACCGCCACAAAACGGTTCAGCTTATGATCCTTTCCTTTAAAGACCTCTGCCATTCCGCCGGATCCGATTTTCTCCAGAATCTCGTAGCGGTCTCCTAAAAACATTCCAATTCTTACCATAATTTCACCTCATCATCCTATCCGCGTTATACACGCTCTATTAATACGACAGCAATGTTATCTCTTCCGCCGTTCTGGTTGGCTGCTCTTATAAGCTCCTTCGCACAGGATTCCAGATCCGTGCGCAGCTCCACGATCTCTTTGATCTGCCGGTCGCTGACCATGTTTGTCAAACCGTCCGAGCACATCAGAAGGCATTCGCCCTTTTGAAGATCTGTGTCGAAATAATCCGGCTCCACCGTGTCCGACACGCCCATTGCTTTCGTAATAATATTTTTGTCGGGATGATTTCGTGCCTGTTCCTTTGAAATCTCTCCCATGCGGACCATTTCTTCTACCAGGGAATGATCCTCTGTGATCTGTTCGATCTTATCGCCGATCTTATACAGGCGGCTGTCGCCCACATTTACCACGTAGACCGCGTCGTTCTTCACTGTCGCCGCCACCAGCGTGGTTCCCATGCCCGTGTAGCTGTCCGACTCCCCCGCCTTCTCCAAAAGCTTCTGGTTCGCATATTGGAACGCGCCCTTCAGAATCTGATAGGGAATGGTCTGCATACTCTTGGACACCGCTTCCTGTACCTTCGCCACCGTATATTCAGAGGCCAGATCGCCAGCTTTGTGGCCGCCCATGCCGTCCGCTACCAGAAACAGGTTCGGAAGGTTTCCGATGGGCTCTTCCGATACGGAAATATAGTCCTGATTGATCTCACGGCATTTCCCGATGTCCTTCATGCCCCAGGCTTTCAGCATCTGATCCCTCCTCTCCGGGTTCTCCGCTTTTCAGATAACGTCTGCGCAGCTGTCCGCAGGCGCCGTCGATATCGCGGCCCATTTCTCTTCTAATAGTAACATTTATCCCGTATTTTTCAAGTTCCTTTTTGAAATTACCGATGACCTCTTTTTTCGGCTGCACAAAGCTCCGCTCTGTCACCGGATTTACAGGAATCAGGTTTATATGACTGTGAATGGGTTTCGCCAGAGCCGCAAGACGCCTCGCGTCCTCCGGGTGATCGTTCACACCGCCTACCAGGCTGTACTCGAAGGTCATCCGACGCCCGGTTTTCTGATGATAATACGCGCAGGCATCCAATACCTCCGACAGCGGATACTTATTGGCAATGGGCATCAGTTCCGCACGCTTTTCCTGTGTCACTGCATGAAGCGACAGTGCCAGGGTAATCGCCAGATTCTCATCCGCCAGCTGCCGGATCCGCGGCACGATACCACAGGTGGAGACTGTCAGATTCCGCTGGCTGATATTCAGTCCGTTTTCATCCGTCAAAAGCCGGATAAAACGAAGCAGGTTATCGTAATTATCCAGCGGTTCGCCGGTTCCCATGACCACCACATTGGAGACGCGCTCGCCGCTGTCCTTCTGGATCCGGTAAATCTGATCCAGCATTTCCGAGGGCTTTAAGGAGCGCACCACGCCGCCAATGGTGGAGGCGCAGAAGCGACAGCCCATACGGCAGCCCACCTGAGAAGAGATGCAGACAGAATTGCCGTGATGATAGCGCATCAGGACACTCTCGATCACATTGCCGTCAGCGAGGCGAAACAGGTATTTGCATGTTCCGTCCAGCCGGGATCGCTGTACCTCTACAATCTCCAGATTGGTGTATTCATATTCGTTTTTCAGAAGCTCCCGTAAGCTTTTGGAGAGGTTGCTCATCTCGTCAAAGCCGGAAGCAAGCTTTCCATGCATCCAGTTATAGAGCTGACCCGCCCGGAAAGCTTTTTCCCCGTGTGCCTGAAGCTCACCCTTCAGCTCCTCCAGAGTCAGGGATTTGATATCTCTCTGTTCCATATTTATTTTCCAATTTTCCTTCTGAATTTCGCAATGAAAAAGCCATCGCACTGATGGACTCCCGGAAGCAGCTGTAGGTATCCCTGCTTCGTGGTTTCGCTCCGAAGCTTCTCCGGCAGGCAGTCGTCCAGGGATACCGCCTCGTATGGAAAATGGGACAGAAACCAGCGGACGTTTTCCTCGTTTTCGCCCCGGTTGATGGTACAGGTGCTGTATACAAGGGTTCCGCCGGGCTTCACGTAAGCCTCTGCGGTGCTTAAGATCTTCCGCTGAAGCTCCTGTAATTCCTGCTGCTGTTCCTTACTCATGCGGTACTTGATGTCTGTCTTTTTTGACAGAACGCCCAAACCCGAGCAGGGCAGATCCGCCAGCAGTACATCTGCTTTTTCCTTTGAGGCCTCATCATATACACAGGCGTCCTTCACGGACACTGTTACATTTGTCACGCCTAACCGTTCCGCGTTATCCCGAATCATTTCCGCCTTGTAGTCCGTCAAGTCTCTTGCGTCCACGCCGCCCGTCTCTCCGGCCTTTTCCGCCAGATACAGGCTCTTGCCGCCGGGGGCCGCGCATACGTCGATGCAGTGATCTCCCGCTTTTACGCCCGCGATTTCTACTGCCAGCATGGAGCTTACGTCCTGGACCTGGAACAGTCCCTCACGGAATTCATCGAGGCCGCCCAGATAATCGAAGCCGTCCATCTGCAGCGCACCGTCGATGTAGGGCGCCGGCCGCATATGGATACCCCGGGCTTCCAGCCGGACCTTCAGATCTGCCGGACTGATCCGGTTCCGGTTGACACGGATCGTCAGCGGCTCTTTTTCATAAAAAGCTGCCAGCATAGCTTCCGTCTGCTCCCGTCCGTAGCTTGTAAGCCACTCCTTTACCATCCATTCCGGCATGGAATAACGCACAGACAGGTAACGCACCGGTTCTTTTTCCGGCGGCAGCTTTACCGTTGAAAGATTTCGGGCAATGTTCCGTAAAACGCCGTTTACAAAGCCCTTCAGCTGTCGAAAGCCCTTTTTCTGGGCCAGCTTCACCGCTTCGTTGCACACGGCGGAATCCGGCACACTGTCCATATATTTAAGCTGATAGACCGACATCCGAAGAAGCTCCCGGATGACCGGTTTTTGTTTCCTTACTTTTACACTGGAAAACTGATCGATGATGTAATCCAGCTCAATCCGCCGCTCGAGAGTTCCCTCCACCAGGCGGGTTAAAAAGGCGCGCTCCTGCTTTTCCAGATACTGGTATTTATCCAGTACATTCCGAAGCGCAATGTGGCTGTACTCCTCGCCTGCAGATACCTCCAGCAGAATCCCCAGAGCCAGCTCACGGATATCCGTTCCTTTAGTCACGATTTCTTCTTCCTCCAAAGAGTATCAGGAGACGTAACAGAGACAGGATAGAAGCCGCTGCAGCCGCCACGTAGGTCATGGCCGCCGCGCTTAAGACCTTCCTGGTATCCCGAATCTCATCTCCGTATAAGATTCCTGTATTTCCCAGAATCTGGATCGCCCGATGGGACGCGTCGAACTCCACCGGCAGGGTCACCAGCTGGAACAGTACGCCCAGGGAGAACAGCAGAATTCCCAGATTAACGAGAAATGAACTGCTTCCGAAAATCAGTCCGATGATGATAATCGGCCAGGCCGCCTGGGTTCCGAAATTTGCCACCGGCACCAACGCATTGCGGAAGCGAAGGGGAAAATAATCCTTATCGTCCTGCACCGCATGGCCGCACTCGTGGGCTGCTACGCCGAGAGCCGCTACGGAAGTGGAATTATACACCACATCCGACAGACGTAATACCCGGTTCTTCGGATCGTAATGATCGGTCAGTTCGCCGCTGACATGCTCGATACGCACATCGTAGATGCCATTGGCCCGCAGAATCTGGTCTGCCACCTGCGCTCCGGTCAGGCCGGACATACTGCGTACCCGGCTGTATTTGGAATAGGTGGTTTTCACCTTGGCCGAAGCCCACAGGGAAATCACCACGCCAATCAGTACTAAAATATAAGTGGGATCAAAATAATAACCATAGCCATATCCATAAGGCATACTGTAACACTCCTTTCACTCATCTGCCCTTGCCGGGGCAGACCGGAATCCCAATGAGGGGTTTCTTTACCTAACCAAGCCTTGTGCCCGGCTCCAGGTGATAACCCCGCAAGAAGGCTCCCGTATCCATCCGTTTCTTACCCTGAAGCTGAAGCTCTGTAATCTCCAGTGCTCCTTCGCCACAGGCCACACAGACAGTTTCTTTCGTCACTCTTATGATCTCCCCACAGGCAGCATTTTCAACTGCTCTCTCACAGACCCGCGCAGACCAGATTTTCAGGGTCTTGTCTCCAAGCTTTGTATAAGCGCTGGGCCACGGATTCAAGCCCCGGATCAGCCGTTCCAGCTTCTCCGCGCTCTCATTCCAATTCAAATTACCCATGTCCTTGGTCAGCATCCGCGCGTATTCCGTCGGGCTCTCCCCCTGTTTCTCCGGCTTTAATTCACCCTTTGGCAGCTTCTCCAGCGCTTCCGCGCAGAGATTCGCGCCAAGTGTACTCAGACGGTCAAAAAGGCTGCCGCCCGTCTCGTCCGCCGCAAGCTCCAGACTTCCCTTCAGAAGCATATCGCCGGTATCCAGTCCCTCGTCCATCTGCATGATGGTCACGCCGCTCTCCTTCTCGCCGTCGATAACCGCCCACTGAATCGGGGCCGCGCCCCGGTATTTGGGAAGCAGGGAAGCATGGACGTTGATACAGCCGTACTGCTTCATCTCCAGAATGGCCTTCGGGATAATCTGACCAAAGGCGATGACTACGATCACATCGGCCTCCGTCTCACGAAGCTTCCCGATCACTTCCGGATCCCGCACCTTCTTCGGCTGATAGACCGGCAGACCGTGCTTCAGGGCCGCCTCCTTCACCGGCGTGGGCTGCAGCTCATGACCGCGTCCCTTTGGTTTATCCGGCTGAGATACCACCAGGGTAATCTCATGTCCCGCCGCAATCAGCGCTTCCAGTGTCCCCACGGAAAAATCCGGGGTTCCCATAAAAATGATTTTCATACGTATTTACTCCTCGTCATCATCGCCGGTCTCTACATCGTAGAGATCGCCTTCCACCAGATCCACATACAGCTTACCGTCCAGGTGATCCAGCTCATGACAGATGGCACGTGCCAGCAGTCCTTCGGCCTCCACCTCATAGCGCTCCATATTCTCATTGTAGGCTTCCGCTTTTACATAATTCGGGCGACGTACCATACCGGCCTTACCCGGTACGCTTAAGCACCCCTCGCTGCCCTCCTGCTCGCCCGCAGTCTCCAGGATACGCGGATTGATCATGGTATAGGGCGTTCCGTCCGTGTCGATCACCACGATTCTCTTTAAGATACCAACCTGCGGAGCAGCCAGGCCCACGCCCATAGCTTCGTACATGGTATCGTACATGTCATCGATGAGCTCCTGAATCTTCGGAGTCATCTCTTTGACCTCGCGGCAGTTTTTGCGGAGAATGTCGTCTCCCAGCTCTCTGATATTTCTGATTGCCATTTTTTGTTTCCTTCCTTTCTCTCCCGTTACCGTTCACTTCGTTCACAGTAACACGCTTCGCGGTACAGTAACTGTGAACAGTGGTTTCCCCTTAAAAAGGATTCACGGGATCCATATCAAACTGTATATTGAAGGTGGAAAGCTGCTTCTCCTTCGGAAGCACTGCTTCCAACCATCCCTTCCATTCTGTCAAATAATTCATTTCCGTGCATTTCAGATACAGCACCTTGCGATAGACGTCCTTCAGCTTAGACAGACCTGCGTCTGAAGGGCCGATAAGAGCGATTTCCTGCCGGGTATGGGACATAGCCAGTGCCTTCAGCCGCACCGCGCCCCGGTTCAGGGCTTCCTCGTCCTCCGACATGAGGTAAAGCGCCATCAGATGTGCCGCCGGGGGATAGTTCATCATCCGCCGGAATGCCATTTCCTTTTCAAAAAACGCTTTGTAATCCTGATCTGCCGCCGTCTCAATGCTGTAGTGATCGGGACTGTAGGTCTGAATTACTGCCGTTCCGGGCGTAGTGCCTCTGCCTGCCCGTCCCGCCGCCTGCACCAGCAGCTGAAAGGTGCGCTCCGCCGCCCGGTAGTCGCCTGCGTACAGCGACAGATCCGCCGCCAGCGCACCCACCAGGGTTACTCCCGGAAAATCGTGTCCCTTTACAATCATCTGGGTACCCACCAGAATATCGGCCTGCTTCTTTGAAAATGCTTCCAGAATCCGCTCATAGCCGCCTTTCTGTCTCGTGGTATCGAAATCCATCCGCAGAATCCGCGCTCCCGGAAATGTCTTCGCGGCAGCCTCCGCCACCTGCTGGGTGCCTGCCCGGAAAGCCCCGATGTAGGCCGATCCGCAGGAAGGACATTTCTTCGGCTGGACTGTCTGATATCCGCAGTAATGACAAACCATCCTGCCCCCATGGTGCAGGGATAAAGACACATCGCAATGTGGACATTTTATCACATGTCCGCAAGCTCTGCAAGAAACAAAGCCCGCATAGCCCCGCCGGTTCAGGAAAAGCATGATCTGCTCGCCCTTTCGCAGCCGATCTTCCATAAGCTCCTTTAACCGGGCGCTGAAGATGGAGCGGTTTCCCATGCGAAGCTCTTCCCGGAGATCCACCACCTCGGTCTCTGGCATGGCACGGTTTTCCACCCGGAGCGGCAATTCATAAAGCCGGTAAAGGCCCTCTTTTGTACGTTCATAGGAATCTACCGACGGGGTCGCCGAGCCCAGCACCACAAAGGCTCCGCACATGCGGGCACGCTCGATGGCCGCCTCCCTGGCGTGGTAGCGGGGGGCATTTTCACTCTTGTAGCTGCCCTCATGCTCCTCGTCGATGACGATGACGCCCAGCCTGGGAAATGGTGTAAACAGGGCGGAACGGGGACCTATCATGACTTTCACCTCGCCCCGTCTGGCCCGCTCGAACTGGTCGTAACGCTCCCCGGCGGACAGCTTCGAATGGATAATCGACACCTGGTCGCCGAAGCGCCGGTAAAACCGCAGCACCGTCTGAAAGGTCAGCGCAATCTCGGGAATCAACACGACGGCCTCTTTTCCCTGCTCCAGCACCGCCGCAATCAGCTCCATATAGACCTCGGTTTTTCCGCTGCCGGTGACGCCGTGAATCAGAGAAGGCCGCAGGTCGCCTGCTGCCGCGCGCGCCGCCACATCCTCCACGATGGCCTGCTGGGCCGGGTAGAGGGTGAAGGGATGTGCCTGTACCTCAGATGGTCGAACCGGGTTACGGAAAATGGTGTCGGATTCGATGCGGATGAGGCCAAGCTCCATCAGCTTCCGCGCGGTGGCGGCGGTCAGACCAAGCTCCTTCTGGGCTGCCGCGTAGTCCATGTCCTGCACGGTTTGCTCCAGCAAGGCTTTTATGATCCGGACCCGGGCGGTCTGGTGCTTTCGCTCCATCTCCGCAAGCGCCGCCTCCGCCTCTTCTCTCGTCACCGCTAGCCGCACTTTTCTGGAAATTTTTTCCTGCACGCTTTTTTTCACCGGAAGCACTGTTTTTAATGCCTGATTCATGGTGGAGCCGTAAGTGCGGCGCATCCAGGCCGCCAGAGCGATGAGCTGGCCCTCCAGCCGGATGCCCTTTTCCGCCAGTCCCAGGATGGGCTTCAATTTCTTCTCATCCCATTCACAGGTATCAGTCAGCTCCAGCACGTAACCGGTCAGGGTCCGCCCCCCGTTTCCGAAGGGGATCCGAACCTGCATACCTTCCTTCAGGATACCCTGCAGTTCTTCGGGAACCCGGTACTGGAAGGTCCGGTCCAGTTTTTCCAGGGAAATATCTACAATGATATTGGCAAATTTCACTTTCTACCTAACTCCTCCAGAACCTCCGCGATAAGCACCCGCTCATCCATGGGATGCTTGACTCCGCAGATTTCCTGATAGTCCTCGTGGCCCTTCCCGGCCAGGACGATGACGTCGCCGGGCCGGCCGTTCTCAATCACGTAGCGGATGGCTTCTTTCCGGTCAATGATTTCCACATATTTTCCACTGGTCTTGGCAATACCGGTCTTGATATCGTCGATGATGGCCTGGGGTTCCTCGAAACGGGGATTATCGGAGGTGATGACGGTCAGATCCGCCAGATTGCCGGACACCTCTCCCATCTCATAGCGGCGCAGCTTGGAGCGGTTGCCGCCGCATCCGAACAGGCAGACCAGACGCTTCGGATTATATTCCTTCAAGGTGGTCAGCAGACTTTCCAGGCTCATAGCATTGTGGGCATAGTCGATCATCAGGGTAAAGTCGTCGGAGACCTTCACCTTCTCGATACGTCCCTTGGTCTGTACCACTTCGAGAGCTGCCAGCATATCCTCCTTCGGAATGTCAAAATGACGGCAGACTGCGATAGCTACCAGGGAATTGTATACACTGAAGCGGCCCGGCATATCGATTTCCACATCGAAATTCAGAAGACCTGATACGTGATAGTCTACGCCCAAAAAGCCCGGACGATTCACCAGCTTCAAATCGGATGCCCGAAGATCCGCCTTTTCGGAAAAGCCATAGGTTTCCACCTTACAGGTGTGACCCTTCAGGATATCGCTGCAGTGCTCGTCATCCGCATTTACGATACCGATATCGCACTGGCGGAACAGGCGGCTCTTGCACTCCATGTATTCCTCAAAGCTGGCATGCTCATTTTCCCCGATGTGGTCGGGAGCCAGATTCGTAAAGATGCCGATGTCGAACCGGATGCCTGCGGTGCGGTGAAGCTTCAGGCCCTGAGAGGAGACTTCCATAACCGCAACCTTGCAGCCTGCCGCCACCATCTGGGCGAAATATTCCTGCACCTCGTAGGATTCCGGCGTGGTGTTGTGGGCCGGGATGTGCTTGTCGCCGATGATGACCTCGATGGTTCCGATGAGGCCGGTGCTTATCCCAGCGTGCTCCAGTATGGAACGGATCATGAAGGTGGTGGTAGTCTTGCCCTTGGTGCCGGTGATGCCGATGACCTTCAGCTTCTTCGCGGGATATCCGAAGTAGGCCGCGGAAATCAGGGCCAGGGCGTACCGGGTGTCCTCCACCAGAACTACGGCTGTGCCTGCCGGTACGTCCACCGGATGTTCAGCCACGATAACCACCGCGCCGTTTTTTGCCGCTTCGCCTGCCACATCATGACTATCGAAGGTGGCGCCCTTGATGCAGACGAACATGCACTCCTTCTTTACTTTTCTGGTATTGTATACAAGCTCGCTGACGTTGACGTCGATGCTGCCGCTCAGGACTTCGTATTTCAGATCTTTCAGTAATTCGCGTGCTGCTCTCATATGCTGCCTCCTTATACTAAAACCATTCAAAATCATTTATGCCAATGATTTTGTTTCCTTTTCATTTTCTATTCAAACCATTTAAAATTATTTGTGCCAATGATTTTATTTTTTAACTTCTATGTTTTATGGTTCTGATAATAATCTCAATTCTAATAGATGCGTTATTTTTCAACCACAATCTCGTACGCGGTCCGGAAGCTCTTACCTGCCTCCAGGCTCTGCTCGCCATACTTATCCTTCAATTCGCCGGTAAAGCCCTTGTTATCGCAACGGCCCAGCCAGGGCTCCAGGCAGATAAACGGGGCATTTTTCTGTACCGGGGACCAGATTCCTACGTGCTTCGCGTCCGGGCAGATGAGGGTGACGCGCTTGGTGCCGTCCGCCTCCTGAAGGCTTACCTTCTTTACCTGGCCCTCATCGAAAACCATGGTGTCGGCGTCAAAGGTATGCTCACCAACTGTGTATACATGATCTGTCAACGCCAGCGTCGCCGGATGCTCCGCATCCGCGGTTCCGGTGGGCAGATCAATACCGGTGCAGGATAATTTGTCCATACCCTCAAATATCAGACGGCAACCCATGACGGAATCCACGTTGAAGGCCGGATGGCCGCCGATGGAATAGTACAGGGTCTTGGTATCGGTGTTTTTCACGGTCCACTCTACGCTGATATGATTCTCTGTAAGTCTGTGGGTTACCAGAAGCTCGAAGTCAAACGGGTAATTTTTCTTCGTATCCCCGGTGGATACCAGGCGGTGTGTTACAGCCATGGCGCTTCGCTCCACGCATTCGAATTCGCTGTCCCGGGCAAAACCGTGGGCGCTCATGGTATATTCATTTCCTTCATAATGATAGACTCCGCCGTTCAGCTTGCCCACGAAGGGGAAGAGAATCGGCGCGTGCCGTCCCCAATACTCCGGGTCCGCGTTCCACAGAACCTCCCTCTCCTTCTTCTTATCATACACGCGGGAAAGCTCAGCCCCCGCGTCATTCACTTCTACTACAAGATATGCATTCTCCAATGTCCGCATTTCTGCCATCTCGATACCTCCTGCCCGGCCATGCCGCCGGTTCTTCTTCTTTACCCGCCGCCTCGCTTTGCGGCAGAGTACACTTTTACATCTTGCGCTATTATATCATATCCTGCCTTCCATTTCCAATCCTTACGGTTGATTTTCGTTTCTGTTAAGATTTTCATAAGGAAATCCGTCCTTTTTTTATCATTCTTTTAGAATCTGGACATACTTTGAACACATTTCCTGCTTATAATAAACGTCAGATAGTTGATTAAGACATCACTATCTCCCCCCTCATAAGAAAAGAAAAGCCGCCCGGCATCCGGGCGGTTTTTCTTAGTTTTCGGGAGAATACTATTTGCATTTCGGGTATGAAAGTGGTAGTATAGACATATCATAAAGAAATGGCTTGATTTAATTAAAAACAACAGGTGAAAGCCTTTCTGCTTAACGCCTGTTTTCCGCAGATATAGTTCATCGGTAGAACACCAGCTTCCCAAGCTGGGGAGGCGGGTTCGATTCCCGTTATCTGCTCTCAACAGCAAAATTCAGGAAAGGAGAACGCCTTTCCAGCTCCATAAAGAATCCCCGGGAATTTTCTCTTCCCGGGGAAATTTCTACTCTATTGGCATTTTCAGCAGTTCTTGATAGTCCACGTTAAAGACTTTCGCAAAGTAGGACAGCTCTATATCGGTTATGAAGCGTTTTCGGGCTTCTATCCTCTGGATGGCATTCTTGTCCAAGTCCAGTCCCAGAAGCTGCAAAGCATCGGCAAGCTCCCTTTATGACCAGCCTTTTGCTATCCGCAGATTCAGAAATAACATTCACTAAGTGTCAACCACAGTTCAATTTAGGAGGATTTACACTTATGTCAAAAAAGAATATTACAAAAAATGGAAACATTATATGAAAATAGATCATACACTCTGTTTTTTGCAATATTTTATCTTGCAAATTTATCATTGTAACGAATATGCATATCTTCCCAATCCATGAACAATACGTAAAATACTTTCCCGTATTGCGGGCTCTCTACAATTCTTCCATGATCAAGAACAGAAAAATAAGTTCCGTCAGCTTTTCGAAGATGAAAGTGAATATAGTCATTTTCATTGCCGCTGTCAATCTGTTCCCAGATACTTGATTCTATCTGTTGCTGTTCATCTTCACGAATCAAATTGCGAAAACTTTTCTCGGTAAGTCTGAACAGTTCATCTATATCTTTATATCCGGACATATGAAGAAATTCATCATTTGCAAAAATTAGTTCATCATCTTCTTTGTCAGCTCTGTATATGATGAATGCACCTGGAAGATGTTCAGCGATATCCTTGAATGCGAATCCAAGTTGTTTGCGGGCACCTGACCGAAGACCTTTCCTGTAGACCATACATCCATTTTTACCATGAAGCTTTATCTCATAAAGAGCTGCATCTGCGCAGCGCATGAGCTGTGAACAATTGGATGCAAAAGTTGGATATTCTGCATATCCTAGAGAAATATAAAATGCATGTTCCTTACCATGGTATGAGAATGATTTAGGAAGTTTGGTGAATTGCTGCAGCTGTACTTCTGCTTCTTTAACGGTACAATTTGGTAAAAGAATGCAGAATTCATCACCACCATTTCTTCCTAGTAATGCATCGGATGGGAAAAAAGCCTTCATGCTGTCTGCAAGATTTTTTAATGCCCTGTCTCCGTAATTATGTCCATAGATATCATTAATAAACTTGAAATCATCGATATCAAAGAGCGCGGCCACAAAATGTGCATTTGGATTTTTTTGAATCATTTTTTCTGCAAATTCATCAAATCCGTAGCGGTTATAAATATTTGTAAGAGAATCTGTGCGTGCCAGTATCTGAAACTTTTTCTTATGTTCACTTGCTACTAACCATACTCTGGTAAGAACTGACAGGAGAAGGCTTATTGTAAGAAACATTCCGATGATGATTATCAGTAGTGTGGCATTTCTCCATCCACTTTTAGGAGTTATTTCAAATTTCCAGTTTTCATCTCCTATTGTAAATGTATAAGAAACAGGATGATTTATTTGCCCATCTGATTGATAAATCACTTTATAAGTATCACTCCATGGAGCGTCTGTTTTTGAAATTTTGTATTCATATCCAAAATTTGAAAGTGCACTGATTGAATCTGAAAAAATATCCGGAACACGCAGGATAACAATAGTAAATCCCCAGAAATACTCATGTCCGTTTTTATCTTTCAGGTATATGGGATTGCGGACTGCAATTCCATATTCTCCCTGTTTTAATTTGAAGGGGCCCTGCGTAATGATTGTATGGTTGTCTCTTGCGTAACAGGAAATTTTTCCGCGGTCTTTATCATGGATCAGATCAATTTTACCTGCCTCATTTCCATTATCCGGATAAATATCTGTAACAACACCATTAGGAGCGAGCTGTACACTTTCAATAGAATCAGACATAAGATTTCCTGCAATTGTTTCAAACTGATGGATTTCGCCATCTTCACTTATTAAGATTTGCTTCAAGGTATTTGTGATCTCAATTCCATTTGTAATTTCATTCTTTATTCGTTCGCCATAGGTGGCTACGTTTAATTGTGCTGTTATGTGTCTCTGCTCTTTTTCGTGGGTGTCTGTTTTGTATACAATCAAACTAATAAGGCATATGCCCAGTAAAAAAGTGATAAGAGGCACAAGTGTTTTCTTTTTCACTTGGTTCACCTCATTATTGTCCATGGAAATTTTTATAATAAAGTATTATATCACAGAAGTTGAAAAGCAGAATAGGTTTTATGAAAAAAACCGTGCAAAATCTTTATACATCTATGACAGAAGAATGTATATCGATAACTTCCAGTTTGTTAAATTCTCGTGCAATATTGATTGTAAAAGAAAAAATAGCTTAATTTTCAATTACCCAAAATACCTTTAATATTTCCATGAATAAAAAAACCTGCCGGACTTCATGTCCTGCAGGTTTTTTTCTGCTATTTTTATTCTTCCGGTTTTTTCGTTCCTCTGTCTCCCAGTAAAGGGAATCCTCCCAATTTCATTTTCGCTCTTAGAATGCTATTGGAAATGAAATCTCTGAGAAACTGAAATCTTTTTTCCTTACGAAATCGCCTGCACCGCGTCCCCGACGCTGCGGACACCGATGAGCCGCACACCCTTCACTTCACCGATCTGCTCCCGGCAGACCTCCGGCAAAATAACGGTGGTGAAGCCCAGCTTCTTCGCTTCCTGGACCCGCTGGGCGGCCTGGCTGACAGCGCGGACCTCGCCGCTTAGGCCCACCTCGCCGAAGGCAAGGACTTTCTCATCAATGGCCCGGTCCCGGCTGCTGGATACGATAGCCAGCACCACGCCCAGATCGATGGCGGGCTCATTGATGCGGATGCCGCCTGCGATATTCACATAGACGTCGCTGCCGGAGAGATGGAGATTCAGCCGCTTCTCCAGCACCGCCAGCAACAGACTCACCCGGTTGTAATCCATACCGGCGGCGGTACGCCGCGGCATGGCCAGCTGACTTCGGGCCACCAGGGCCTGAATCTCCAGCAGGATGGGCCGCGTGCCCTCCATGGAGCAGGCCACAATAGAACCGGACGCCTCCTCGGGGCGACCATTCAGCATAAACTGAGAAGGGTTCTCAACTTCCGTCAGGCCCGTCTCCCGCATTTCAAAGACGCCGATCTCATTGGTCGATCCGAAACGGTTCTTCACAGCCCGCAGGATTCGATAGGATGCATGCCGGTCGCCCTCGAAGTACAGCACCGTATCCACCATATGCTCCAGCACACGGGGACCCGCCACCGTACCTTCCTTGGTCACATGGCCCACGATGAAAATGGAAATGCCCAAGCCCTTGGCCAGCTGCATCAGCACTGACGTGGACTCCCGTACCTGGGACACACTGCCCGGGGCAGAGCTCACGTCCTCATTATACATGGTCTGAATGGAGTCAATGATGACCACCTCTGGCTTGCTGCTTCGGATAGTATCGCCGATTAGCTCCAGATTCGTCTCGCAGAACAGCCGGAGCTTATCGGAAAACTGCCCGATGCGTTCTGCCCGAAGCTTAATCTGCTTCAGCGACTCCTCACCGGATATATACAGCACCTCATGCCCGTCATCCGCCAGCTTCTGGCACACCTGCAAGAGCAGGGTGGACTTTCCGATGCCGGGATCGCCGCCCACCAGAACCAGAGAACCAGGCACGATACCGCCGCCCAGCACCCGATCAAGCTCCTGCATCTGGGTGGTTACCCTTTCCTCATCCTTCGTCTCAATCGAAGAAAGGCAGACCGGACCACCGGCTGCCCTTCTCTCATGTGCCTTCGCGGCACTTTTCTTTTCTACCGTTTCTTCTACAAAGGTATTCCATTCCCGACAGCCCGGACACTGCCCCATCCATTTGGGTGACTCATATCCGCAGCTCTGGCAGAAGAATACCGTAGAGGTCTTTCCCTTTGCCATGTTCACTCCTGAATCATGTTCTTATGCCTTCTTAATCTCTACTGTGACAGCAGCCTTGCCGCCCAGCTCTACGCTTAAGACCAGCTTGCCGCCCAGGCCTGTGGTAATGGCTCCTGCGCTGACGCCGTCTACAACGGTCAGGTACTCGGTGTCATCCTCCATCCCCAGGGTAATCTGCGCGTCTTCCGGTCCTTCAACCTGAAATTCCACGCTGTCCGCAGTTACTTTAAAATGCTCTACAGCGGTTCCCGGTACGGATTCGTATACGAACAGGTCGTTGCGCTCCAGCTTGGTAATCTCACGGAAGGTTTTAACCTTATACAAATCTCCCTGATATTCAAAATCCTGCTTCTTTGTCTTGGAAGCCAGCTCGTAGTCTCCAAAGCTGATACTTCCGTCTGCCTCTGCACGGATCAATTCTTTTACTGCTGCCATCTCTTTTGTCCTCCTAGTGGATCTTATGTTTAATCTTATCTCCCGGTCGCCCGATGCGGCGCCGTTTTTGATATACATGATTATATACGATTCCGCTTCGCATTTCCAGAGTAATTTTTATTCCCGTACACAAAGTGTACAGGAATATACCTCGCGGAATTATGATGTGTGTACAGTAAACGCAATCACACCTTTGCGCATGGTCACCACGACGTCATCGCCCTGCTTTACATGTCCGGACAGGATCTCGTCAGCCAACGGATCCTCCACCCTGGTCTGGATGGCCCGCTTTAAGGGACGCGCACCGTATTTCACATCGTAGGCCGTGTCCACGATATGGCCTTTGACACTGTCACGCACCTTCAGTGAGATACCCATCTGGTTCTTGCAGCGCTTAATCAGGTCTTTGAACAGAATCGACACGATTTCCTTCATCTGCTCCTTATTCAGGGCATGGAATACGATAATCTCATCAATACGGTTCAGGAATTCCGGCTTAAACATCCGGCGCACCTCTTCCATGACGCTGTTCTTCATCGCCTCATAATTTTGCTTTTCATCATCCTTCGCCGCAAAGCCCAGCCGCTTCGGGGAAATGATGGATCCGGCGCCCGCGTTGGAGGTCATGATGATAACCGTATTCTTAAAGTCCACGGTCCGTCCCTGGGAATCGGTAATCCGGCCATCGTCCAACACCTGCAGAAGAATATTGAACACATCCGGGTGTGCTTTCTCAATCTCATCGAACAAAATCACCGTGTAGGGATTCCTGCGTACCTTCTCGGACAGCTGGCCGCCGTCGTCGTGGCCCACATATCCGGGAGGCGCTCCGATGAGCTTGGAGACGCTGTGCTTCTCCATATATTCGGACATGTCCACTCGGATCATGGCCTCTTCCCGGCCAAATAATACTTCCGCCAGAGCCTTGGAAAGCTCCGTCTTGCCCACGCCGGTGGGGCCCAGGAATAAAAAGGATCCAATGGGCCGGTTAGGATCCTGTAAGCCTACCCGGCCTCTCCGCACTGCCTTTGCTACCGCCGTAACTGCTTCCTCCTGCGCAATAACGCGCTTGTGTAATATTTTTTCCAGTTTCTGTAAACGTTGAGTCTCCGTCTCAGTAAGCCTGTTGACCGGAATCTTCGTCCAGTCCGCCACAATCTGGGCGATCTCATTTTCGCCGACGGTCAGGGCCTTGCGGCTGCGGACACGCTTCATCCTGGCATGCTCTTTTTTCAGCCTTTCTTCCAGGGTCAGACGTTCGGTTCGAAGCTCCGCTGCCCGGACAAAATCCTGCTCCCGGATAGCCTTCTCGATCTCCGCCAGCAGCTCGTCGCTCTCCCGCTCCAGCTCTGCCGTCGCCTCCATTGTCCGGGTATCCCCAAGCCGTACTCTGGCTGCTGCCTCATCCATCAGATCAATGGCTTTATCCGGCAGGAACCGATCGCTGATATAGCGCTTGGACAGCTTCGCTGCCGCCTCCAGGGCCGCGTCGGTAATGGTCACCTGATGATGCTTCTCATAGCTCTTCCGGATGCCCTTCAGAATCTCGATGGTTTCTTCCTCAGTGGGCTCCTCCACGGTAATGGGCTGGAACCTGCGCTCCAGGGCCGCGTCCTTCTCAATGTGCTTGCGGTACTCCTCTACGGTGGTTGCGCCGATGATCTGAAGCTCTCCCCGGGACAACGCCGGTTTCAGGATGTTGGCTGCGTCCATGGCTCCTTCCGCGCCGCCTGCGCCGATCAGCGTGTGCAGCTCGTCGATAAAGAGCAGGATATCCCCTGCGCCCCGCACCTCGTCCATGACATTTTTAATACGCTCCTCGAACTCACCCCGGTACTTGGTGCCTGCCACCATACCGGAGAGATCCAGGGTCAGAAGCCGCTTGCCCCGCACGGAATCCGGTACGGCTCCATCCACAATCCGCTGGGCCAGTCCTTCTACAATGGCGGTCTTGCCCACGCCCGGCTCACCGATGAGACAGGGGTTGTTCTTGGTTTTACGGCTTAAGGTCTGAATCAGACGGCTGATCTCCTGATCCCGTCCTACACAGGGCTCCAGCTTATGCTCGAAGGCCAGAAAGGTCAGATCCCTCGTATACTGATGCAGGGTCGGCGTTCCTCTTCCCTGCATCCTGGCGCTGCGGGCCGCTTCCTCCCGATATATCTGGCCGGTTCTTCCCATGGAATCCAGAAGGGCGGAGTACAGCTCCTTCACATTGACCTCCATGGTGTTCAGAAGACGGCTGGCCGCGCATTCCACGTCTTTGAGCATGGCAATCAGGATGTGCTCGGTTCCGGTCTTCTCCTCGTGGAACCGGGCTGCCTCCTGCTCCGCATCATAAAGCACCTTTTCCGCCCGTGGCGTAAAGCCGCTGCGCTCCCCCAGGGCCACGCCGCCCTCCGGGGAAATAAGCTCTCTTATCAGCTCCTGCACTGTGCTTTCCTCTACTTTTCGCTCTGCCAGAAGCTCTGCCGCCGCGCAGGAGTCTTCCCGGAGCAGCGCAATCAGGATATGCTCCGTTCCCACATAGCTCTGTCCGCACTCTGCGGACACCTTTTTCGCCTGCTTCAGCACATGGGCCGCTTTGTCCGTATAATTTTCAAACATATTTTATCACTTCCTTCTGTCTGCTATCGTAACTGCAAAGTCAGGCGGGGTTTTCGCGCCCCGCCTTCTTTTCTTCTGTCATTTCATTATAAATTCAGATCGTCCAGATCCAGGATTTCGATGTCCAGATCGTCGTCCGCGTCTGTCGGCTCTTCTGCTTTCGGTTCTTCGGCCTTCGGTTTCTCCGTCTTCTTCGGCTCTTCCACCGCCTCGTCCAGGGCGCTCAGATCAATCTTCGGCAGATTGGCCGTCAGGCTCAGATCCTCCTCGTCATAGGCTGCCTTGTCGTACACGGTATCGTCGTAAGCACTCTCACCGCTGTAATCCTCGTCCTCATCCGCCCATTTTTTCGACTTCTCAGAACGCTTTTTCTTTACATCCTCTACGAAATCATCGAAGTCATCCTCGTCGTCGTCTTCTTCCTCATCGCGCTTTCTGCGTCCAAAGAGACCACGGCGCTTCTTCGGCTTCTCATCCTCTTCGAACTCGTCGTCCTCTTCCTCGTCCTGCTCCTCACTGTCATCGGAAATGTCGCCGTCGTCCTCATTGTCATCATCCTCGTATTCGTAACCCGCATTGCGGCTCTTTACCGCGAATACGATGGTCAGAATCAGAAGAATGACACTCAAAACGCCCAGGCCAATCATAATGTACAGGCGCTGCTGCAGGCTTTTCGCTGTGGTGGATTTCAGGGTAGTCAGCTCATTTTGCAGAGAAGTCACCAGACCCTGCTGGCTAAACTGTCCCAGATCCTGCTGGAAGGTCTCCTCAGACGGATCGTACCAGTACCAGCCGGTGCTGCCGTCTTCCTTTGCCGCCCAGACCAGATAGAGCTGATCCGTGGCCGTACTCTGATATGCCGTGTAAGTCTGATCCCCCACGCTGACGCTGGTCTGCTCCATGGAATCCGCGCCCGTATACGCCTCGGCAGGCTCCTGAATGGTATAAGCTCCTGCGGAAATGCTTCCGGTCTCACCGCCATCGCTTTCCTCCGGCTGCTCCTCACTCTCCGCGGGCTGCTCCTCCGCCGGATCCTCGGTCTCCGATACAGACAGCAGGTCCGAACGAATCCAGCCTGTCTTCTGAGCGCCATCCAGCGTAAAGCTGATCTGATACCAGGTCTTGCCGCCGCTCTCGGCTTCATCGGTAATGTCTACCATCGTATCGATAGGCAGGGAGCACACCTTCTGGCCCTCCGCGTCGGCTGTGGCGCGAACGCGGGATCCGTCCGTGGTAATGGTTCCGGTCCGGGCCGCCTCGCCGGTGATGCCTGTACTGAAAATCAGGACGCCCGCTGCCAGCGCAGCCAGAACTCCTGTGTATCTCTTCTTCATGCTTTTATCCTCCATATATCTTGTGGTTTATAAAATCCCTTATCCTCACAATATCGATCTCATTATAATCGTATTGTAAGGCCTTGTCAAATGACAGATTGTGGCGAAAAAGTGAAAAGACGGGAGCTTTTCCGCTCCCGTCTGCAGCTTTTTATCTCTGTTTTACGCCTCGTCAATGGCCTTACCAATATCACTTCTGCAATAAGCCTTCTCAAATTCCACCAGCTTCACTGCCTCGTACGCGTTGGCACGGGCGGTCTTCAGATCGGAGCCTACGGCTGTGACGCCCAGCACACGACCGCCATTGGTGACGATCTGGCCGTCCACCTTCCTGGTTCCCGCATGGAATACATAGTAACCGTCCTTGCCCTTGAAGCTCTCCAGACCATGAATTGGGAAGCCCTTTTCATAGGCCACGGGGTAGCCGCCGGAAGCCAGTACCACGCAGACTGCCGCATTGTCCTCGAATTCCAGGTCAATCTGATCCAGAGTGCCGTCGATGCAGGCCTCAAAGACGTCCACGATGTCGGTCTTCATTCTCGGCAGAACCACCTGGGTCTCCGGATCGCCAAATCTTGCATTGTATTCCAGTACCCGCGGTCCCTTCGGGGTCAGCATCAGTCCGAAGAAGATAACGCCCTTGAACTCTCTTCCTTCCGCGCGCATGGCGTCTACGGTCGCCTGGTAAATGTGATCCTTGCAGAACTTATCTACTTCTTCTGTATAAAAGGGACTGGGGGAGAAGGTTCCCATTCCGCCCGTATTCAGTCCCTGATCGCCGTCCAGGGCACGCTTGTGATCCTGAGCGGAGGTCATACACTTGATGGTCTTGCCATCCACGAAGCTTAAGACCGATACCTCGCGTCCGGTCATGAACTCCTCGATGACCATCTGATTGCCCGCGGCGCCAAACTGCTTATCCAGCATGATGGTCTGCACGCCTGCTTTCGCTTCTTCCAGATTATTACAGATCAGTACGCCTTTTCCCAGAGCCAGACCGTCAGCCTTCAGTACAATGGGGAAATCCGCGGTTTCCAGATAAGCAAGAGCCTTCTCCGGGTCGTCGAAATTCTCATATGCCGCTGTGGGAATGCCGTATTTTTTCATCAGGTCCTTGGAAAATGCCTTGGATCCTTCCAGGATCGCCGCGTTGGCACGGGGTCCGAAGATACGAAGACCTTCCTTCTCAAAGACGTCCACGATGCCGCCTACCAGCGGATCATCCATGCCGACTACAGTTAGATCAATGGCGTTCTCTTTTGCGAAAGCCGCCAGCTTCTCAAATTCCATGGCTCCGATGGGCACGCACTCGGCGTACTCCTCGATACCGGCATTGCCCGGCGCGCAATATATTTTCTCGGCTTTGGGGCTCTGGGCGATCTTCCAGCAAATGGCATGCTCCCGTCCGCCTGAGCCAACAACTAAAATCTTCATAGGTTATGCCTCCTTATTGGCGAGCATGTCGATAGCCTTCGGCAGCAGAATCCACTCCGCCTCCTCCATGACACGCCGCTGCAGAATCTCCGGTGTATCTCCCTCTTTTACCTCCACGGCCTTCTGTAAAAGGATTGGGCCTGTGTCGGTTCCCTCGTCTACGATATGTACGGTGGCTCCCGTCACCTTGACGCCCCGCTTCAGGGCCTCCTCATGCACCTTCAGGCCATAGAAGCCGGTGCCGCAAAAAGACGGGATCAGGGACGGATGGATGTTGATGATGCGTCCCTCGTACGCGTGAATGATTTCCTTCGGAATCACCACCAGGCAGCCTGCCAGAACAATAAGCTCAGCGCCGCAGTCCTTCAGGGCTTTTAAAAGCGCCGCGTTAAATGCTTCCGTGCTTCCGCATGCCTTTCTGGTAATGCAGACCGCCGGAACGCCATGCTTTTTTGCCCTCTCCAGGGCGTAGGCGTTCGGATTATTGCTAATAACGGAGACGATCCTGGCATTACGGATTTTTTCTTCATCTATGGCGTCCAGAATGGCCTGCAGGTTCGTGCCGCCGCCGGATACCAGTACTGCTACCTTTAGCATAAGGTCACTCCTTTTTCGCCCGCAGCGATTTCACCCAGGATGTACGGAGTCTCGCCGGACTCACGGACTGCTGCTACGCACTTGTCCACGTCAGCCGGATCTACGGCCATCACCATACCGATACCCATGTTGAAGGTATTGTACATCATCTGCTCCTCAATGCGGCCATCCTCACGCAGCATGTGGAAGATCGCCGGAACCTCGTAGCTGTCCTTTTTGATCATGGCACGCACGCCCTCCGGCAGCATACGCGGTACGTTCTCGTAGAAACCGCCGCCTGTGATGTGGCTACAGCCCTTGATGGTCACGCCGGCCTCTTTCACGGTGCGCAGAGCCTTCACATAGATCTTGGTCGGCTCGATGAGGGCCTCGCCCAGGGTTCTGCCCAGGCTCTCAAAGTAAGTATTCAGGTACTCTGCCTTCATGGTAAATACCTTTCTTACCAGAGAGAAGCCGTTGCTGTGTACGCCGGAGGAAGCCATACCCACCAGCACGTCGCCCGGCTTGATATCCGCGCCGGTGATCAGGTTCTTCTGATCTACCACGCCTACCGCGAAGCCGGCCAGGTCGTACTCGTCCACCGGATAGAAGCCCGGCATCTCAGCGGTCTCGCCGCCGATGAGCGCTGCGTTAGACTGACGGCAGCCCTCTGCCACGCCGCTTACGATGGTCGCAATCTTCTCCGGAACATTCTTGCCACAGGCAATGTAATCCAGGAAGAACAGCGGTTCTCCGCCTGCGCAGGCGATATCGTTGACACACATAGCTACGCAGTCGATGCCGACGGTATCATGCTTGTTCATAAGAAATGCCAGCTTCAGCTTGGTTCCCACGCCGTCAGTGCCGGACACCAGCGTCGGCTGCTCCATATTTTTGAATGCTTCCATGGAAAATGCGCCGGAGAAGCCGCCGATACCGGTCAGCACTTCGGGACGCATGGTCCGCTTGATATGCTCCTTCATCAGTTCTACAGACTTGTAACCTGCTTCAATATCTACGCCTGCGTTCTTGTAATCCATTTTATTATCCTCCTAGTATGAGCACTTGGCGAGGTGTTTTCGAGCCTAGTGCGAATCTACACCTGGACACTTAATGAATGCAAGCGGCACGCGCCGCATGAATTTAGTGACCATGGTGTTTCCTACAGTTTTTAGTAGTTTTTGTATCCTACCTCTTTCAGCCGCGCATCCTTCTTCTCTACCTGCTGTTTCAGATCCTCGGAGTAGGCCTTCAGACGTGCCAGCAGCTCCGGATCAGAGGTTGCCAGAATCTTCGCAGCCAGCAGGCCTGCGTTCACGCCGCCGTTGATAGCCACCGTCGCTACCGGGATGCCGGAAGGCATCTGTACGATGGAGTACAGGGAATCTCTGCCGCCCAGGGATGTGGTGTGCATGGGAATACCGATGACCGGCATCGGGAAAATCGCCGCGCACATGCCCGGAAGATGGGCTGCCATACCCGCGCCCGCGATGATCACCTTGAAGCCCTTCTCCTCCGCGCTCTTCGCATACTCAAAAAATACATCCGGCTCCCGGTGCGCTGAGATAATGGTCATCTCAAACTCCACGCCAAGCTGCTCCAGCACATCCGCCGCCTTCTTCATGATCGGCATATCGGAATCGCTGCCCATCACAATACCTACCTTAGCCATAACTGCGAACCTCCTTCGTTCTTCTGTTCCTAGCGGGAAATAACTTTCCGGCTGAACGGTACTTTGTTTCCAATAAGTATTAATTAGTTTTTCTTATAAATGCCTAATTTTCTTTTTGTTTTACTTATAAATCCAGTTTACAGGGTATCACACTCTCTGTCAACACCTAAAACATACAAAATTTCGAAACTGCTTATTTCTTTTCTACATTCCGTCAAACGGCTTATTCAGTTCTTCGGTTCCCGGCAGCACAAACCTTCCCTTCTCAATCAGCGGAATTCTGCTTCCGTCCGGTCTTACCACCCGGATGCAATCCAGCTCGTCATAGGGAATCGTAATATCCGTATGACAGTTGAAATAGGCTTTGGATACATCGGTCTTCCGAAGCAGGGAGCACTCGTTATCTCGGGCAATAATCTCCTTGCCGTCGGGATTGTACACCGGATTGTCCTCGGACCAGGAGTAGCAGGTGTCGCCCACTGCGAAATGGGGCCCCATCTTCTCCGCAATCAGAATCGGAAGCTTCGCGCCGATATCATACCGCTTCGCCACCATATAGGCTGTGGTGTTGGTGCCGATGGCAAATTCGCCCAGGGGCAGAGTCTCATGGTTAAAGAGTACATTCGCTTTCAGGAGCTTCTGATTTTCGGTCTCATCGTCGAAGTTCTTACAGCTGTAGGACGTGATTTTTCCATCTTCAAAACGGATTTCCAAATCCATATATTTCAGTTCATTCAGATAGACCTGGCTCACATGAAGCGTACCGTGGGTACCGGTCAGCTTCGGAGAGGTAAACACCTCGCCCACCGGGATATTCACATCGGCCACACAGTTCTCGAAGATGGCCTCCTTCGCCGGATTCTCCGGCTGCCACAGCTGCACATACATCTCCGTCCGGTTCGCCCCCGCGCCCTTCACATAGACGTACTCGCCCTGGTCCAGGGCGTCGATGAGCTTCTGCTGGATGCCCTGATACAGGTGATAATCCAGGTTGTTGATCTTCACAATTTCCCGGAAAATCTCTTCGTAATTATCGCCAATCTCCGGAATGGGCCAGGCAATAATTGTAAAGCTGCGCTGGTCGCCGGGGATGTAGCGGTTCACCAGCTGGCCTGCCTCACTGTTGTACGTCACCATGATCTCCTGCTGCTTTGCATCCAGACGCAGGGCCGCCGGACAGCTCTCGGGCATAAACGGATGCTCGCCGAAGATCTCCATGACTGCAGGCCCCGCATGGACTGCCGCCAACTCCTTATACTCCTCGTAGGCGCTGTGCAGCACACTTAAACGCCGCTCGTTCAGCTTCTTATCCAGATAAAGGGCCATGTCCTCCCGGTGATCAAATTCATACTGCTTGGACGGCTTAGAGCTTACATAGCCCGGGCTTCCCTGGGGACGCCGGTTGATACTGTGACGGGCTTCCCGGTAAATGATACTTTCAAGACCCATAGCCTCAAACTGACCGATGGCCGCCTTCACCACCCGCTCAAAGCCCAGGGCATAGCGGATATTAACCGTCTTCTTTTTACTCAGATCGATACCTGCCGCCACGAAGCCCATCCGATAGCCTTCGGTAAAGGTGGACGCCATGGCATCGATCTCGCTCTGGGACAGTCCGGCCAGAAAGCGGCTGACGCCCAGCTCATTTTCCGTAATGTACTCGCCGAAACGGTACAGATAACGCGGATCACTGAGATCTGCCCCGCGGATAAGCTTCGCTGCGAAATCCAGAGACGGATCCAGCTGCTCCCGAATCCGATCCGGGATAAATACGTCGCAGTAATCACTCATATGCCAGTAGAGGATTTCTTTCAGATTTTCCACGGACGGCGTATCTTCCTCAAAGGCGTTGTACAGCTCAATAAAAAGCTCGGCGGTGACCGTCATATCGGTCAGACGGCCTTCCACCGCCCAGATGATCATGCCGCGCAGCTCCGTGTATACAAAGCTGAGAAGCTGTCCGTAACCCTCGCCAAGCTTTTCCACTGCTCCCGTCGGATTGGCATAGCTTTCCCTGTAAGCCCCGCCTGCCACGTCGCCGTACAGCCGCCGGTTCTGCTCCTGCAGCTCAGCCAGGCTCAGCCGTTCCGGCTCTCCCTTCTCCACACTCGCCCGGTACGCGTCCATTTCCAATATAAAATCCGCCATTTTCTGAAAATATGCGTAAAATGGAGCCGACACGGTCTTTTCCTGCTTCATTGCCCGTATCCGCTCCATCGCAAGCTCATAGCGCTCTCTGATTTCTTCCATTGCCATCTATACTCCTCCTACATTCCTATCACGCATACCATCGCCCACAGAATAAACAGAAGTCCGTCCACAACCACGCCGATCTGGGAAGAGATCACATAGACGTCCTCTTCCTGAAAGCCCCGAAGCGCCAGTACGAACCCGACGACGCTGGCCAGCATGGCAAATACTCCTAAGAGACCCACGATGCTTCCGGCCTGACCTGACCTCTGATAGGCAAGCGACAGGGACGCTGCCGTCAGAATCAGCGCTGTCCCTCCGCAGGCCACCGAAAGAAGACCCTGTTTTGTATGCTTTTTATCGGTAAATTTATAACTTCTTCTCACCATTTCTCTTTCTCCATATATGCCAGAACCATGCAAACAACAGGTAGCCGATGGCTCCCCCCATGGTATTCAGCAACAGATCATCCACGTCGAAGCAGCCTACCCGCAGGATTAACTGGAAGGTTTCTGCCAGAAGGCTTGCCAGAAACGCCAGGATGATGGTGCGCTCCATTCTCCGCGCAGACGGAAAAAGCAGCGGCACGGCGAATCCGAAAGGAATCACCATGGCTACATTTCCCACAATATTGATCAGCATCGCGGACGTCCCCAGGATGTCCCGGTGCTGCCAGAAACGCCGGATCTCCCGAAACAGCACCAGATTATATCGGTAATCCGGACTGACATCGGTTCTTCCATAGGCCTCTGAAAAAAACATAAAATAGACGACGCACGCCAGATAAATCAGCAGCAGTACGCGCCCTCCCTGCCTCAGTCTGTCTCTGGAATCTCTCTTTTTCATTCTGCCCCGTATCCGTCCTAAAACATGAGATCTGACTTATTCTTCAGAAGTCTTGCGCCGTTGACGATGCAGAGGATTCCTGTTACGATACCGGTTACCAGCATGATAATGCCGACGGCAATAGAGCCTGCGCCGGTCTGGGTCATGGTCTTATATGCTTTTTCGTTCATGCAATTGCCTCCTTATTTTGCGCCGTACTGTTCATAATATGCGTCGATTGCCGCCTTACACGTGTCATCAATGAGAACTCTGCCCTGGCAGGGACGGTTGTAGAGGTGCTCTACCACGTCCGCCATGGTAACGATGGCGTTGGTCTCAAAGCCGTACAGATCCTTTACCTCGTCCAGAGCGCATTTCACACCGCCCTTGCCGACCTCCATGCGGTCCAGGGATACCATCAGACCCACGATCTCCACGTCAGCCGCGCCCTTTACCTTCGGTACGGTTTCCTCCATGGATTTGCCTGAGGTAGTCACGTCCTCGATCATAACGACACGGTCGCCGTCCTTCAGCTTACTTCCCAGAAAGCTTCCCTTGTCCGCGCCATGATCCTTCTCTTCCTTCCGGTCTGAGCAGTAGCGGACCTCCTTGCCGTACAGATCGCTGTAGGCAATGGCGGTAACCACGCTTAAGGGAATACCCTTATAGGCCGGTCCGAACAGCACGTCGAAGTCGTCGCCGTACTTGTCATGGATGGCCTTCGCGTAATACTGGCCCAGCCGTTTTAACTGGGAGCCGGTCACATAGGCGCCCGCATTCATGAAAAACGGGGACTTTCTGCCGCTCTTCAACGTAAACTCGCCGAACTTCAGCACGTCCGACTCTACCATAAATTCAATAAATTCCTGCTTATACTGTTCCATTTTATCTTAACCCTCCTAATAATAGCCATATTTCTTTTATCTTAGCACAAAGCCTGCCGCTTCGCAATCCGGCATTTAAAAAATGCTCTCCGGATACCGGAAAGCATTTTCCTGATGCTTTTAGAGATACTGGGCGATCTCCGCCTTGTTATTTGTATAGCTCAGCGCGTCCTCCCGGGTGATATAGCCTTCCCGGACCAGGCGGCCCAGGTCCATGTTCAGGGTGTGCATGCCGTTATCGGCGCCTACCTGCATCATGGACGGGATCTGATGGGTCTTGCCCTCGCGGATCAGGTTCAGGATGCTGTCGGTGCTTACAAGAAGCTCTGTGGCGGCGATACGGGTTACGCCTCCGCCACAGGGAATCAGGCACTGGCTGACGATTCCCTTCAAGGTGCCTGCCAGCTGGATACGTACCTGGTTCTGGCCCTCCGCCGGGCAGGCGTCGATGATACGCTCCACGGTCTGGGCCGCGCCGGTGGTATGCAGGGTGGACAGCACCAGATGACCGGTCTCCGCGGCCAGAAGCGCTGCGGAAATGGTCTCGTAGTCACGCATCTCGCCCACCAGAATCACATCCGGGTCTTCACGGAGCGCGCTTCGAAGGGCTGACGCGAAGCTTCCTGCATCCTCGCCCACCTCCCGCTGGTGAATCAGGGAGCGCTTACTCTCATACCGGTACTCGATGGGATCCTCGATGGTAATCACATGTCGATCCAGATTCCGGTTCAGATACTCGATCATGGCCGCCAGGGTGGTAGATTTACCGCTGCCGGTGGGGCCGGTGACCAGAATCAGACCTCTGGGCTGTTTGGCCATCTCATAAAGGATGGTGGGCATCTTAAGATCCTCCAAGGAGGGAATCCGCCCATTCAGCAGTCGTATGGTGGCTGCCAGCTTTTTCTGCTGCCGGAACACATTCACACGCTGCCGCTCTCCTTCCGGGGTCTCCAGGGAAAAGTCCGCATCCTCGCCCGCCTCAAAGGCTGCCCGGTGCCGCTCGCTTAAGAGCGAAAGCAGAAGGGAACGCACCTCCTCCGGCGAGGGCTGCAGCTCTGCCTCCCGAAGCCGTCCATTTACCCGGTACCACAGGGGCATTGCCTCGGAAATATGAATGTCGGACGCGCCTTTTTTCCGGGCGTCCCGGATAATCTCACAGATATCTGTCATCTTACTCTCCATAGCTGATCTTCATCAGCTCCTCCGGCGTGGTCACGCCCTCCTTCACCAGAATGAGACCGCTCTCCTTCAGGGTCCGCATATGCTGATGCTCGACAGCATATTTCGTGATCTCCTCGATGGTTTCGTGATCCACGATCATCCGCCGAATCTCATTGTTAACCGGAAGAATTTCATGAACTGCGATTCGTCCGCTGTAGCCTGTATGATTGCAGTGGGAGCAGCCCATGCCCCGGTGAATCTTCTTCACATCCCGGCCCAGAAATAAGCGCTCCTGCTCGGTGGTCTCCATCTCCCTGGCGCAGCTGGGGCAGACCTTCCGAAGCAGTCGCTGGGCCACCAGTCCCACCAGGGAATTGGCCACAAGATAGGTCTCCACGCCCATATCCTGCAGTCGCACGATACTGGACACCGCGTCGTTGGTATGCAGGGTGGAAAGCACCATATGACCGGTGATGGCCGCCCGGACCGAAGTACCGGCAGTCTCGCCGTCACGGGTCTCGCCCACCATGATAATATCCGGGTCCTGACGCATCAGGGCGCGCAGACCCACATCGAAGGTCATACCCGCGGTCACATTGACCTGGGTCTGGTTGATGCCGGGGATATTTTTCTCCACCGGATCCTCGATGGTGGATATATTCACCTTCCGGCCGGACAGGTAATCCAGCACCATATACAGTGTAGTGGACTTACCGCTTCCGGTGGGACCGGTAATGTAAATGATACCGTTTGGGTAATTCAGCATGGGTGCGAACTGGTTGTAGCTGAAATCATCCATACCGAAATGATCGGCGTGATCCAGATGGGCCGCCGAAGCCAGAATACGCAGCACCGCTTTCTCGCCGAAGACTGTGGGCAGCACGGACACACGGATGTTGATATTGCCCTCATCCAGCTTTACCCGGAAATGGCCGTCCTGGGGAACACGCTTCTCAGCGATATCCAGATTCGCCAGAATCTTGATACGGGCGATAAGAGGCGCGTGGATGTTCCGGTGAATGGTCACATATTCCATAATGACGCCGTCAATACGCATGCGCACCCGGGTCTCATTTTCAAAGGGCTCGATATGGATATCGCTGGCGCCTGTCTTAATGGCACGCTCCAGAAGGCTGTTTAAGAGGCGGATAATCGGCGCTTCATCGGCGCTGTTCTCCAGGTCCTCGATTTCCAGATCGTCCGCCGCCGTGGTGGTAAAGCCCACGTTGGCCTGGCTGGCCGCCTGACGGGCGCTGACCTCCGCGAAATAATAGGAAACCGCTTTTCTTAAGGGTTCCTCCTCTGAGAGGCAGATCTCCAGCTGGCAGCCGGTCTGTTGCCGGACCTCCTCCAGAGCGAAATAGTTCAGCGGGTCATTAACCGCCAGCACCATATGATGCTCCTGGACGCTGATAGGAAGCAGGAGATTCTTTTCCGCAAGCTCTCTGCTTACCATGGCTACGGCCTTCACATCCACCGGCAGCTGGGCCACATCCACGATGCGCAGCTGCAGCCTGCTGGCCAGGGCGTCCAGCACCTGCTCCTCCGTCACGAAGCCCAGTTCACGCAGAATCTGACCCACGCGCATGTCCCGGTGCTCCTTCTGATAGGCCAGGGCCTGGTTCATCTGCTCATCCGTTACATATCCTTTTTCCTTTAAGACGTCTCCGATTCGTAAGTTTGTATTCACTGTGCCGTCTCCTCTCCTGTACTGGACGCGTCGCCGCAGGTATATACCGCGATGACGCAGCTACAGGTGGTCGTATCCACCGAATCCAGATTTTCATTCAGATAAGTGCCCTCCTGCATGGTGAAGGAACGCACCTGAAGTCCCGGATAATCCACCGCAATATCATTTAAGAAGCTGCGAATCATATCCTCGCTTCCCCGCACGGTCAGGCTCACGTCGGTGATGTGTACGTACTGTGCGTACACCGGCGTCACTGTATCCGCACTGTCCCCGCTGTCCTCCTCACCGTCCAGCTCCGCTGTGGCTGTGTCCGGATCGGAGTTTTCTGCAGTATCCGCAGCCACCGCCCGAGCCGACAGGAAATAAGCGTCCGGCACCGCGTCCCCGGTCTCCGCAATACTTAAGGACACCGGGAACAGACTATGGTTCAGCACCACGCCGGTCACCAGCTCATCGATCTCCTGATTTTCCAGCAGGCCATAGTACTGATCCTGTGCCGCCTTCAGTGTCTCCTCCTGCTTTGCGATGGTTTCCTCCACCGCAGGCATATTTGCAATAGTGTCCTCCATCTCCTGCTTCTGCGCTGTCTTCGCCTCCAGGGAAGCGCTCAGATCCTCGTGCTTATTCAGTCCCGGGAAAATCAGAAGCTGCATGAAAAGCACCACAATCAGGACGCAGCCCAGTCCCTTTAACAGGACGATATCGCCCGGCTTTAATTCCGTATCCAGCTTCATTTACTGCACCTCCCCGGCATCGGCTGCCGCGAGAACGCAGGACAGCGACAATGTATATTCGTTATCCCCGTAGGAATAACCGGTATAATTTACTTCTTCAAACAGACCCGTGGTCGTAAGACGGCTCACATAGCCCGGGATGTCAATGACCTGACGGCTGACCGCGTTGAAGGTCAGAGTGCCTGTCTCCATGTCCAGTCCCTGAATCTTCACGTCCATATCCCGGCCACTGACGTCCTCGATCTCCCGGATCACGCCTTCCGTCAGATCCGGATAGGTGGCCAGATTATCTTCCATCCGGTTCACCTGGGCAATGGACTGACTTAAGGAAGCGCTGTAATTTTTCCGCTCCTCAGCCTGCCGGTACTGTTCCTGCACCGCAGAGTCCTGCATCCAGCGATCCATTTTCCGGATTCTGGCTGATGTGGCCCCATTCCAGACCGCCACGCCCGCAAACAGCACCAGGCAGACCGTCAATGTCACTGCCGGGGGAACCAGTTCTTTTCCGAAATGGACTTTTCCGACCCCGTCCTTCTTCTGATCCGCAAGCCAGCGGTCATACAGATTGATATTCTTCTTATCGGTAATCATGGCTCCGATACAGGCCAGCCAGTCTCCCGGATTTCCGGGGGCGTCGAAGGGAAGATTTACCTCCAGCGGGCGGACCTCCAGGTTCATGGCACGGATGCCGTCCAGACTTGCCTCGAAATCATCCGGCGCGCAGCCTGTATAGTAAACATCCGTAATGGGCATATCGGCATTCATGGTGGCGTAGAACTGCCGGATACCGGAGATATTCCGGACGATCTCCGTACCGAAATCCAGGGTTCCCCGCTCGCTGAAAATCCGGCTTCTAGTGGAATACTGGTAGACGCCGTCCCGATAGAGCAGGCTGGTCACACTGCTGTCCTCAAAGATCAGATAGATAGCTGTGCGGTTCCGGCACTCCTTCAGCTGGGACATGAGCCTTAAGTAGCCCTCCAGCGGCACAGACACCGCATCCACCGGGATTCCCAGCTCCCGGGTAATGGCTGTGAGATCGCTTAAGAACTTCTCCGAGGTGCTGCCGCAGCACAGGCTTAAGCCCTGCTTCTTATCCCCCTGCACCACCGAATAGTCAGCGACGCCCTCGCTCTCATTTTCCTGCATGACATTTTTCGCTATCTTCCCAAGCTGCTTTCCTGTGGCGTAGGGAATCTGGGTAATCCGCGCGGAAGAGTAGGAAGCCGGAAGCACCAGCTTCACATGATCCGCATGCAGGCTCTCCAGACAGGTTTCCAGAGCCTTTTTCCACTGCTCCATCGTATTGCCGAAGCCTTCCACCGGAATCCGGCGCGCTTTTGTGATCTTCGGCATGCGTCCGGCTTTCCCCTCCGCCGCAAGGATGCATTCTTCTCTCAGTACAATGACCGCGTCACTCATGATTGTTCTCCTTGTAAATTATTTCCATATCCTTTGTTTCCATTCTTCCTTACGCGTTTTCGATGGCTGCGTAGGACTGGTAAATCGGCAGCATCACGCCAATCATAATCATACCTACCACCAGAGCCATGAAAATAATCAGAATCGGCTCCAGGAGCGTCACCATCCGCTTCGTAGCCTGCTCCGCGTCATCCTCCAGAGTGGCCGCGACGGAATCCAGCATCACGTCCAGCCGACCGCTCTCCTCGCCCACCAGAATGGTACTGGAGAGCTTCAGAAGCAGGCCGTCCACCTCATGAAGGGCCCGGGACAGGGCCACGCCGCTTCGCACCTGGGTCACCACCATATCAAACTGCTCCTGCACATACAGGTTGCCTACGGTCTCGCCTGCGATGCCGATGGCCTGGGCCAGGGGCATACCGCTGGAATAGAGGCTGCTTAAGGTCCGCGCGAACCGGGCTGTGTAAATGACCTGATACAGCTTTCCGAAGCCCCACACATGGACCTTCGCGTAGTCCACGCCCCTGCGCACCGCCGGAATTCCCATAATCAGCCGCACCAGCGCCACGAAAATGAATACGGCGAGCAGCGCCACATACCACCTCTGTACCAGAAAATCCGATATGGCAATCAGCATATTCGTAATCCAGGGCAGGCTGTCCATCTCGTCAAAAAGACTCTGGAACTGGGGCAGGATAAAGGTCACAATCAGGATGACCACCGCCACGCTTAAGACCAGCAGCACTGCCGGATAGGTCATGGCGGATTTCACCTGCTGATTCAGCTTATGCTCTTTTTCATACTGGATGGCCAGGCGTCCGGTCACCTGATCCAGGTTACCGCTGCCCTCGCCGGAGCGGATCATACCCACCATCAGCTCCGGAAAGGCCTGCCGGTTCTCCATGGCCTCGGACAGGCTGACTCCTTTTCGAAGATCCGTCAACACCGCGTCGTAGACCTCACGCTCCGCCGCCGGGATACCCTCCTGCCCGGAAATGATATCCAGCGCCCGCACCAGACTGACGCCGGAAGCCAGAAGCGTGGACAGCTCCCGGCAGAAAGACGCCAGCTGCTTAGGCTTAAGTCTTTTATGACCCCGGGCTTCCGTCAGGTTCTTCGCCTCCACCAGATACAGGCCGTCCCCCAGCAGATCCGCGGTCAGTGTTTTTTCGCTGGCTGCCTCGACCGTTCCTTTTTTTATTTTTCCCTTCATGTCCTTCGCGACATATTGAAAACGGGCCATCTGTTGTTCTCCTTTATGTAAATGAAGTAAAGCTTCTCCTATGTATTCTATATTATGTAAACTATTTCACTGTCGCTTCTACAGTGCGCTCAGATACCAGGCTGCGATCTGGTCGCCCCAGAGGGCTGCCACCGCCAGGCCAAAGGCCAGAAAAGGCCCGAAAGCGAACTGGTCGCTCTTTTTCAGCCGTTTTGTAGCCAGCATAAAGGCCGCGTAACCGCCGCCGGAAAGCAGGCCGAAAAACATGGCGCAGACAATGGCGTCCATGCCGAGAAAAAGCCCGGACGCCGCCATAAGCTTGATGTCGCCGCCGCCGAAGGCTCCCGGCACGATCAGCGCCAGCACCAGCATGGGAACCGACACAATCAGCGCGCCGAGCAGACGATCCCCGATTCCGTGCTCCGGAACCAGAAAGATCTGCGCCGCCGCCAGGATGGCTATGATTATGTGAAATCGATTATAGATGATCTGGGTGTCCCAGTCTATCAGGGCCACCACCAGTAATATTCCAAGATAACAAAAAACCACCGCGCCCTCCAGGGAAATCAGCCCGGTGTGTCCAACTCCATAGCGCCACGCGCACAGGATCCATGCCGCTCCTCCGGCCAGCTCGCCAAGGAACGCCCGTTTCGGGATCGGCGTGCCGCAGTCCTTGCAGCGTCCGCGTAAAGCCAGAAAGCTTACGCAGGGAATCAGCTCTGCCGGGGTCAATACCCGCCCGCAGGCTGTACAGTGGCTCCGCCCCTTCACGATTTCCTCATCTCGGGGAAGCCGATCGGCCACCACTCCTAAAAAGCTGAAGATGCAGGCTCCGAAGAGGAACCTTATCAGCCAGAGAATTCTTTCTAAAATCACTAATTCTGTCATATCAAATGTGTTACTTTTTCCCGCAGGACTTTTATCCTGCTCTGCTTTTCATAGCTGTATCAAAATTTGTTCTGTGCGCTTCCCGCACTTTTACGGATCGGTATCCTCGTCCCCGATCATCAGCCGGTCATGGTATACGGTGTATACATGGGTGCTCCGGTCATACCAGACCGTATACTCGTTCTCCTGATAGATAAATTTCTGCACCCGGTAACCGCTCTCGTCGGTCTGAAGAATCCAGAATTCTCCCGGCGCCTTACTTAAGAAAAGGACGTCCTCATAGACGCCCTCGGCCACGCCGCCCTGCTTTGCCGCATCCGCAAAGGGAGCGCTGCCGCCGTACTGCCCGGTGGAGGTCACATCCAGCGCCATCCTTACAGACCGGGCGTTCCGGAGCGCTGTCCGGGCGTCCGCCCGGTACAGAAGCTCCAGCGCACCGGGCGCTAAGAGGACCACCACCAGAAGTACGAGACAAAGGACCGTAAGGGTCTGCCGGAGCCAGCGGTGTTGCTTTTCCTTATTCTGTTGTGCAGAGGCGGGGTGCTGGGTGGGCATGGGGTACGGTCCTTTCTTTTTCATAAATCACTCTGTAATAGTTAATTAACTATTGAACATTATATGCGCCGTCAGTACCAGTAGTCGCATCCTTGGTATATACACAAGTTTTTCCGCCATTTGTATATGTAAGACTTGTTACAACACCTGCATTTGAGTATGTTTCTGCCCCAACTGCACCAGTTGTAGTTCCAACAACAACTGCTGTTATAGTTCCTTTCACTTCTGCCAAATCTTTAACCTTTGCATATGTCAGATTTGTATTGGATCCGCCAAACTCTAATTTTGCGCCTTCAACAGCCTTTCCATATTCTTCATCAACCAGTGTCTGCGCAGCCATTACTGCCTGACGAGTCTCAGCTACGATAGATTTTCTCTTAGCCTTATCAATATACCCAGTCAGTGCCGGTACCAGCAGGGCTGCCAGGATAGCCAGAATTACCAGTACAACGATCAGCTCTACCAGTGTAAAGCCTTTTTTGTTCTCTTTGAGTTTCTTAAACATTTCTCTTTTCTCCTTTTTCTTTACAGATATTTTCTATATAAGCGCCCGGGCAGGCGTCTATATCTTGTTTGTACGGCCTTACGGCGTGTTATTCATTACAGTCGTTGCCGTCACACCCTCACTATACTTTATTTTATAACGAAAATCAAGGATTTCCGTGTCAGATATTACCAGTTCTGTGCAGTTCTCATCCTGATATAATGCCACATCGGCAACCAGAGAGCTCAACGCCCCACCGTCTGCCGTTTCATCCGGTACCCGGTAGGTCACCTTCAGGTAATACCCCATATAAAAGCCCTCGCCGTAGGCCTCCGCAGCCGCGCGGGCCACCGGCTTGGTACCGTCCGTGTACAGATAGGTGCCATCGTTTTTCCGGTTATAATACCGGGCCAGCAGCCGTCCTTTCGGAAGCGCTTCCTGAGTACCGATGACATTTTCCAGATCATTTCCCCGGTACAGGGTGGTCTCTTCACAGCCGTCAGTGGAAATCAGCACCACGTAGCCGTTGGAATCCAGAAATTCCATGGCGGTTCCGATCTCATTTCCAACCTGATCCGCAATCTGCGCGCCATCCGGATAGAGCTTCACATAGCCGCAGGCATCATTTGCCAGATCCCGTACCTCCGTCATGGCTGTATCCAGAATGGACTCTGCGTACTGGGTCTTCTGCAGCCGCAGATACACCCGGTAAGCGCCGCTCAGCACCCGTGCCGCCATGCCGATCAGAATGCTCATCAGAAGCAGGGATACCAGTGTCTCCACCAGCGTCGTTCCCGCGCGTTCCCGCAGGATTCTATGCTTCTTTTTTCTCATGGCGTGTCACCTCCGTCCTCATCGGAGCCGGAACCGTCTGACTTCTCCGGTGGGTGATACAGAAGAAAGGAAACATCCTTTGCCTTTTTTTGATACAGCTCCACTTCCACGGTAAAGCCTGCAGCGGAACCCATCTGGGTAAAATCCGCATTGACAGCGCGAAACGCCAGATCAACCGGCTGATTCTTCCCGCCGTCCCGGGGCGCAGCCTGAGCCGTACTCAGTTCTTTCAGAATCTCCGCGTTTTCCTGTCGGATTTCCTGATTTTTCCGCATGGAGGCGTTGCTGTAGGATACCGCTCCCTGGAGAATTCCCATCATCAGCAGGAAGATAAAGATGCTGGCCATAACCTCCACCAGCGTATCCCCGGAACGGGATCTCAGTGTCTTAATCGGTCCCATTGGTATCGCCTCCTTCCGGATCCGGCGGCTCCGTATCGGTAGTCTCCGTATCGGTATAGGTATTTTCCACAAATTTACATTCTGTCACATTGGACGCGTCATACTCATAACGGATATCCTGAACCGGATCCGGATCATAGACCGGTCCGACAGCCGTGCCTGCATGCCAGTCCTTTCCATCCCATACCAGCTTCTGTTCCCCCTGCCAGAAATTCAACGCGTATTTCTGCTCCCGGGTATATTCTGTACTGTAGGTGTAGGTTATGTCGTCATAATAGGACGTCACATCCACTATCACCAGATAGCGGCGCACAGTCATGCGCTCCAGCTCCGCGATGGTCGTCCCGTAATTACCGGCTCCCGTCGCCGGGATTGTGCCTCCGAGGCTGACACTGCTCTCACTTTCGTTAATTTCCTTGGTCAGGGTCACACGCAGGTTGCCGTAGCCTTCCAGACTTTTGGCGCTGCCTGCATACAGGTTCTCAAGATCCGTGCCCTCCGGCATAAAGGAATAGGGGGTATCCTCCGCGTACTGGTTTCCGTCCAGGAAACGGTTCACAAACTCGAAGAAGGACGCGTCCGGATCGGAAAGCTCCTTATCCAAAGCTTCCGCAAAGCTCTGAGCCAGCAGATAGCTCCGTTCCTCCTTCAGGCGCCCGGTACTCTGGGAGGTCAGAAGTCCCGCTGTATACAGGATGGCTGCGGCAAAGGCCACGAAGAAGGCTGATACACACAGCACGATGACCAGAGACACACCCTGACGGCTGTTTTTCCTTAGTTCACGCATTCCTTTTCGCTGCAACGGAACTCCCCTCCTTTCTTTTTTATGGTCTGTTTCATCTTATTTCAGTTCCACCTTTGCGCGCTCTGACGCGGCGTAGGCGTCGCTCTGGTCTGCCGGGTTCTCTGACAGGTTGGCCTCCACATTGGCCCGGACGGTCACCTTGCTCACGATTCGGCTGCTTTCATTGGGGAAGGTGGTTTCCACCGTACTGCCGTCCTCTGCCTCATCCCTCGCAGTCAGTTTATTGATATCCGGAAGCTCCAGGCTGTAGCTCCAGGTGCCGTCGTCATTCCTGGTGGCATAGAGCGCCGCTGTCTCCTGCACGGTGTAGTAGCTTCTCGCTCCGGACGGGGTATCATAATAGCCATGCGCCGCCATATCACCCGCAATTACATCCGGATAGGCCAGGTCAAAGCGCCAGGTATTTTCATCCGTCTTCTTAACTGCCGCTTCTGACCAGTCATTGACGTTATAGCCACTCAGGCCCGACCACTGCTGGCTTACAGTTACGCTGTCCCCGCTCTCCTGAATCCGGATATTTCTTGTCAAATCTACGTCCGCTTTCTCCGTCGAAGTAACCTCATATACGTCAGCGCCGTCCACACTGCTCCAGTTGATCCGGGTGTGCTCTGCTTCCCATGGAAGCTTTGCCGGCTGTCCTGCGATATCCGGAGAATCGCTGACCTGTGCATCCACCTCTGTCCATACGGTATCAGAGCTTATATCCGGCGTATCCAGCTTCACATACGGCAGACGGAATGCCTGTCCCGCTTTTGTCCACGCGGAGCTTACGCTGCCGCTGCCGGAAGAGATCCGCGCGTAGAAGGCAATCCATTTTCCGGCATAGTCTATGGACAGATTCTGCAGTACATGATAATACTCTATACTGCTCTTTACATCCATCTGTACCGGAACCCGGTTTTCCTGATAGCTTACCGGATATGCGGCAAGGTAGGTTCCGGGATTCGTAAGGCTTGCGTTCTCTGCATCTTGCTGATTGTTATAGATATACGCGCACAGCAGGTACGCGCTGCCCGCAGGCGGAATGCTGTCCCGCTCAGCAGACAGATTGATCTGCAGGCTGTTCAGAAACTCCGCAGCCGTCACCGGCACCTGTTTATCGTATTGCCAACGGGCATTCCAGCTGACCTTCGGCGCAGCCAGACGGCTGGGGATCGTAAGCTCTGTGGTGACGCCGGGAAGGCTGTCCAGATACTGGCTGTTCTCCTCGGCCATGGCCTTCAGGTAGATAACCACCTTCTGGCCGGCGTAAACCTCCAGGTTCACGTTTTCTGTATACACATCGGATTTATCTGCCGGTACCGGCCCGCCAAGGGCCACGGCGTCTGTAAGACTGCCGTCGCTTCCGTAGGTCTGAATATAGGCCTGGTAGCCCTTCAGCCCTTCCTCGGACAGATTGGCCGCCCAGCTTAACTGATAGTTCAGTTCATTCTCATCCGCATTGGTTACGGAGGGCTGTCCGGGCGCTTCCAGGCGCTCCTTAACCAGATAGCTGCCCGTCGATGAAAGGCCCATTTGCTTTGTCGTGGCCGTATTCACGCCGATGCGTGTCACCTTCAGCTTCACACTTTGGTAGTTCCAGTCGGAGCCGTCGATATAAAGTGTCCGGCTGGTGTCATCTTTGTAATATCCGTCTGTCGGAATGATAACCTCCCGGCCATCCGCGTCGATACCGGTCAGGGAGACCTGGTAATGGGCTTCCTCCGTCGCCGCCAGACCCGGATCCCAGGTAAAGGTATAGAAGCCATTCTCATCCGGGGTCATGCGAGTACCCGTGTCCGCGTCCACCAGCTCCGGCTTCGGAAGCCAGGTGAAAAGTGTGCCGGTCTCATGGGCGTAATCGCAGAACTGATATCCCGCGTCACTTCCTCTGCGCGCCCAGATAGTGCTGTTGGTGTTATGCCACTGTTCCGCTCTGGTACCGTCCTCCTCTTCTGTGACGCCAAGCAGCTGATGCATATCATAATTCGCGTCTGCAGAATCACCGTCCACGCCGATATCATAGGTATAGACCGGTCCCAATC
This sequence comes from Laedolimicola intestinihominis, assembly GCF_040096155.1. Classification (NCBI taxonomy): domain Bacteria; kingdom Bacillati; phylum Bacillota; class Clostridia; order Lachnospirales; family Lachnospiraceae; genus Laedolimicola; species Laedolimicola intestinihominis. Next base: position 34,040 of record NZ_JBBMFE010000001.1, on the reverse strand, counting down.
CCGAGGCCGCGTACCAGATACGCACCCGCATATTGGTCGCGTCTCCCACGTATTCCGGAAGCGCCGTAAAGTTTCCTGTGGCGGTTCCTCTGGATACGGTCAGAATATCGGTCTGGGCCAGTACAGTATCCGTCTGCACACTGCCGTTCGTATCCTTCCAGTCGCCAATCAGCTCCGCGCGGTAGATGGGCGGGGTGGTCATGGCGCCGGACGACGTCAGACTGACCTCAATCGTCAGATCCTCCAGCGTCGTACCGGATACAGTGACACTGCCATTCAAAAGTCTGTTTCCGAAGGCGGTTGCCAGCTGATACTCCGGCTTTCCGATGCCTTCTCCGCCAGGCAGGCTGACTGCAGTCGATGCCACCTGCGAAGCCTGAATATCCGTGGTTCCGCTGTTCATGGTCGTCTGCGCTGTCATCTGATAAATGGCATTCTTGTTCTGTTTTACCGGAAGCTGCTGAACCGGATTTTCCGCTGTCAGGACCACATTGCCTTCGCGTTCAATATTTACCACCGTCTGCCAGCTGTCATACGCGCTGTACGCATCCAGATTATTCAGACTGATTTGGTACGCGAAATTATTATTATTCGGCCCTGTGTAGATGAGCTGAATCCGGATATCCGGATCCGGAAGCGTCGGGTTCAATACACTGCCGCCGGACACCTCGTCGGAATCTTTTACATCATCAAACATACTGATCGCCCTGACAATGACGTTCAGTTGCCCTGTCAGCTCGGTATCCGCAGGAAGCTCAAAGCTGCCAGCTTCCGTATATAATGTATGGGTATAGCTGTGTCCCTCACTGTCCTCCAGTCTCACCATGTACGCAAACGGATCGCAGGGATCTGTGGAGGATGGATCTACACCTGCCTCCTGCAGGGTCGAGGGCGTTATCTCCACTTTAATCTTTCCCTGCTCCACGGACGCTGTTACATTCTTCGGGGCAACCAGCTTATTGTCCTTGATGCCCTCCAGCCGCCGGTAGCTTGTGCGCGCATTGACAAATACGGTATCGTCCACGTTTACTGTGGATTTATTTTCCAGATCTTTGTACCCGTATGGCGTATCTTCCAGATAATATAAAATCTTGCCAAGCTTTCTTCCGGTACTCTTCTGTATGATGTTGTTATTCTCGTCAATGTAATCGCCGTTTGTACCTGACACGGAATCTCCGATGGTGATATCCGCCACAAAGTACTTTTCCTCATCGATATCGTACATAAATGCGGACGGATTCGCGTGCAGTCCTCTCAGCCATTCCGACATGCTATAAGCTATCTTGGTTCCCGAACCCACGGTTTCCCCATGCCCGATACTCACATCGTCAAACTGATGGTCGCCATTGTCGCTGCCGTTCATATAGTAGTTATGCGCCCGGTTACTCTCCGGACTAATGGTTCCGGGACCGTTTGACTTGGAGTAACTGGATTGTGCGGAATAAATCGGCGAATTGTTCGGGCTTTGGTATGTAGTCGTCATTCTTACCGAATAATTATCCTTGACGATGGTATGATTCTTCCATGCCTCCGCTCCATAGCGATCTCCGAAGATACCCGCTGTAAACTGGGCTCCCTTCAATACTCTTGCGAAATTCCGACACCGCTCAATGCGGATAACCACATTTCCGGTGGACTTCTTAATCGTCTCTCCTGCCGGATTATCGCTGGACAGGAAACCAAAGATTCCGGACGCCATAGACGCGGAATAGATCTCCACACCCGGCGCATTTACACAATCCAGGATCTGGACTGTATAGCTCTGGGATTTCTCCGGGCTGGTCGCCTCGTAATTGGTAATATTTCCCAGTATTCCAGCACTGTCATTCGCGCCGGTCTGACCTGCGTCACTTTCCTCCTTGGAAAATGTATGTTTTCTTCCGTTTGCAGTAAAGATACTTCCGTAATTTCCGCATCCTATCAGGTTGTACTCATTATTCTCATAAGCATGGTACAGCTGCGCCACGATGCCGCCGGACGCTCCGATCCATGCCGTTCCATAGGTGGTCTGCAGACTTCCGTAGTTCCGGCAGTTCGTAATCGTTCCGCCGGTGCCAGTCCACTGTCCCATGATGCCGCCTGAATAATGAGAATTATAGCAATAGATCATTCCATAATTGACGCAGTATTCCAGACGCCACTCACTGCTGGTGGAATTGTTCTGGTTTCCGATGATACCGCCCGCGAAACGGTTGGTGCTGCCTGTTTTGATCTGACGGCCCACAAAGGCTCCGTTTACCAGATACTCCTGATCCTTTTCGGACTCGTTCATACCGATGATACCGCCGGTACCGACGCCGATGGCCTCGGATTTATTGTTCAGGAACCATTTTCCGGATACACAGCTGTTCAGGCTGCCCGTGGTACTGTTGTAAGCGGTGATACCGCCCAGGTTACCGTTGCTGAGCATCCGAATCTGCAGACGGCCGGAGGTGACTTTTCCGCCACTGCTGTAGCTTAAGTTTTCAATGTCTGTATTGTTTTGCCAGTTTACATAATCTGTTATCGGGGTAAGTCCGTTTTTCGTCACGTTCTCATTGATCTGATCCAGCACCTTTGCGTTTTTCTTATCGCCGGTATCTGCCAGCACTGCCTTTGTCTGATTGCTTCCGGATCCAGTGATGCTGCCCTTATTGAAGCCTGCGATACCGCCCAGCATACCATAACCGGCAGTCAGGCTGCTCTTCTCGTTGTTGGTCAGGACGCAGTTCTCGATGGAGCCATTCGTCTCATTCTTACCGGTGACGCCGCCTGCGTGGCTGGCCAGGGCTTCCTTCTGCTCCGTGGTGCTGGTGCTGGTGGCCGTGTAGACGCCCTGAATATTCATGACGATCTGCGCTACCGTACACTCATGCAGAGCCGCGTAGTTGATGCCGGCGATACCGCCGTAGCAGTTGCCTGCCGCGCTCCGGCCCTCTGTGATGGTACCGGAATAGCTGCTGGCTGTAACCTGCGCCTGTGCCGTCGCGTCCCCGTCGGTCTCCGGACCATTCTGGCCTGTGATGCCGCCCAGATAACGATAGTTGGTAAAGCCTTCGAAGTTCAGGCCGTTGGCTGTAATATGATTGACCTTATTCTCATTGACGCCCACTGCGCCGCCGACGGTCAGACTGCCGCTGCCGGAAAGCTCCGGCATATAAGTAAGCTCCGTATCTGCTATGGTACCCTTGTTTCTTCCCGCGATACCGCCGAAGATGGAAGCTGTTCCCGCAAGCTTTACGTTGGCCACCGGCATGCTGCCCGTGATGGTGCCCTCGTTCAGAGCGCAGACTGCGCCCATCTCGTCTTTGCCGCGGCCGATGAGTGTCACCGTACCGCCGTTTGTATCATTTACACGGCTGTCCGCAACGGTACCCTTATTTTCCGCCACGATACCGCCCACATAGCCGGCGCTGGAGGTGACGTCGCCATAGTTTACACAGCCGGTAATCGCACTTTCATTTACTGCGGTAATACCGCCCGCCGGGCCCTCGTCCGCGCGGACATCGTCAGAGCGGTTCACAGCCCGGGTAATTTTGCCGCGGCTGGTTCCCACTACGCCGCCCGCATTGCCTTTAGAAGCACGCACCAGCTTCACCTGACTGACCAGATAGGTGCTCTCATTGTCAAGGGATCCCTCATTGATTCCGATGATGCCGCCCACGCTGCTCTGTCCCATAACCGTAAGGCCGCTGCCTGCGGCTACCACCTGGCTGTTCTGTCCGCCGCTGATACGGAGCTGACCGCCTGCCTCATTGACGCCCACGACGCCGCCGACGCCTTCGCCGCGGCTGCCCTGTACAGTTCTTGCCGCCGTATCCGAGGACGCGTCCGCCAGCTCAATGAGACCGCTGTTGCGTCCGGCTATGCCGCCCGCGCAATTGCCTGCCGCCGTCACATTGGCCGCGCTTGCGCAGTTTTTGACCAGACCGTCTGTCAGGTTCCAGGACACAATGCCGCCCACACAGTCCTTTCCGGTGACGGTTCTGCCCTGCTCTGTCCGGCAGTCTTCAATGGTTCCCGCTGTGTATGTTTTACTCTTATCTGTATAATTCTTGGTCTCCTGAGAGGTCCGGATATTGATGGAAGCGATACCGCCCAGGTAATTCAGGCCCGCGTTGCCAAAGTTGCCGCTTAAGGCACAGTTGTAGATATAGCCGCCGTTCAGGCCCACGATACCGCCGATGCCCACGCAGCCGGACATATTGCCGGTATTGCTGCAATGATCGATGATCTGGTTTTCCAGATTGACGCCCACGATGCCGCCCACAAAATGAAGCTTCACAGACGCTGCCCCGTCAGGAGCTGCGCTGTTTACCTCCCTGCTTTTTACATAATTTCCCAGCGCTACGCCGTCATCCGCGCCCACCCGGCTATAGAGAGACAGATTGCCCGCGTTCCGGCAGTTCCGGATGATAAGCTGACTGCCACGCTCGCAGTAGCCCAGGACGCCGCCTGCGTAATAGCCCGCCTGGATGGGAATGTTGTTGCTGTCTACGGTAAATGCAGCATCGGTATTGCCGGCTGCCGTCAGGATCAGTCTGCCCTCATCCGCAGAAGCCTGTACTGCCGTCGGCACATGACTGTCATCCAGACCCGGAAGCAGCCGCTGATTGCCGACCTTCTGTGCTGCGGCCAGCGCTTTCAGAATCGGTTTGCCGCTTTCCGCGCCTATCTGGCCGGCCCCATAGGTCCGCTGGTAGCCGATGACGCCGCCCACAAAGGCCTGGCCGCGGATCACGCCCAGGGAATTCTGCGCACGCAGACCGTTCGCCGTCACTTCCTGCCCGTTCAGCTCCACCACGTTCGCGCCGATGACGCCGCCCACATAATAGCGACCCTCCACGCTCCGGGGTTTAATGACCAGCTCTGAGGTCAAGACAGACTTGGACGCGTTGAGGCCAAAGCAGCCGCCTACCCCGTCGCCGTCGCCGTGAATCCGGCCGCCGATCAGATCGTATTCCGCGTCCAGGATTCCCTGTACGTCGTTAAAGCCTGCGATACCGCCCACATAGCTTCCGCCTGCCACGATACCGGAGACAGATTTTACCATAACCTTCTGGCTTGCGCTGTCAAATGTGATCGCCCCGTTATTGTAGCCTGCAATGCCGCCCACGTAATCGCCGGTGGCCTTCCATTTATCCACGATCATATTGTAGATGGAGCTGTCATAGTCGGACAGGTAGCTTACGCAGTCCTGGATCTTCGCCTCATATTCATTATAGCCGACGATGCCGCCCGCGTATTTTTCCGTGGCTGCGGCTACGCCGTTATTGACACAGTTTTCAAGAGTCACGCCCTTGGTATTGATACCGGTGATGCCGCCCGCATAATTTTTACCGATGACATAGCTACGATTAGTTGTAACTAACACCTCTTCGGTATTCCGGATGGAGCTTCCTACTTCATTTCCAAGGCCTCCGGCGATGCCGCCCACATAATTCTCACCCAGGACATAACCGTTCTTCTGAGTCTCACAGTTACTTAAGATGGTGTAATTGCCATAGCCGACGATGCCGCCTACATAATCGCCCTTCAGCACCTTGTCCTGCTGCGCGCTGTCGTAGCTGTAGCCTCCGGCTCTTCCGGACGCAGTCTCGCAGTCGTAAAGGACCGCGTTATAGCTGTAACCGGTAATGCCGCCGAAATAGTGACCTGCGAAGGTATCCGCATCCGCCAGGACAGAGCTTAAGATCAGGCCGTCACTGCTGCTGCCGGCCACGCTGGCCACTGCCGCATGATTCGCTTCGGAAAGTCCTTTCCCATTCTTTGTGCTTCCCTCCAGTTTGCCCACGATACCGCCGGTAAACAGATTGCCGGTTACATCCGCATGATTTTCGCAGGTGTTCAGCTTCGTGATGCCTTCTCCCTCATTGGCCAGATACGCGTAGCCGACGATACCGCCGACGCCGTACCGCACCGACGACGCGTCTCCATCCTCTGCCGGAAGCTGCACATCCATGGTTCCGTCCATGGAAAGCTTTTTTATGATCTGAAACCGTACCGCCTGATACTCGTTCGGCTCGGCAGCCGTCACCTTTGCCAGTACACCTGCGATACCGCCCACAGCTGCTTTCGCGCCATCGGTTTCGTCCAGTCTCACATACACCGTATCGCTGTCTTCACCCTCTGCTTTAGCGGACGTACCTGCTGTCTTATCTGCCTCTATAGTAATATTCCGCAGTGTGCCCTCGCTGCGTCCGGCCAGAATGCCGACGCCCTTCAGCTTCGTAAAAGGATGCTCCTGATTGGATGTCAGCTTCAGACGCGGATCTGCCAGTGTCACATCGGAAATCTTTCCGTTATTTTCGGCAAACAGGCCCAGGTAGCTGGTATCATGCCCGGTATCATGCCCTGTTCCATAAATTGTATCCGCCGTTTTGTTATCCAATATGGAAGAAGCTCCCAGCTGCAGATTGGAAAGCAGGGTTTTATCCCCTTCTCCCTTCAGCACTGCATCCTTTGAAAGCTGCGGGATCGTCGGAAAGTCCGTCACTTCACTGCCATTATCCGACCAGCAGGGCTTTGAGATCGAATCCCCGCCCTCCGGCTGCAGACTGTACAGGCCGGTTCCCACCGCAGCCCAGTCCATGTTTTTGGCTGTCAGGGTATAGGTTACCTGTCCATTCTGATTCCGGTAACGGATATTGGACAGATGGCGCCAGGTGCAGATTTCCACGGATGTCCCCTTGGTTTCGTCACCGTACAGGGTCTGCGCTGTATTGGATGCCACGACCTCGCTGTCCCGGTATTCCTGGGTCAGCTTCACCCTCGGATCACTTCCCGCGTAGGCTGTTGCCTTGACCGTGGCATAAATATTTTGATTTTGTCCAAGCTCTGAAGCCACATTCGCCAGACGTAAGATACTGGTGCTCTCGGTCTCTTCGATACCGCTTCCGCTTTTCGCATCCAGCGTGCCAAGCATCTCTGCCGACATCATAGCGTCCAGTACCAGAGAGTAGCCGTTAGGGCTCTGGCTTACCGGGAAGTCCCAGGTACCTTTCTCATTGCCGTCCTTATCCAGCAGGGTAAAGGAAGCCATCTCTGAGGTGGATCCGCTCTTGCCGTCCCATCCCTTTGTACCCATATCGTTGGGAGACATCATGAGGCTGAACAGTTTTGTTTTATCGTCGGCCTTATAGAAGGTCAGCTCATAGCTGACTGCATTCTTGATTTTCGCGTTGGAGGACCAGTTCAGGGTCAGCTTTTCACTGTTTAAGAGGCTGATAGTGGTAATACGCAGACGCACCGGATCCAGCGCTGCCACGTTGACGGTATCCTCCACGGAATAGTAACCCAGCAGACGCTTCTGCCGACTCTCATATTCCCGCTCCTTCATGGTCAGGTAACCGTCCGCGTCTTTCTCCGCATAATTCAAGCCCTTGCACCTGGTTCCATAGAACGCAGAATAGACCTCGCCCGATTCCATATCGATCTCAATGGCGACGGCCCCGTTTAAGAAGCTCTTATCATAAGCAGAATCATCCAGAAGCTGCAATACAAGCTTGCCCTCTTCCGATGGGCTCTGATAGCTGTCCGCGTCCAGCGTAATCGTATAGATACGGCCATTCAGCTTTGAGGCTTCCTCAAACACAGCCGCTTCTCCATTCTTTTTTACTTCCCTCTGAAACTGTTCCCACTGTCCGGAGGAACGATACCAGGTCAGCTTCGACTCTGCCGCCAGATACACGGTCCGGGCGTTGGATTCATTTTTTCGAAATTCCGCAATTTTCCAGTATTTAACAAAAAAGGGAACCGCGATTGCTGTGATGATAGCCATAATCACCAATACAACTGTAAGTTCCGTCAACGTAAAGCCTTTTCTTCTGTTTTTCATTCTCTATCATCCCGTAAAACCTTTATCATTTTAAAAAATATCATTTTTTAATATAACAAAAAGCACTGGGATTGTCCAGTGCTTTTGCGGGTTGTAATTACAATCTGTAATGTTTTCTCCGGAAATAATTTCTAGTGAACTGCGCCTATCAGCTCGTTGATATCGGCCACCTGATACTTCTTCATGTAGGCCAGAATGCCCTCGGCGGTCTCTTTTGCCGCGTAGGGATTGGCGAAATTGGCGGTTCCCACGGATACGGCGGTGGCTCCGGCCAGGATGAACTCCATGGCGTCGTCGCCGTTCGTGATGCCGCCCATGCCGATAATCGGCAGCTTCACCGCGTTTGCCACCTGGTAGACCATGCGCACGGCCACGGGCTTTACTGCCGGACCGGACATGCCGCCGGTCTTATTGGCGATGGCGAAGGTACGGCGGTTGATGTCGATCTTCATGCCGGTGATGGTATTGATGAGGGACAGCACGTCCGCACCGCCTGCCTCTGCCGCCCGGGCCATCTCGGTGATGTCCGTCACATTGGGGCTCAGCTTCATGATAACCGGCTTTTTTGCGTACTTCTTCACAGCCTTTGTAATGGCTTCCAGGGCTTCCGGCTTCTGGCCGAAGGCAATACCGCCCTCCTTCACGTTGGGGCAGGAAACATTGATCTCCAGCATATCCACGTCCGCGTCGGACAGGCGCTCCACCGCGTCACAGTAATCCTCGGTGGTCTTGCCGCAGACATTGACGATGATTTTGGTATCAAAGCGGCGGATCTTCGGCAGATCCCGCTCCAGAAATACGTCCAATCCCGGGTTCTGAAGCCCGATGGCGTTCAGCATGCCGCTTTTTGTCTCGGCGATACGCGGGGTCGGATTGCCGGGCCAGGGCACGTTCGCCACGCCCTTGGTCACTACGGCCCCGAGATCGCCCAGGTCGTAAAATTCTCCGTATTCGCCGGCGGATCCGAAGGTTCCGGAGGCTGTCATCACCGGATTTTTCAGTTCCACTCCGGCCAGCTTTACACTTGTCTTGTATTCCATAGCTCTTCTTCCTCCGGTTACAGTTCGATTTCGTCAGCCGCAAAGACCGGACCGTCCTTGCAGATGCGCTTATTTTTCACGTTCGTGTGGGCGTCCACATCCTTGGACTTGCAGACGCAGGCCAGACAGGCTCCAATGCCGCAGGCCATCCGCTCCTCCAGGGACAGGTAACAGTCGATGCCCTGCTCTTCGGCGTAAGCCTTCAGGGCCCGGAGCATGGGGCCGGGGCCGCAGGCGAAAATGGCGTCCGCAGTCAGGCCATTTTCTTTGATGGCGTCCAATACATTTCCCTTTGTTCCGGCACTTCCGTCCTCAGTGGCTACCACAAGCTCCGCATGGCGGGACAGCTCGTCCTTCAGGAACAGGTCGCCGCCCCGATAACCGGAAACCACGATTTTCTCCCCGGGAAGCTGCCGCGAGAGCTCCACCATGGGCGGTACGCCGATGCCGCCGCCGATGAGGAATACTTTTTTATAGCCTTTATCCAACGGGAAGCCATTGCCCAAGGGGCCGATGAGGCGTAAGGTCTCTCCCGCGCCGTAGCCGGAAAACTCTGCGGTTCCGGCTCCTGCCTTCCGGTATACCAGACGCAGGGTTTTATTCTCTTTATCAATCTCACAGATACTGATGGGCCGGGGCAGAAGCCGGGACTCATCGTGGCAGTAGACGGACACAAACTGACCGGGTCTTGCCTCCTCTGCGATATGCTCTGTCTGAAGCCACAGGCTAAAGATGCCCGGGGCAATCTCACGCTGCTCTTTAATAAGCGCTGTTTCCTGATATTTCATAGCCTTCTCCTATCGTGCGTTCAGTGCGCCGCTGATATCGGCTACCATGTCTTCCACCGCCGCGCGGGAAGCGTCGCCGAAGTTTTCCGCGCCGAATTTTGCGTACTTCTCCTGCTTGTATGCGGCAATGATGCCTCTGGAGGAGTTGACAATGGCTCCCAGACCGTCCTCGTTAAAGAAGTTCACCAGATCCTTGCCCTTGCCGCCCTGGGCACCGTAACCCGGCACCAGAATGAAGGTCTTCGGCATAAGCTTACGAAGGGTCGCGCCCATTTCCGGATAGGTAGCTCCGACTACCGCGCCGATGTAGCTGTAGCCGGACTGGCCTACATGCTCTTCACCCCACTGGGCTACCTTCTCGCCCACCAGCTCATAGAGCGGACGGCCATTTACCAGCTGATCCTGGAACTCGCCGCTGGACGGATTGGAGGTTTTTACCAGGATAAACAGACCCTTATTTTCCTCTTTGCATACCTCGATGAAAGGCTTTACGCCGTCACTGCCCAGGTACGGGTTTACAGTGGCGAAATCCTCGTCGAAGGGAACATAGCATTTGCTGCCCACCTGTACCTTGCCCAGATGGCCCACCGCATATGCGGCAGAAGTGGAACCAATGTCGCCGCGCTTGATATCGCCGATGACTACCAGGTCTTTGGATTTGCAGTAATCGATGGTCTTCTTATATGCCTTCAGGCCCTCGATACCGAACTGCTCATACATGGCGATCTGAGGCTTTACCGCCGGAATCAGGTCGTAGGTCTTGTCCACGATCTCCTTGTTGAACTGCCAGATGGCCTCTGCTGCTCCCTCCAGGGTCTCGCCGTACTCCGCGAACGCCTTCTTCTGGATGTGCTCCGGAATGTAGTTCAGCATCGGATCCAGTCCTACCACGATGGGGGCTCCGGTCTTCTGAATCTTTGCAATCAGCTTATCAATCATTTTACGTTCTCCTTCGTTTTATAAAGTTATGGTTTCTGGTCTCTGCGCTTCTCCCGCAGGTCCGTTTAAGAAATTATATAGTATTTTTTTATAGAATGCAACTGTAAGGATCCTCTGCGCCACCTAATAATTCCGCGGCATCCAGGCCTTGATATAGATACCGTCCTCCCGATATTCCTCTTCCAGCACCTGTCCGTACCTTCGAATCCGCTGGATATCCCCTGCCTGGGCGTAGGGAAACAGCTTCTCTACCTGTACCCGGCTGTTACGAAGCTGCTCTTCCAACACTTCCTGCAGCTCCTTAAGTCCCGCGCCGGTTCCGGCGGAAATGCCGATGGTGCGCACCGCGTTCGGATCCTTCGGAAGCTCGCTGCCCGCCGCCAGATCCCGCTTGTTAAACAGGGTGATGACCGGTCTGCCCGCGATGCCCAGACGATCCAGAGTCTCGTAGACTGCCTCCATCTGGGCGTCCATCTGCGGACTCACGCTGTCCACTACGTGAAGAATGTAATCGGCGTAGCGGGCCTCCTCCAGGGTGCTCTTAAAGGCCTCCACCAGATGATGGGGAAGCTTCCGGATAAAGCCGACCGTATCCGTCAGCAGAATCTCCTGGCCGCTTGGCAGCTCCATCCGGCGGGTGGTGGGATCCAATGTGGCGAACAGCTTATTTTCCGCCAGGATATCGGCTCCGGTCAGGGCGTTCAGCAGGGTAGACTTGCCCGCGTTGGTGTAGCCTACGATGGCCGCCACCGGCACACTCTCGTTCAGGCGCTTCTTTCTCGCCGTATCCCGGTGAATCTGCATCTCCTTCAGTTCCCGGTTCAGTCTCGCAATGCGGCTCTTAATCAGCCGTCGGTCCGTCTCCAGCTTCTTCTCGCCGGGACCTCTGGTGCCGATACCGCCGCCCAGTCTTGACATGGCGATACCCTTTCCGGTAAGCCTTGCCAGACGATAACGCAGCTGGGCCAGCTCCACCTGCAATTTTCCCTCGCTGGTGGTGGCGTGCTGGGCGAAGATATCCAGGATAACCAGGGTCCGGTCCATGACCTTCAGATCCAGCTCCTGCTCCAGGCCGCGCAGCTGGGCCGGAGTCAGCTCGTCGTCGCAGATGACGCCGTCGGCCTGAAGAGTCGCTGCCAGCTCCCTTACCTCGTCGATCTTGCCGCTGCCGATATAGGTGCCCGGATGCATGCTTTCCCGGTTCTGGATGACCCGGCCTACGGCCTCCGCCCCTGCGGTGTCGGCCAGCTCTGCCAGCTCATCCAGGGATTCCTCCACATTTTCATTTTCCCGGGTGCAGACGCCGACAAGGATGACGCGCTCCCGGGCTGCCTCTTTATTTTCATATAACTCTGCCAAAATTTATCCTCCGTTATCTCCGGTATCCGTTCCAGTAAGCCCGGTTCATGGTACAGCGAAGCACCAGCCACCGGGGCAGCTTCCGATAACTCTTACCCATCCTGTAACCCAGGAACTTCCAGCCGCTCTGCCACACCAGCGTCACGATGAGCCAGGGTTTCCTGATCCGCAGACAATGGGCCGCCGTCTTCTTCACCAGCCGGATGCCCTCTCCCTCGGAGGCCACGCCGTCGAAGATCTCCGGATGCTCGGCCTGGGATACGGCCAGATCAAAGTTCCGGTGGAACTGTTCGAGCCCGCTGTAATTGTGGGAATGGATGACCCGGGCGTCCGCCGCGTAGGCGATGGCGTAACCGGCCTTAATAAGCCCGCCCGCATAAATCATATCCTCGTTGAAAATGGTTTTTCTGATAAAGCCTCCCCGGTTTACATAAGTTTGCCGTTCGTACATGGCGCACACATTGGAACAAAAAAAGGTCTTGATGCCAAGTGTGTCCAGATCCGCCGCCGTTTTAACCCGGGACTCCTCCGGATAGTTAAAGATCCGTGTATAGCGTTCCAGCTCCCGGCAATCCGGCCTGGCCAGCTGCCTCGCGTATGCCGCCTTAATCTGCGGTTCCGTAAAAGCTGCCGCCAGACGCTCCACCAGATATTCGTCCGCCGGAATGGCGTCCTGGGTCAGAAAGAGCAGGTAATCCGCGTCAGACAGGCGCGCGCCCGCGTCCCGGGTGCCGCCGTGGTCAAACTCACTTTTGTCCAGCTCGTGAATCTCTGCCCCCGGAATATCTTCCGCCATGGTTCGCATATCTACTTCCGTACGTGTATTCATAATGATAATCCGCCGCAGCGGACGGCTCTGCGCCATCAGCCGCTTCAGAAGCTCCCGGAACTCTGCTCCCGGACGGTAAGCCGGGATAACCGCGTCGATAATCGCTTCTTTTTTCATACTTTCCCTCTCTGAAAAAATGGACGAGGCCTACTCTCCCCGTCCATTTTTATTCCGTGTAATTATTCCGTCGATTTCGCCGTTACGCCTGTATCAGAGATAATCTTCTCATTGATCTTCAAGACTGTCGGTGACGGATAATAATCTTCCTCTCCAAACAGGAACTTGTGAAGCTCCATTACATTCAGCTCCAGATCTGCAGGCACGACCATATCCTGCTTATTGATCTTCTTATTCTCGATATAGGTCGGGAAGCCTCCGCTCTCGCCCAGCTCGTAGGACATCATATTGGCCGCCATTCCGATCATGGTCGTCTTCGGGATATTCGTGGATACCAGCGGGAATACCTCGTCCACAATCTTGTTAATTGTACCCAGTCCTGCGCTCTTTGCCTTCTCGACAATCTTACTGATAACCATTCTCTGACGTTCCGTACGCTTGAAATCACTTCCTGCTGTATAGCGGATGCGGCAGTAAGCCGTCGCCTGCAGTCCGTCCAGAGTCTGCAGTCCCGGTCCTTCCAGGAACGGGCTGTAGTGATCCAGATAATCCTCGGAAATCTCAGTCGTTTCGTACATATAGGCGTTGACATACTCCCACTCATCGTCCTGTACATCGATGTCAATGCCGCCCAGGGCGTCGATGGTCTTGATCAGGGCCACAAAATCTATGCTGACATAATACTGGATATTCAGATCCAGGTTGGTGTTCAGCATTTCCATAGCCTGCTTGGGTCCGCCGTTCTTGTAGGCCGCGTTACATTTGCCGTAGGTGTCGTCCGCCCGGTTCAGATAGGTATCGCGGTATACGGACATAAGCTTGACCTCTTTGGTCTCGTTGTTGATGCTGGCGATGATCATGGTGTCGCTTCGATTGCCTGCGCCCAGCTCGCCGATCTTACGGGTATCAATACCAAACAGGGCAACATTCGTATAGCCCTTCAGGAGCTTGGCTGTATCCTCGTCCATATCTTCATTGACGACCACGTCGCCGATATTCTCACTCTGGAGCTTGTCAAGCTTCCCTAAGCCCCAGACGCCGACGCCGAGAATCAGGATCAGAAATACCTCCAGAACAAGGATTCCGATCATGCGCTTTTTGCGCTTCGCCTTTTTATGTCTCTTTGCCATTCTGCGCTTTTCTTCCGGTGTATGGGCGGTCCTGCCCTTACTGTGGGAGCTGTGCGCATGTGCATTACTGCGGGTGTTGCGACTGCTACTGTTTCGACGTGTGCTGTGTTCCTCGTCCCGTCCCCTCGCGTTTCTGCCTCTTGTATCTGCCATACGTGTAAAATCCTTTCCTGTTTTCTGACACCTTAATAGGCATTCTTGTTGACGAAGCCCTTGAAAATCGTCAGAAATAAGATTTTTATATCAAACCCCAGCGTCCAGTTCTCAATATAGTAGAGATCATATTCGATACGCTTGCGGATCGAGGTATTGCCCCGGTACCCATTAATCTGGGCCCAGCCGGTCATACCCGGACGCACCTGGTGTTTAATCATATAACGTGGAATCTCCTCCCGGAACTTCTCCACAAAAAACGGGCGCTCCGGACGGGGTCCCACCAGACTCATGTCCCCTTTTAAGATATTAAAGAGCTGCGGCAGCTCGTCTATGCTGGTCTTGCGGATAATCTTTCCCACCTTTGTGACACGGGGATCGTTCGGCACGGTCCAAGCTCCCCGTTCCTTCTTGGGCGACTGGACGTCCATGGAGCGGAACTTGTACATCTTGAAGTTCCGGTTATGAAGTCCCACACGCTCCTGGGCATAGATCAGAGGTCCCGGAGAGGTCAGCTTGATGGCGATGGCTGTCACCAGCATAATCGGCGAAAAGATGATGATGGCACAGACTGCCCCCACCAGATCCACCGTTCGCTTTACAAATGCATTGAATGTATTGGTCAGAGGCACATGGCGGATATTGACCACCGGAAGCCCCATCAAATCCTCCGTGTACGGACGGGTCGGGATGATATTATTGTAATCCGGAATGAACTTTGTATGCACGCCGGATTTCTCACAGACCGCCACGATATGCTCCAGCTTAGAATACTCGCTTAAGCCCAGGGTAATGGCAATCTCATCCGGCTTGGCCTTCTCCAGAACTTCTTCGATCTCCTCAGTGCGGCCAAACACCTCCACGCCCCGATACTTCATGCCCTGTTCCACATTGTCATCCAGAATCCCCATGATCTCATAGCCCCATTCCGGATTGCCCTTGATGCGGTCAATATACTCCTCCGCCGCGCGGCTGTAGCCCACCAGAATCATGTGCTTCTGGTTGAATCCCTTCTTCCGCAGCTGGTGCAGGGCCAGACGGATGGAATTGCGGGCCATGGCTTCCAGCACGATGTTGATGGCGTAGAAATAAAACAACATGGGACGTGAGAAGTTCGTCGTAAACTCGGTATTCCAGCGCAGTAAAAACATAGCCATCATAAAAATACCAAGCCCCAGCGTATTGGCCTGTACGATCTTCTCCAGCTCCACACGCTTTCTTCTGACACTCTTGGTGGTATACATGCCAAAAGCCGCGTAAAGCGCCAGATATCCCGGCACCAGCGGAATCAGAATCAGCATATAATCCTGGAATACAAAACCGGATATATGATTCAGTAATTTAAACTGGATAGTCCACGCCAGCAGATAGGCTGCCGCGACCACCAGCGCATCCACCAGCACGTGAAGCCGGTTAAAATGCTGCTGATTATCCTTTATCACTACTTCTCACCCACATTCGGCTTCAGCAGCAAGTGCTTCAGCCTGTACTAAACGATTACTTTTCTCGCTATATTCCGCCAGAGCTCCCACTGGAGTCTGGCATACGCCGGGAAATGCTTCCACATAAAGCGGACCTTTTTCTCCCGGTCGCAGGTACAGATTCCCTTAAGAATCCCCCGGGCGTAAGTGCCGCCCAGCTTCTTCTTACAGAAAAACAACTGCTTTGCCCCAAATCCCACCAGCAAAAACGGCAGATTCAGCACCAGCTGAAGCAGGGGCATATTCTTATAGATAATCCATATATTATTCCGTGAACTTAATGTCACCTTAAATTCATTATAACGGGAACCGCTGGTTCCGCTTCCGGCGTGCAATACCCTGGCCTTTGGTACGTAGAGATTCCGGTATCCGAAGATACGCGCTCTCCAGCCGATGTCGATATCCTCCAAATAGGCGAAATGAGCTTCGTCAAAATACCCGATTTCTTCAAAAAGCGCTTTCCGGTAGACCGCCGCTCCCGCACAGGCCGCGAATACTTCGTCCTGTTCTTCATAATCTGCGGAAGGCCTATCTTTTCCTCTCGCAAAGGCCCAGCCGAGGGCGCAGTAAAAATTGCCCGCGTCGTCCAGCTTCAACGGATCCTGAAGCTGAATCAGCTTGGCCTGGGCTGAAAATGCCCTCACATCTGCTTCCAGAGCCCCCACCAATGCGTCCGTAAAGCCCGGCTCCACCTCGGTATCATTGTTCAAAAGAATCACGTAGGGCCGCGTCGCCGCCCGGATGCCTTCATTGACTGCCCGGGCAAACCCGTAGTTCTGATCCATGGCCAGCACACGCGCTTCCGGAAAATGCTCTCTGGTATATTCGAGGCTTCCGTCCTTTGACGCATTGTCCACCACGATAAGCTCCGCTTTCGGCGCGTCCCGGAGTACCGCCTGCATGCAGGCTTCCATAAAAGCCATTCCATTGTAATTGGGTATCACAATGGATACCTGACTGTCAGCCTTCATACAACACCGCCCAGGGTTCATAGTAGATATGGTAACCGGATTCTGTAAGCTTCGCCGCCAGCGTCTCCACAGACACCTCTCCGCCCTCCGGCACACAGGTCTTTAAGATATCCGCCTGCACCATAAAGCAGTCCGTCGGCTGCTCCAGCTCCTGCTGCAGCACCGCCCGGTGATTGTATCCGGTATATCCGTATTTCAGACCCTTCATTCCATCGGAAAAGGGGTCCTTCACACCGCGCATCCGGATATCGCCTGCCAGCCGCTTCCGCGCGTCGTACACCCGCGCGCAGGCCAGCCCCGTATCGGGACGGTCACAACAGGCTTTCAGCGCCTCATAAAACTGCGCGTTTACCCACGTATGCTTCTGTCTCTGATTCCGAACATGCATAAAAAGCACATAACGATCTTCCGAGTTAATTGTTACGGAAATATTACATACCTTACCATAATATACAACGTTTACACCTGTTTGTCCATCAAATTTTTCGAAAGAATTCTTTAAGATAGATGGAGCGCCCGGATAGCAGACCCGGTAAAAGCCGTAATTATCCGTATTTTGCGGGGTTCCCATGCGTCCGGTCCGGGCAAGATGGGCCGACACCGCCCGCTTTCCCGCTTCATAAGCATAAAGCTTGCTCTCGGGGTTCGTGGCCGTAGATGCCTCGTGGCTGCGCCAGGAATACAGCACCTTCGCCACATGCAATATCTGCTCTGCTTCTTCTGTACAGCGGAAGATAAAGTCATGATCCTGGGCTCCGTCGAACTCCTCCCGAAACCCCCCAACCTCCAGGGCAATGGAGCGCCGTACCACGAAAAAGTGACAGATATAATTATTGCTTCGCAGATATTCCTGATTAAAGTCCGGCTTGAAATGGGGCTGAAAATGACGGGTCAGTTCCATATTGACCTTATCCTCGTCCGTATAAACCGCGTCTGCGCCGCCGCTCTCGTTGAGTGCCTCTACGATCTCAAAAAGAGCCCCCGGAAGCAGCAGATCGTCATGATCCAAAAGGCCCACATAATCGCCGGTCGCCAAGGCAAGCGCCGCGTTGGTATTGTCAGAAATTCCCAGATTTTCCGTCAGATGCCGATATTTTATCCGGGAATTCTTCTTTTCATATTCTTTTACTGTCTGTTCGACCTTATCGGAAGGACTGCCATCGGCAATACACAGCTCCAGGTTTCCATAGCTCTGCTCCAGTACGGAGTCGATCATCTGCCGCAGAAAGTTCTCCGGCGTCTCATAAGCCGGAACCAGAATGCTGATGCACGGCTCATACGCGAACCTCTTTTCCCGCTGGCGCGCGTCCTCCTCCGCGTCCGGAAGCTGTTTCAGAAGCCAGTCATTGTAACCGGCCTCGGCTGCGTTCCGTCGCCTTCGCTCCATAATCTTCCGATAAAGCCGGGCGAGCCCGTATTGCTTTATATACCGCAGTCCGCGCCCGCCAAGCCGCATGATTTTTCCCATATTTAGAAAGTTACCTCGCCGTCGTGGGCAATCAGGGAAGCTGTCATTACGGTATCCACCGCAGCGACCTCTTTCACAAAGGCGCCCTCTTCCTTCACCTGTACCTCGACTACCATATCCAGGGCGCCTGCTGTCAGGTTTCTGGATTTTACTTTGTAGAAACGGCTGTATTTCTTTACGATATCCAGAATCGCGTCCTCTTTATCCGCATCGGTCACATTGACCACCAGCATCATGGGTGCTCTGGAAGCCGGCAGGTTCTCCAACACCAGAATCAGAATCGTCACCACCAGACAGGTCAGAAGCGCTACCTCATAGAGACCTGCGCCGCAGATGATACCGATACTGATGGACCAGAACAGGAACACCAGATCCATCGGATCCTTGATGGCGGTACGGAAACGCACAATAGACAGGGCGCCGACCATACCGAGGGAGATTACCAGGTTGGACTGCATAGCCAGAATGATGGCCGCAGTAATCACGGACATGGCTGCCAGAGACACATTGAAGCCCTTGGAATAAAAGGACTTTCTGGTCACCAGGCGGTAAATCAGAAATACATAGCAGGCCAGAATACAGGTCACTGCAAAGGTCGCCATAATCCGTCCGGCAGAAATGTCCATGCTGGTAAAGCCTTCGAGAAATGACTTTTTGAATACATCTTTAAATCCCATTTTTCATATCCTCCATAGTCTTTTTATGAATTCTTTATTTTAATCCGGTATCCCCGTGAAGGAGTACCGTCTGCATAGGTAGTATTTGGAATATGCCGTCTGCTGTAAGCTGTCAAGCTGCAGATTCCGGTATATGTAATCCGGCAGGAACTCGTCGTATTTGACCTCCAGAATATTCCGCCCCTTCGGCATAATGGGCCGCATGGGCGGCTGCTCCGTCAGAAACAGGCTCGTATAGCTGGAAGAACGGATATTCAGATCCAGCGTAATACGGGTGTTGCCCAGGGGATCCACATAGGGAATTCGGTCATACTCTACGATAATCCGGGGTCTTAAGAGTCTCGTCCTCATCTGCAGGTTCAGCTTCTGCAATACCGGCGGATAAGAAGGATCCATTGGAATAGGTCTTCCGGCCATCAGCTCCCTGCACTGCTCCTCGGTCAGGCGGCAGGAAAGCTTCTGGGTCATGCCGTGTTCTTTCCGCTTCAGTTCCAGGCTGATACGCCCCGTACCGGCATTGTAGATGCGGATCCGGAATTTTTCTCTCGGATCGCTGCCGATCTCATTTTCCTTATAATAGCTGTTATAGTAATCGTCAAAATACAGACTGCGGATGTGATACATACCGTCCGCGCCCACGTGACTGTCCGGCTTTATCAAACCCTGAATCCGGTTTTCCAGAAGCGCCTGCTGCGCCGCCGTAATCACATACTTTAATTCATGCCGATAATCCATGTTTTCTCCTTTAGAGCGGGGCCTATTCGTATCCAAGCCCCATGTATTCCTCCAGATTGCCGTTAAAATAATAATCCAGGATGCCAAACCGATAAAAGGCCATCCGCTTGAACAGGTCGTAATTCTGTCCGCTGCTGCTGTCCGGCCAGCGTTCTTCATTCCTTGTGTAAGCGCCGGAATCCTGCACCTGATGTACAAGGCCGTCGATACGCTCCGTCAGATTTTCCTCTGAGAAAACGCCGGCCCGCAGCTCCTTCCATGTCCGGTTTACATAATCTCTTGTTTCGTCCACGTCAAGCTCCACCAGACGGTCGCCGTAGGCCCAGTTGATCCGCTCGGAATAAAGACCGGTAAACAGCCCTACCTTCCACACGCTGTCTCCGTCCTCATTTTCACTTAAGGCGTCTCCCCAGGTAATATCCATATCCCAGGGCGCAAAGTACAGCTTCGGACCGCTCGCAGTCTGCTTTGCCACATAATACATATTTTTTCCGCGGTTGTCAATGCCCAGCACCGCCTGAAGGAAAATCCAGACGTTCAGAGCACCCTCCCGATCCGTAAGAGCCGAGGCCGTCTCCCGGAATTCTTCATCTGTGGTCAGATCCCGCAGCTTCAGATAGTCAAGCAGTGGCTCCCAATCGGAACGCCCCACCGTATCCCGCTTGCCCTTCAGCTCATAGCCGTCCAGATTCTGACCATACTCAGGTTGATTCAGAAGCTCCTCCGTAGGCAGGGTCTGCGGCGTCACGGACTTGTAGGAATACTCCTCCGCCTTGCCCTCGTTCAGCTTCGCGCGGTTCAGCTGCTTGGAATCCACCGGCTCCGCCAGCATATAGAGTCCCCAGTATTCGTGGTTGAAGAAAACCTCCACATAGGTCATCCGGGTGCCGAAATAAGCGCTTGGGAAATCGCTTCTCACCGCGCCGATTTCACTCCAGAGATCCGCGTTCAGCTTGTCGCGGATCTTGGAAGAATCTGTATACATGGCGTTCAGAATCCACTCATCATCCGAACGCAGGCCGAACAGAGATTTTTTATCTGCTACAATATCGCCGCTTTTCTTCTGCTTTTTCAGGGTCAGCTTGTACCCCTTCTTCGGATACATGCGGCTGGTATTGCCGCGGATATGGGCCTCCAGAATGCTGGATGAGGTCCAGTTTATCTTGGTGGTATTATCCCAGAAAAAGGCGCTTCCGCCAAAAACTTCTGTGTCCGCGCTTTCTGCCGTCTCAATAGAAATGACCGGAAGGCCGGTGGCCACCACCTGACAGACCTGATATTCCCCATCCTTTACTGCATAGAAACAGAAGGCTTTTCCCGTCCGGATGGCTTCCTGCTTGTCCGTGTCGGCCATATCTTCCTCAAAAAGGAGCTGCACGCTCTTATCGAGGGAGCTAAGCTCCCCACTCTCCCATACGTCCGTCTCCATATCCAGAGGCAGATAGAAGGTCGAGGTGGCGCTGTCATAGGGCAGCTGCTCTCCGGAAAACGCCAACGCCGTAAAAAACGGCTCCGCCGCCTGCGTATGAGTCGCTTTCATGGCCTTTATATCCTCCGCGTCCACGCTCCGATAGCCCAGTGCCGGCGTAAGGAACCGCCAGCAGAAGACGCCTGTGAGGCAGCAGCCAAGCAATATCAAATTTAAAAGAAGCGCTATCTTCTTTTTCACTCCACATACTCCTCCAAATCCAGATAGGAAAGCGGATCGGCCATCTGCTCATCCAGAAAGGCCATCCGAGCACAGGCAAGCTCTTTCAGGCTCTCATAGTCGGAATTATGTCCGCCATTTTCCCAAATAGCCTGATCCCGCTCAAAGGCTCCGGAATCCACCACGCTGTGGGCATACGTATCTATATGCTCACAGAGCCACCCGTCGGAATAGACGCTTTCCCGCAGCTCCTTCCATCTGGCCGTGACCTTCGCCCGGGCGTCGTCCACGTCAAGCTTCACCAGACGGTCGCCTATTTTCCAGGCGATGCGCATGGTCAGAATGTCTTCCGAGAACCTGGTACGGTTCCCCGCATCAAAATCGTGTACATTTCCCCAGGTATAATCCATGTCCCAGGGCATGAAACGAATCTGATACCGGTCGTCCGCACAGACCGCCGGATAGAAGATATTCCGCTGAATATTATCCATGCCGATGACAGCCTGAAGATAGAGCCAGACGTCCAGCGCGTTATCCACATCGATCAACTCCCCGATATGGGCCGCAAAGGTCTCGTCGTCTGCCCCCAGATATGCAAGGTATGTGTCGAGGACTTCCCGATGGGCTTCATCATCCGCGCTGTGATTTCCCTTCAGCTCATAGACCTCCGGATCCTTCTGCTTGTACAGATACTCCTCCGGATTCTTTCCGTTTTCTTTGGTCAGACCCAGCTGCTTGTAGTCCACCGGCTCCATCAGACCGTAGATACCGCGGTATTCCCCATTTTGAAAGACCTCAATGTATTCCATATGATAGCCATAAAAACCCGTCGATTCAATACCCAAAGCGCCTGATTCGTTCCATATATCCTGAGAAAGTTTATCACGTACCTTCGAGTCTTCGCTGTACATGGCATAGAGCAGCCACTCGTCGTCAGTCCGCATTCCCAGGAAGGACAGCTTGTTTTTCCGCAAAGTGCCCGCGCCGATCTGGTTCTGTCTGTACAGGGTCATTTTGTAGGATTTCTTCGGGTTCAGGCGGCTGGAGCCACCCCGGATATGGGCGCTCATGACACTTTCCGTCACCCAGTTTTCCTTGGTGTCCGCCGCATAGAACCGCATGGTTCCGTAGATCTCGTCGTAGCGGATCTCCTCGCCGCTGTCCGTCGTAAGGCTTATCATGGGCAGTCCTGAAAATACCACCTGTACGATCTCATAATTACCGCCCTTCACCGCCAGCAGCCGATAGGCCTTACCGGTCTTTACGGCCTCCTGCTTATCATCAAGCAGCGGATTATCCAGAAGATAAAGCTCAACGCCGTCCGCTCCTGTGAAGCTTCCGCTCTCCCAGGCGGAATTGTCCATGTCCACCGGAATGTACCAGGTCCGGCTCTCCACATCGCAGGGCAGCTCTCCGTCCGCGAAATAAAGCCCGGTAAGCAGCCGTTTCTCCCCTTCTACCGGCGTCAGGCTTTTCATCAGCTTCTCCGCCTTTTTGACAGTCAGCACCTGGGAATCCAACGCAGATGCCGGCACCGGAAACCTTATCAGCCAGACGGAACTGATAAGGAGCAGCACAAGGCAGACAGCCAGTGCTATCCTTTTCTCCCTCATATCTGCTCCTTTCTGCAAGCGCTTATTTTGCTCAGTGCTTTTCGATAAAAATTTTACGTGTAATAAAGTTGTAAACCATCACCACTGCGGTCGCGAAAATCTTCACTACCATGTACGCGTAACGGGAATATGCCGCCAGCAGGCTGCTCTGATCCATCAGACCCTCCAGCCAGCCGGTACCTGCCCACATAAGGAGCTGGTTGATACCAAGGCCAATCAGGCTTAAGACTACAAAGATACCGAACTGGGCCGTCTTATTGGCATTCTTATCCGCGTCGAAGACTACGGTAATGCTTAAGATGTAATTGACTACGGTAGAAATGGTGTAGGAGCATGCACTGGAAATAAAGGATGGGATTCCCACCAGCTCAGTTAAAGCCACCATAATAAAGTAATCAATAAAGAAACACAGGAAGCCCACGGCTCCAAATTTTACAATCTGTCCGAATAATTTTTTCATTTCGTACTATTCTCCACTTTCTCTCAGTTCTTCTAAGGCGCGCGGGCTCCAGTAATCGGTGTAGAAGCCGTACACGCCCTTTTTCATATATTTTCGGATCTCCGACGGCTCGTCCACCACATGGACAAACATATCCAGCTTATTGTCCGCCGCCAGGTTCACGAAGTAGGCGGTCTTCTTCCACTTGACCGGCACCGTGAAGGCTCCGAAATTCATCTCCTTGGAGTATTTGGCCGCCGCTTCCTCTGCTTCCGTCGTCTTCGGCAGCTGATAGAAGGTAAACAGCCAGTGCTTCATGGAATAAATCGCATTGATTTTATCATAATCTTCCGCATTATACAACTGCACAATCAGACGATCCAGCAGTTTTTCCTGTCCCATTTCCCTGGCCAGGGCCACAAATTTCTCCATGACCTCGGGCAAATCGGTGTTTTCATCCTGCTTCACATCGGTGATAAAATAAAGCTCCGGATGCTCCGACCAGATTTCCAGAAGGCCTCTGGCCGTCAGTGTCGTCAGGGTTCCGTAGTATTTTTCCCGCTCAAAGGTGGCCAGATCCGGAATGTGCCCGTCATAGGACACGTCGAAGGTATCCTTCTTCCAGTTGTGGCGGCAGACAATCTCACCGTCAGACGTCTTGGCCAGATCCACCTCGATGATTTTGAAGCCTTCGGAAATGGACTCCTCCAGGGCGTCCCGGGTATTCGTGTATTTATACTCGCCCGCATTTCCCAGGGCATGGGCAATAAGGCAGCTTTCCTCATACCACTGGATTTCGTGGCGGGCCAGGCTGTCGTGATCGCCCCGGCGGCACACATTCAGCCAGAATTCACCCAGCAGCTCCTTCTGTCCCTCCGGCGTGTAGGGTCCTGTCCAGTAGACGCTGACCAGCGTAGTTCCGCCCTTGAACGCCCGGATTTCGCCACGCTCCGTCACGTAGGCCACATCCGGACGACTGCTTTCATAGGTGACATTTTCCACCTGCGCGTTGGCCGGTGTGGGCTTTAGCTGAAAGGATACGCTGTCCCCCCGATGCACCAGATAATAGTACTCATTGGCCGGAAGCTCCTCCGGCAGGGAGACTTCCATGCGGACAGCCTTCTGTACCACCGTTACCGGCACCTCCGTATACACCTTCGGATTTCCGACAGCAGTCACCCGCACAGCCGTTGTGCCGGGCGTGTGTCCAACCAATACGCCCTCATCCGTCACCTCCGCCACCACCGGGTCGGAGGACTCATAGCGAAGCGCCGTATCCGCCAGCTTATTTCGCGTCCCGGCCTTTGCCGCAATGGGCGTCCGCGCTTCCTGTGTATAGCGGGTGAGCGTATATCCGTCCTCCGGCATATTTAAGATTTGGACGTCCGTGATTGCCTCCACATACAGATACTGATGAAGCCCATATCCTCCGACGCCGGCCGCCAGGATGAGAAGCGCTGTTATTATGAACTTTTTTTTCATGTCATCTCCTAAGGTGTGATAGTAAAGAGTTCGTCGATTCGGTTTTTCCGATCCGCCACGGCATTGTATTCCAGCTTCTGATAATCCAACAGCTCCTCCGGCTTTTCCGTATTTTTGCCCCAGGCTGTATAGCTGCCATCCGCCAGATAGTAACCATTTTTCGTAAGGGCAGGAACCGAGTCCCAGGTCTTCAGAAGCAGCTTATCATAATCTGTGAGTTCCAGGTTGGCCGTCTCGAGAATCTTCGCCCCCAGATAATTGGCGCTGATTTTGTCTATCTCCTGACTCTCCAGCTCATAATTGGTCCAGATGATAAATGGCGTCACATACTGCTTATCCGCTTCTTCCGCTGTCAGCTCTTTCATGGATTTTCCATACAATGCTTCATAAAACCCATTTTCAATGGCAGCCTGATGATCGCCAAACATCACGATCATTGTCGGTTCCTCCACCCGTGAAAAATAATCCAGCAGATAGGCAAAGGCTTCATCTGACTTTTTCATCAGCGACAGATAGCGATCCGCCTGCTCGTATCCTGCCACATCGCCTCCGGCCTGTATTTCCTGCCGGAAATCCGGAAATGCTTCCTCATAGCCCCCGTGATTCTGCATGGTTACATTAAACACAAACAGCTTTTCTCCCGGCTCCTTTTCCTCGTAACGTTCTATCAGCCGCTGATAATCTCCCAGATCGCTGACATAATTGCGAAGCCGCTCCGCCTCCTGGAATCCGCCGCTGGAAATGAATTCGTCAAATCCCATATACTGATATACATTTTTCCGATTCCAGTTTCCCGAGATATTGGGATGCATGGCCACCGCGGTATAGCCCTGGGCCTTTAATGTGCTGACCATACCGTATTCCTCCGGATGGCAGTAAGCCTGGTACGCGCTGATTACATAAGGCAGAAGCGCCATGCTGTGGCCGGTCAGAACCTCATACTCTGTATTACTGGTTCCTCCGCCAAACACCTGCACATACAGACTGCCCCGGATGGTATTATCGGTAAGACTGCTGATAAACGGAAAATACTCCTGATTCGTCTGAAAATCCCGGATAACACGCATATCCGACAGGCTTTCGTTCATAATCACAATCAGATTCTCCGGAGTGGTCTCTGAAACCGGCGTGCTTTCGTAAGAAACCGTTTCCCCGATTCGCGCTGCCTCGCTTACGGAATATCCGGCTGGCTTCTCAATTATCATAGATTTCGCCAGAATAGCCGTGGAGGTGGCATAGCCGAAATCCTGATAGCTGCCCTCCAGGCTCCACCAGAATACATCGTCGTCAATTCCGGCCAGGGTGTATTTAATATCGTATCTGTAAAAAGCCAGCAGCCAGGCTGTGAGACAGAGCACATAACAGCCCGCCGCGATTCCGCGCTTTTTCCAGGTCAGCTTTTCCATGCGCAGCCGCCAGATCAGCAGAAGCATCAAAATAAGAAGCACTGCGCCGCAGGCCACTGATTTTGCGAACGTGATGTGATAATTGGATACCACTGCAGCCGCCGTCCTCCAGGCTGTCAGATCCTGCGGCAGAAGAAGAGGCGCCCCTTTAAACTGCAGCACATAATAATCTGCCGCCGCCAGAATATACAATACTACCGTCGTTCCTGCAGCCGCTGCCCGAAACCGGTTCACCGCCAGATACACCAGTATGTATAGGAAATAATAGAAAAGCAGATTGATAACCGCTCTGGGAAAACTGATATGCAGCAGATTCCCCGTTGTGGTTTCAAACATCAGATACCCGAAAGCCGGTATGGCAAATGCCGCCAGCCACTTTAATTTATCTTTCATTCGTAATTCCTCTGTCTTTTTCCTGTTACCTGCACCAGTATACCGTCTTCGCCTCCGATTGACAAGACTTCCCGCAGACGCTATACTGAACTCAGTCAAATTTTAAGAAAACAGGAAGTATTTTACATGGAAAAATTATCCTTTGTGATTCCCTGCTACGGCTCAGAAACCACAATTGAAATTGTAGTAAATGAAATCCGCGAAACCCTGAAGCAGCGCCCGGAATATGATTACGAAATCATTCTGGTCAACGACTGTTCCCCGGATCGAGTCTGGCCGCGCATCCGCGCCCTTGCCCTTGCGGATTCCCATATCACCGGCATTGATCTGGCCAAAAACTTCGGCCAGCACGCAGCCCTGATGGCCGGTTACCGGCACTGTACCGGGGATCTCATCATTTCTCTGGACGACGACGGCCAGACGCCCGCCTGCGAGCTGTTCACTCTGGTAGACAAGATGAAGGAAGGCTGGGACGTGGTCTACGCCTCCTACGCCCACAAAATGCACAGCGGCTTCCGCAATTTCGGCACCTGGATGAACGAGCGTATGACCGAAAGCCTGATTGGTAAGCCAAAGGGTCTCCGGGTCACCAGCTATTTCATCATGCGCCGCTTTATCGCCGATGAGATTCTCCGCTATGAAAATGCCTATCCCTATATCGAAGGCCTGATTTTCCGTGCCACCCGGAACATCGCCAATGTCCCCGTGACCCATCATGAGCGCATGGTGGGCGAATCCGGCTATACCTTCAGCAAGCTCCTGGCCCTGTGGTTCAACGGCTTTACCGCATTTTCCGTAAAGCCCTTACGAATCGCCACCTTCTGTGGCTCGGCCTGCGCCTGCATCGGTTTTCTGTACGGAATCTATGTGGTTATCCGCAAGCTGGTAGACAGCTCCATTGAGATGGGCTGGAGCTCCATTATTGCTTCCATTTTTTTCCTGGGCGGACTGATTCTGATTATGCTGGGTATGATCGGCGAATACATTGGCCGTATCTATATCAGCATCAACAACGCGCCCCAGTACACCATCCGTCAGGTTGTGACTGCGGACAGCAGCTGCGATAAACCGATGTTTTAACTGTAAAATACGAAGATCCCCAGAAGAATCAGCACATTTCCGAGAAGCTTCTTTTTCGTGATCTTCTCGCCGAAGACCAGGCGGCTTAAAATCATCACAAGAACGAAGCCCAGCGATTCAATGACCGCGCCATTCTTGTACTCCAGACCGGCATAGCCGCCTACGGTCAGAAGCGTGGAGAGCACCATCATGCCATAGCCTATGATCACATAGGCATTCAGGTATTCCCTTATGACCGACGTATAGGTTTTGGACGCGCTCTTTTTCAGTAAAATCTGGGACAGGGACGCCACAATGACCGACGCCACCAGAAGAAGCATATATTTATTCACCATCGCTGTTCACAATCATTGTTCCTGCGAAAACAATGAGCACTCCTATGATATTTTTGACCGTCAGGGACTCGTGAAAGAAGATCACAGTCCAGACCAGCGACCACAGAATCGCCATGGAACGGTTGGCATAGGCCACGGACAGATCGCAGCGCTTGATGATCTGCTGCCATGCGATGGCATAGAATCCCAGAATCAGGATTTCCACGCCGTAATAGATAAGAAACGGCAGGCTTAAGAACGACTGGCCCGAGGCCATCTTCGCCGCCACGCTGGACAGGGTGTAAAGCATGACCACCAGCTGCAGCGCCAGAATTAATTTCGGTGAAATCTTTTTCATAAGGTTACATACTCCTTTGCTTCAGTAAGGCTTTCAAAAGCCAGGATAAAATAGCCAAACCGGGTGGAGCTGTCCGTCACGGTGCCCTCACGCACCTCCGTAAGCTCGCTGATAAAATGTATCTTTTCCGGAATCTCTCTCTTTAACTTCTCCAGCAGTTCCAAATCCTTTTTCGTGAAAATAAAATGGATGTACGCGGTCTTCGGTTCCCGCACCTTCTCAAAAGAGGGCTCGCGTCCCGCCGCCACGTCGATGACCATCCGTACGAAATCATAGCCTGTAGACAGCTCCACCAGATCCGAGCCGATGCAGTCGCCGCCCATCCGGGCTCCGATTTCGATGATGCGGACACTCTCGCCCTCCAGCTTAAATTCTGTGTGGGAAGCGCCATTTTCCACCTTCAGGGCGTCGAGCCCCGCAAAGACTGCCTTCTGAATGGCCTCTCTCTGAGCGTCTGTCAGGGGTGCCGGCTCCAGGTGGCCGGTTTCGATGAAATGGGGCTCTCCTGTGGTGTACTTCTTTGTGACTGCCAGGAAATGATGCTTTCCCCGGCAGCTGACGCATTCACAGCTGTATTCGGGACCGGTCAGGTATTCTTCTACAATGGCCTTCTTTTCGAAGGAGTTATCCACCGAAGCCTGTAATGCTTCCGACAGTTGTCCCCATTCTTCCACCTTAGTTATCCCCCTGCTGCCGGAACGGTCCGTGGGTTTTACAATCACCGGGAGCTTCAGTCCGCTCAGATCCGCCGCTGTTGTCTCCGCGTCCGCCTCGTAAAAGCCCGGCACCGGCACGCCCGCTGCCCGAAAGGCCTTCCGCATGGCATATTTATTTGTGGAGATCTCCGTACATTCCATGCTGTTGCAGGGCAGCCCCAGCTTCCCGGCCACATAGTTGACCGTCAGCATGGCCAGATCGGAGCCGATGGAAGCCACTGCGTCGGGCTGTATCTCCCTGCATTTTTCCAGGATAACGTCCCGTTCCACGATGCTGATGGGATAAAAGTGATCGGCAGTCCGCTCTCCGATGGAACCGTCCTGCCATGCGAATACATGGGTCTCATAGCCCAGGGCCTTTGCTTTCAAAATCAACGGATTCTGGAAGCTGTTGGCGCCGATTATGACGATTTTTTTCTTATTTTCCATAGAATTCTTTTACCTTTTCCGCTATGAAGCGTACCTGTTCTTCCTTTAATCCATAGTACAACGGAAGCCGCAGAAGCCGCTCGCTCTCCTTTGTTGTGTATCGATCTTCCCCATGGAAACGGCCAAATTTCTGGCCTGCAGGAGCCGTGTGCAGCGGAATATAGTGGAATACCGTCTGAATTCCCTGCTCCTTCAAAAAGGCAATGAGCCGGGTACGTTCTTCCAGATCTGCCGCCTTGACCCAGAACATATGCGCGTTGTGCTCACAGCCTTCCGGAATAAAGGGAAGCTCAATCCTTCCCGCTTCTTTCAGGCTTTCCAGTATTTCCCAGTATAAATCCCAGGTTTTCATTCTGTCCCCATTGATGCGATCTGCCGCTTCCAGCTGAGCCCACAGATAGGCTGCGTTCATATCGCTGGGCAGATAGGAGCTTCCATAGTTCACCCAGGTATATTTATCAATCTGTCCGCGGAAAAATTTGGAACGGTTAGTTCCCTTCTCCCGCAGAATTTCCGCGTTTTCAATCTGCTGTGGATCCCGAATCAGCAGTGCACCGCCCTCTCCCATGGAAAAGTTCTTCGTCTCATGGAAGCTGTAGCAGCCGTAATCACCGATGGTCCCCAGAGCCCGTCCCTTATACCAGGCGCAGACGCCCTGGGCCGCGTCCTCCACAACCGCCAGATGATGCTTTTTCGCTATCTCCATAATCGTATCCATCTCACAGGCCACACCCGCGTAGTGAACCGGCACGATGGCTTTCGTCCTCTCTGTGATTGCCGCCTCAATCAGCTTCTCATCCATGTTCATGGTATCAGGCCGGATATCCACAAAGACCGGCGTTGCGCCCCGCAGCACGAACGCGTCCGCTGTGGACACAAAGGTATAGGCCGGCATGATGACCTCGTCGCCCGGCTGAATATTAAGAAGCAATGCCGCCATCTCCGTGGCATGGGTGCAGGAAGTGGTCAGAAGAGCCTTTGCCGTTCCGGTCTTCTCCTCGATCCAGGCGCTGCATTTCTTCGTAAACATGCCGTCACCGCAGATATGCTCCGCGGAAATGGCCTCTCTGATATAATCAAATTCTTTTCCCGTAAAGGGCGCTACATTAAATCCAATCATCGTTTCTCACTCCTCCGCCGTAAAATCATACACCTCAAAATTCTGCTCTCCGTAATTCAGCGTATCTGCCAGCTCTCTGCCCCGGTACTGCCCGCCGTAAATGCTTTCAAAATATCGATCCATATAACGCAGATTGATATTTTCCAGGGAAATCACATAGACATTATCCTTTGTCACAATATCCTTTTTCGGATCGGTGATGCCAAGCTTCGCGCACTTTGCGTTTTCCAGCGGGGAGAAGGTGTGCCAGCCGCCCACGGAAAGCAGGTTACTGAAGGTGAAATCCCGCTTTACGGTAAAATTATCCGTATAGGTTTCAATGGAAAAGGTCGTCATAAAGTAGACATTTTCCGGATGCTCTGCCATGTAGCGGTTCACATCCAGGAATTCCAGGTTGTAGTCGCGGCGGCCTGTATTGTAAGACTGCACGCTCCGCCAGGTGTTCGCGGCCGTCAGGGTCAGGACACAAAAGATCCCGAAGGTCAGTACGATGCTGCCGGGGCAGATTTTTCCCACGCTGTCTGTCTGCCGCTCCGTTCCGTCGTCGTTCTCCCCCAGTACCTGAATCCGATACCAGATTCCCAGGAACAAGAAGATTGCCATAAAATACAGCACAAAGCCCACACGCTCCAGCAGACGGTCCCGGTAGCCCAGATAGCCCCAGTAACCGAACCAGAGCACCAGAAAGCTTAAACCCAACCCCAGGCTTCGCCGGGAGCGTGCCGCGCAGAGCGCAAGCCCCAGGGCAATGACCGCGATGGCAATCAGATTGGCCGGATGATAGGTATCCTTCGTAAAATGCTCATAAATTTCCGTAAAGGCTGTACAGAGACGCTCCTTCAGCGGATGGGAAGCCGTATAAGCCTCCTTCTCATGCCGGGCCAGCGCCGCCATTTTCTCCGGGTACAAATTGTCCGCCAGATACAGGGAATAGCGTTGTAAATTCTCCGCTTCCTCGGGCGTAATACCCAGCCCGTCGTAAATGGCCGGGTCGGTCTCGTAATTCTGAAGCCCATAATAATCCATGATGGCTTCCCGGTCTGTATTATACTTCCGGAAGGTCCTCCATTCCGGGGAACGGTAGGCAAAGGCCTCCACTGCCAGAATCACCAGGACGCCCACTGCCAGCGCCGCCGGCACAAACAGGTGCTTCAGGCGGAACGGAAATGTGACTTTTCCACATTTCCATTGTCCTTTTGCGGCATATTTCCACAAAAAACACAGGGCTGCTGCCGGAACGGTAATGAAAAAGACGTCGTCACGAATCAGGAGCGATACCAGAACCAGAAATACCGCGATTCCTTCTTCCATCCGGATCTGCCAGTCCGGTCCTTCCCCTGCCGTGTAAAACAGGAAGATGCCCGCCGCGCCCGCGATGCCCGCCGCCGTCGTCCATTGAAACGCCGATACATGCTGGGTTCCCAGGGCCGTCATCAGGAGCAATGCCGTCGCCGCATATATGATTTTCCAGAAAATCCCTTTTTCAGATACCAGACCGCGGTACAGGCAGAGGGCAAAGGACAGCAGCACTACGCCAATCATGGTCAGTCCGTACCAGTCCAGCCCCGGGAAGCACTGATAGAGACCGCTTATCACCAGGCCCAGCAGATATTTGATATGCAGAAGATGGGCGTCCGGCGAGCCGGTAATGACGCCCGCCGCCACATTCCGCATGGCCACATCATCGTTGATGTCATAGATAAAGGGAACGGTTTTGTATACAAAGAGAAACCAGCAGCCTGTCAGTAAACATGCCGCCAGCATCGCGCCGAAGACGCGCCATCCTCTGTTCATTTCTCCTTTCGTCCTTATGTCCATCTGTTTCACTCCTGTATCTGATAAAAATAGTACATTCTTCCGTCTATCTCACGATTTTCGGTGAGTGTAAGCTCTGCCCCCGGCTTCTTCCAGGCAAGCCAGGAAGCCAGAAAGCCCGGATCCTCCACATCGCGCGCCACCAGGTACGCGTTTTCATCGGTAAACAGGGTCTGCTCCACTGATTTCACGCCAAGCGACATGAAACGCTTCTGATCCAGCGGGGAATCCGTATACCAGTCGCCAAAGGTCAGACATCGGTTCAGGGCGAAATTGCCATTGGTCACGACCCGGGCGCCGCCCACCGGCTCCGCCATATAGGTTTCGATAAAATAGAGCTTTTCCGTTTCTTCCTTGCATGCATTCTTAAAGGTCTGAAAGCTGCTGTCCAGGGCCAGCTTCTCCCGGTTGCTGACTGTGGAGCTTTGCCACTGCAAAAGCACGGTAAGGACTGACAGAATACAGAGAATTCCGGCCACCGGGCGAAGCCACTGGCACTGATCCTCCTCTTTTTCGCAAAGACTCGTAAACAGACCACCAAAAGCCCCCAGCATCACCAGATGCAGGGAAAATGCCACTCGCTCCGGCAGCCGTCCCGCGTATCCCAGAGCCAGCCACAACAGGCCATGAGCGCACAGGTACAACAGGAGCAGAGGATACAGCCGTTTTTCCCGTTTCCATAGCAATATCACGGCCAGCAGGAAAAATACCGCCACCGACAGGCTGACGTTCCGATATTCCGGAGAAAAGAACTGTTCCGCGGCCAGCTTTACCGCCGCTTTTATTTTCGCCATTGTGCCAGGCTCTCCGTCTGTCTGCCGCCGCGCTTCGACGCTTAACTTCTCCATCATCTGCGCATCCATGCCGTCTACCAGATAGAGGGCATAGTGACGCAGGGCCCGTACCTCCTCGCTGCTGATCCCAAGTCCATCAAAGAATTCCGGATCCGCCTCATAGGCCGGCACTCCGTAATAATCATAAACCTCCGAGCGCGCATTCTGGAACCGCTGAAATTCCGCCCATTCAGGACCGCTGTAAGCCTTCTTCTCCACCAGGAACAGCAGACCGACGGCGAAAAACACCAGAACCGGAAGCAGCAGTTCCCGGAAATTTATTTTCCATTTATTTCCATTCTCATTTTTCTGAAACGCTTTCCACAGAAAAGCCAGACCAAAACCGGGCAGTACCATAAAGAACACGTCTGAACGGATCCCATAGGTCAGTATCAGAAGCATCCAGATCCATACGCCGTCGGCCAGACCGGTTTTACGCCGCCCCGCGGACACATAAAGGAACAAAGCCGCCGCGCCCAATGCCGCTGCGCTGATGGTCCACTCAAACTGCGCCGCATGAGAAAGCAGGGCCGTAAGCGTCACGCCGACTGCGCCCACGCAGTACACACCTTTCCATTTCCAGCTCTTTTTTGCTGCCAGACCCCGGTAAAGAATCGCTGCCAGACTTAAGAATACAGCGCCCGCCATAAAAAAGCCGTACCAGTCTGCCCTGCCGTTTATCCGGTACAGGCTACTTATCGTCCGTCCCAGCGCGTACTGCACAAAAAACAGATGACCGTCCGGCGTCCCGGTAAAGGCTCCGGACGCAATATCCCGCATAATCACGTCGTCGGCAATGGCGTACACAAAACCCATGGTCTGATACACCGCCAAACCACAGATAAACGCAAGAAGAACAGACGCCGCCGCGGCGGGGCCGGTTGTGTTAGA